>CAYMTM010000013.1:0-40010 GCA_964393375.1 uncultured Rhodospirillaceae bacterium
AACCACAACGACAATCTCCGCGGATCAGCCGAGACAGTTTGAGAAATCCGGGCTACAGCGCCTCCATCAGTTCGATGCGGTTGCCGAACGGGTCGTCGACGAAGACCCGGTCGTAGCCGGCCAGGGGCTCGTCCGCGATGACGCGGAAACCCGCCGCGGCGATGCGCCCGGCCATCGCCCGCAGGCCCTCGACGATGAAGGCGGGGTGCGCCTTGCGCGCCGGCCGGAAATCCTTCTCCACGCCCAGATGGACCTTGAGCGATCCGCGCTCGAACCAGCACCCGCCGCGCCGGGCCAGGGGCGGCGGCTTTGCCCGCTCCGGGATGCCGAGCAACCCCTGGTAGAATGCGCGGGCCGCGTCCTCCCGGCCGGCAGGCATGGCGAGCTGAACGTGGTCGAGCGCGAGCACCGGCATAGGCGCGGGCCTCCTGCCGGCTACCATGGCACAGCGCCCGGGATTCAGCCAGGAATGGCGCAATTCCGCCATTCTTTGCCGCCCATATGAACGCCGGGGGCCATTTCCAACCCCCGCTTGCCCACCCCCCTCCCCCCTGCTAGGTAGGGCGCCCATGCCCCAGCCCGTCAAGATTGCACCGTCGATACTCTCGGCCGATTTCGCGCGGCTGGGCGAGGAGGTGCGCGCGGTCGACCGCGCCGGCGCCGACTATATCCATGTGGACGTCATGGACGGGCACTACGTCCCCAACATCACGATCGGGCCGATGGTCGTCAAAGCCCTGCGCGCGCACACGAAAAAGCCGCTGGACGTGCATCTGATGATCGCGCCCGTGGACGCCTATATCCCGGCCTTCGCCGAGGCGGGGGCGGACATCATCACCGTGCATCCCGAGGCCGGGCCGCATCTGCACCGCTCGATCCAGCTGATCCGCCAGCTCGGCCGCAAGCCGGGCGTCTCGCTCAACCCCGGCACGCCGATCGCGGCGGTGGCCGAGGTGCTGGGGGAGGTCGACATGGTGCTGGTGATGAGCGTCAACCCGGGCTTCGGCGGCCAGAGCTTCATCATGAGCCAGCTCGACAAGATCCGCGGCCTGCGCCAGCGGATCGACGCGCTGGGTCGGCCGGTCGACCTGTCGGTCGACGGCGGCATCACGCCGGAAACGGCGCGGCTGGCGACCGAGGCGGGCGCTACCGTGCTGGTGGCCGGCACGGCGACCTTCAAGGGCGGCGAGGCGGCCTATGCCGACAATATCCGCCGGCTGCGCGGCGGCTGAGACCGGCGCGATGAGCTTCGCGATCGCCGGGCGGCCGCTCGGCCAGTGCATGGGGCAGCTCTGGTACCGGCTGCGCCTGCCGCTGTTCGCCAGCCCCCTCTACCGCGCCATGCTCTCCGGCGCGCCGGCGTTCCAATTGACGGTGGCGCCGCCCGATCCCTGGCCCGGCGACGCCGACCGCGGTGCCGCGATCCTCGCCGGCTCGTTCCCCCTCGCGCACAGCGTCCTGGCGGCCGAGGGCGAGGCGATCTGGGACCTCGCCGGCGCGCCGCGCCCCTGGCTGGACGAACTGCATTCCTTCCAGTGGCTGGCCGATCTGCGCACCCTGGGCGGAGGCGCCGCGCGCCGCCAGGCGCGCGAGCTGATGGCGGGCTGGTGCCGGCGCTTCGGCTTCTTCAACGCCCAGGCCTGGCGGCCTTCGGTGCTGGCGCGGCGGCTTTCCGCCTGGCTCGGGCACTACGACTTCGTCGCCGGATCGGCCGACGACGAGACGCGGGCGCGGTACTTCCGGGCGCTCTTGCGCCAGCTGCGCCATCTCGACCGCATCGGCAACGCGGTCGGCGATCCGATCGACCGGCTTGTCGTCGCCAAGGTCATGATCGCCGGCGGCATTGCGCTGCCGGACGACGGCGACCGCGTGACGCCGGGCTTGAAGCGCCTGCAACGGGCACTGGCGCAGGACTTCCTGGCGGACGGCGGCCACGCCACGCGATCGCCCGCAGTCCAGGTCGAGGCCCTGCGCCATCTCGTCGACATCCGCGCGGCGCTCGGCGCCGCGGGGCGCTCGATCCCCGATGCGTTGCAGACCGCCATCGACCGGCTGGCGGGCGTGGTGCGCTTCCTGCGCCATGGCGACGGCGGCATGGCGCTGTTCCACGACGGCAACGAGGAGGAGGGCTGGCGCATCGACGTGGTGCTGGCCCAGGCCGTCGCGCGCGCCGGCATGCCGGCGCGGCTGCCCCAGACCGGCTACGAGCGGCTGCAGGCCGGGCGCACGGTCGTGATCATGGATGCCGGCGCGCCGCCGCCGGCCGGGATGGGTGCAAGGGGCCATGCCAGCGCGCTCGCCTTCGAGATGTCGGTCGGCAAGGAGCGGATGATCGTCAGCATGGGCGCGGCGCCGACGGCGGAAGCCGAATGGCGGCACTTGCAGCGGGCCAGCGCGGCGCACTCCACGCTGGTCGTCGCCGACACCAACAGCGTGCCGATCCGCCGCAGCGGCGGGTTCGGGCGCTGGCGGGGCACGGTTGCGGCGCGCCGCGAGGACCGCGACGGCGCGGTGCTGGCCGAGGCGCGCCACAACTTCTACGCCGCCAGGTTCGGCCTGGCGCATCGCCGCCGGCTCTATCTCGCGGCGGGCGGCGAGGATCTGCGCGGCGAGGATACGCTCGAAGGCCCCGCCGGACGTGCCTACGCGATCCGCTTCCATCTGCATCCCGAGGTCCGGGCCTCGCTGCTGCAGGGCGGCGGCGCCCTGCTGCGCCTTCCCGCCGGCAGCGGCTGGCGCATGCGCGTCGACGGCGCGGCGATCGCGCTCGGCGATTCGGTCTATTTCGGCCATGGCGGCGACATGAAACGCACGCAGCAGATCGTCCTGAGCGGCACTACCGGCGAAGGCGGCGAAACCGTCGTGCGCTGGGCGTTCCAGCGCGAGGGGCGAAAGCCGTGATGCTCTATCTGCAGGTGATCGGGCTCGGGCTGCTGGCGATGGGGCTCAGCTGGGCCGGCACGCGCCAGCTCGTCGGCGCGCTGGCCAGGCGGTCGATCCTCGACCGGCCGAACGAACGCTCCAGCCACGCCACGCCGACCCCGCGCGGCGGCGGCATCGCTGTCATCGGCGTGATTCTGCCGGCCTGGGCGCTGATCGCCGCCCTGTCCTCGCAACGGCCGGCGACCATGGCGGTGGTGCTCGCCGGCGCGCTCGGACTGGCGCTTCTTTCCTGGGGCGACGACCGCAGCGGCCTGCCGGTGGCGATCAGACTCGCCGCCCAAGCCGTGACGGTGGTCGTCGTGCTGACCATGGCGCCGGGCCGCTTCGACATATTCGCCGACCTCGTGCCCGATTGGGTCGACCTGGCCGTGATCGCGCTTGCCTGGATCTGGTTCATCAACCTGTTCAATTTCATGGACGGGATCGACGGCATCGCCGGCGGCGAGGCGGCGAGCATCGGCATCGGCGCGGCCATCGTGGCAGGCGTGGCGGGCCTGGACTGGCCGATCATGGCCAAGGCCATCGCGCTCGCCGGCGCGGCCGTCGGATTCCTTTACTGGAACTGGCAGCCCGCCCGGATTTTCCTCGGCGATGTCGGCAGCGTGCCCCTTGGCTATCTGATCGGCTGGCTGCTGCTCGAACTCGCCCAGGCCGGCCAGTTCGCGGCGGCGATCATTCTGCCGCTCTATTTCCTGGCCGATGCCACCATCACGCTCGTCCGCCGAGTGTTGAACCGCGAGCGGGTCTGGCAGGCGCATCGCAGCCATTTCTACCAGCGTGCGGTTGCCGGCGGTCTTGCGCATGCGCAGGTGACAACGCGCGTGCTGGCGGCGAACGCCGTTCTTGTTGCGGCGGCGGCGGCGGCCGCGGCGGCGGCAAGCGTGCCCGCACAGGTGGCGGCCGTTGTGGCGGGGGGGATGGTGGTGTTCCTCTTGCTCGGCAACCTGGCGCGGAGGCGGCGATGAACGGCGCGATCCTCGTGACCGGCGCCAGCGGTTTCATCGGCACGGCGCTGTGCCGCCACTTGATCCGCCAGGGACGGCGGGTCGTCGGCGTCGTTCGCCGCCCTTCGGCCAAGCTGCCGGCGGGGGTCGAGCGGCGCGTCATTCCGGATATCGGGCTTGCCACCGACTGGACCGGCCAGCTCGCCGACGTGGACACGGTGATCCATCTTGCCGCCCGCGTGCATATCATGCGCGAACGGGCGGTAAGTCCCCTTTACGCCTTCCGCTACGTCAACACCTACGGCACGCGCAAGCTGGCAAAGGCCTGCGTCGCCCAGGGCGTGCGGCGGATGGTTTACATCAGCTCGGTCAAGGCCTTGGGCGACGGGCGGCCGGACGGGTCGCCCTATCGCGACGACGACACGCCGGCGCCGACGGACGCCTATGGCCAGTCGAAGCTCGAAGGCGAGCGCATCCTGGAGGAAGTGGGCGGCGACGGGCGGATCGAAACCGTGATCCTGCGTCCGCCGCTCGTTTACGGTCCGGGCGTGCGCGGCAATTTCCGCGCGCTGATGAAGCTTTGCGACACGCCCCTGCCGCTGCCGCTCGGCGAATTGGACAATCGCCGCAGCCTCCTGGCCCAGGACAATCTGATCGACGCCATCACCCGTGCGATTGACGATCCCCGCGCGGCGGGGCGGAGCTATTTGCTGCGGGACGGCGAGGATCTGTCCACCTCCGAGCTGATCCGTCGTCTCAGGCATGCCCTCGGCCGGCCCGAACGGCTGGTGGCGGCGCCGGTCGGGATTCTGCCGGCTCTGGGCAATGTCCGGCGAATCGCCGGGGCGGTCCAACGTCTTACCGGCACCTTGACGGTCGACGACCGGGCGATAAGGCGCGAACTCGGCTGGACACCGCCGGTGGATGTCGACACGGCGCTGTCGGCGGTCGCGACCGCCTGGCGCAATGGCTGGGGGCGCTAGCCCATGCCGCCCGCATCGGCTTGTGGTATAGCTCGGGCCCCAAAGGCCCCAACAGGCGCGTGACGGTCGACATGGCGGGATTCACCCGGCAGCTGATCCGGCGATTCAGCCGCACCTCGGTGGCCTATGCCCATGACCTGGCCATGGCGGCGGCGTCGTTCCCGCTGGCGCTCTATCTGCGCCTCGGCGACGAGATGTGGACCTACATCCATCCCGAGCTGCTCGTCGGCGGGACCCTTCTGTTCATCGCCGTCTCGGCAGTGGTCTTCTCGACCATGGGTCTCTACCGCGGCATCTGGCGCTACGCCTCGATGGACGATCTGTGGGCGATCGTGCGCGCCGTGTCGGTCGCGGTGGTCGTGTTCGTCGCCGTCCTGTTCGTGATGACGCGATTGCAGGGCTTGCCCCGCTCGACGCCGGCAATCATCTGGATGGTGCTGGTGTTCCTGCTCGGCGGGCCGCGGTTCGTCTATCGCGTCTTCAAGGACCGCCACCTGGGCAATCTGCTGCAAAGCGGCACGCCGCGCGTGCCCGTCCTGCTGGTGGGCGCCAGCGACGCGGCCGAGATGTTCATCCGCGACATGAACCGCGATCCGGCCGCGGCCTATCGCGTGGTCGGCATGGTCGACACCAAGGACAACCGCGTCGGCAGGCGGATCCACGACGTCGACGTGTTGGGCGACATCGACTCGATCCCCCAGGTGGCGGCGAAGCTGGAGCGGCGGGGGCGGCGGCCGCAGCGGCTGGTCGTCACCAAGACGAACATCGAGCCGGACAAGCTGCGCCAGCTTCTGGACACGGCCGAGCAGCTCGGCATGACGCTCGGCCAATTGCCGCGCCTGACCGAGTTCAAGAACGATATCGGGCCGCAGCGCCTGGAGCCGACCCAGATTCCGATCGAGGATCTGCTGGGCCGGCCGCGCCGGGTGCTCGACCGCGAGGCCATGCGCGCGCTGGTGGCGGGGCGACGCGTGCTGGTGACCGGCGCGGGCGGCACGATCGGCGGCGAGCTCGCGCGCCAGATCGCTGCCTTCGGGCCGTCGCATCTCGCGCTCATCGACAACGGCGAATACGCGCTCTACGCGATCGACCTGGAACTGTCGCAGTCCTTCCCGCAGGTCGAGCGCGAGGCGATCCTCGCCGACGTGCGCGACCGCGCGCGACTGGACCAGGCGCTGCTGGGCATCAAGCCGGAGCTGGTGTTTCACGCCGCCGCGCTGAAGCACGTGCCGATCGTCGAGGCGCATCCCGAGGAAGGGGTGCTGACCAACACCATCGGCACGCGCAACGTCGCCGATGCCTGCCGCCGCCACGGCGTGGCGGCGATGGTGATGATCTCCACCGACAAGGCGGTCGATCCCACCAGCGTGATGGGCGCCACCAAGCGCCTGGCCGAGGGCTATTGCCAGGCGCTCGATCGCGTGGAGCGGGCCCGGCCCGGCGGCACGCGCTTCGTGACCGTGCGCTTCGGCAACGTGCTGGGGTCGAGCGGCTCGGTGGTGCCGTTGTTCCAGCGCCAGCTGGCGCAGGGCGGCCCGCTGACCGTCACCCATCCCGATGCCGTGCGCTTCTTCATGACGGTGCGCGAGGCGGTGGAACTGGTGCTCGAGGCCTCCGCGCTCGGCGTCAACGACCCTGCCGATCCCGGCCGCATCCTGGTGCTGGACATGGGCGAGCCGGTCAAGGTGGTCGACCTAGCGCGCCAGATGATCCGGCTGGCGGGGCTCAAGCCCGACCGCGACATCAAGATCGTCTTCACCGGGTTGCGCCCCGGCGAGAAGCTGTCGGAAACGCTGCTGCATGCCTCGGAGAAGCTGCAGCCCACGCGCTATCCGGGCATCCTGTTCGCGATGCCGCGCGCGACCGACCATGCCGTGCTGGCCCGCGCGCTCGACGAGCTGGCGGAATGCGCGCAGAGCAGGCGCGGGGACCGCACGCTCGACATGCTGCAGCTCCTGGTTCCCGAATACCGACCGGACGGCGACCGCGTGCGCCTGGCCGGCGCCGCCTCGGCC
The DNA here is from genome assembly GCA_964393375.1 of uncultured Rhodospirillaceae bacterium. Lineage (GTDB taxonomy): Bacteria > Pseudomonadota > Alphaproteobacteria > JAEULC01 > JAEULC01 > JAEULC01. The sequence goes on from CAYMTM010000013.1 coordinate 6,886, forward strand.
GCGCGGTGATCGCACCCGTCTTCATCCACGCTTCCATCCCGCCACCACAAGAGTGCCCATGACCGCCCCCGACCTCGTGCCTATCAGGCGCGCGCTGCTCTCCGTGTTCGACAAGACCGGCCTGGTCGACCTCGCGAAGTTCCTGGCGGAACGGGGGGTCGAGTTGGTCTCCACCGGCGGTACGGCCAAGGCGCTGCGCGAGGCGGGCTTGAAGGTGCGCGAGGTCGCCGAGCTGACCGGCTTCCCTGAGATCATGGACGGGCGCGTGAAGACGCTGCACCCGAAGATCCACGGCGGGCTGCTCGGAAGGCGCGACGCGCCCGAGCATGTCAAGGCGATGCAGGACCACGCCATCCCGCCGATCGACCTGCTGGCGGTCAACCTCTATCCGTTCGAGCAGACCGTGGCGAAGGGCGCCTCGTTCGACGACTGCATCGAGAACATCGACATCGGCGGCCCGGCGCAGATCCGCGCGGCGGCGAAGAACCACGACTTCGTGACGGTGCTGACCGATCCAAAGGACTATGCGGCGGTGATCGCGGAGATGAAGGCCAACAACGGCGCGACCAGCCTGCGGCTACGCCGCCGCCTCGCGGGCGTTGCCTATGCGCGCACCGGCACCTACGACGCCGCCATCGCCGCCTGGTTCGCCGAGGGACAGGGCGAGGTCTTTCCCCCGCGCCTGGCGCTGGGCGGCGCCTTGAAGCAGACCCTGCGCTACGGCGAGAACCCGCACCAGGCGGCCGCCTTCTATACCGGCGCGCTGACCGCCGGCGACCGCGCGCGGCCGGGCCTGGCGACCGCGCGGCAGCTTCAAGGCAAGGAGCTCAGCTACAACAACCTCAACGACACCGACGCGGCCTTCGAGCTGGTGGCGGAGTTCGATCGGCCGGCCATCGCCATCATCAAGCACGCCAATCCGTGCGGCGTGGCCGAGGCCAATGCGCTGGCCGAAGCCTATCGGAAGGCGTTCGACTGCGACCCCGTGAGCGCCTTCGGCGGCATCGTAGCCTGCAACCGGCCGCTCGACGCCGCTACGGCCGAGCAGGTCGCCAGGATCTTCGTCGAGGTGGTCATTGCGCCGGACGCGGACGAGGCGGCGCGAAAGATACTGTCGGCGAAGGCCAATGTGCGGCTGCTGGTGACGGGCGGAATGCCCGAGGCGGCCGCGGCGGGTCTCACCTTCAAGTCGCTCGCCGGCGGAATCCTGGTGCAGACGCGCGACAACGGGCGGGTCGCATCCGGCGACCTGAAGCAGATGTCCAAACGCGCGCCGACGCCGACCGAGCTTGCCGACCTGCTATTCGCCTGGAAGGTGTGCAAGCACACCAAGTCCAACGCGATCGTCTATGCCAAGGGCGGCGCCACCGTGGGCATCGGGGCCGGGCAGATGAGCCGGGTCGACGCCGCGCGGATCGGCGCGATCAAGTCGGCCGACGCGGCCCGCGCCGCGGGTAGCGGCCGGCCGGCTACGCAAGGCTCGGTCGTGGCCTCGGACGCCTTCTTTCCCTTCGCCGATGGGCTGATCGCCGCGGCCGAGGCGGGGGCGACCGCCTTCATCCAGCCCGGCGGCTCGATGCGCGACGCCGAGGTGGTCGCCGAAGCCGACAAGCGCGGCCTTGCCATGGTCGCCACGGGCATGCGGCATTTCCGGCATTGAAGTCGGGTTGCCGCATCGTTCCGTTTCGTCATGGCCGCGCTTGACCCAGCCATCCACGCCAACTTCGATGCTCTCGCGTGGCGACGAGCGGATGTCCGGCTCGGTGGCCGGGCATGACGCCAAAGGAAAAAACGAACCGCTATTTCGGGATCAGGTCGCCTAGCTGCTTCAGCACGTAGGTCGGTTTGACCGGGGATGCGGCGAGCATCGCCTCGGTCGTCGCCCCGGTCAGCGCCAGCGCGGCGTCCATGCCGGCGTCCAGCCCCATCTTCACGTCGGTTTCCAGCCGGTCGCCGACCATCAGGCAGTTCCGCGCGCCGGTCCCGACGATGCCGAGCACCGCGTCGATCGTGTGGCGCGAGGGCTTGCCGACCACCGCCTCGCATTTCGTGTCCGTGCAGGCCTCGATCGCCGCGATGATCGCCGCGCAGTCCGGCTCGCCGCCGCCCGGCACCGGGCAGTAGCGGTCGGGGTTGGTGGCGAGGAACCGCGCCCCGTTGCGGATCGCGTCGAAGGCGACCTGCAGCTTGCGATAGACGAAGCTGCGGTCGAAGCTGGCGATCACGATATCGGTCTGATTCGCGTCGTCCACCAGCGCGAAACCCGCCGCGCGCAGCGCCTGCATCAGCGGCTCCTCGCCGACCACGAACAGCCGCGCGCCCGGGTGGTGCGCCTTCAGGAACGCCACCATGACGATAGTGGATGTGACGATATCCGTCTCGGGCGTCGGCAGGCCGAGCTTCGCCAGCTTGGCGACATAGGCCGCCTGGCTGTGGGTGGGGTTGTTGCTGAGGAACACGGTGCGCCTGCCCATCGCGCGCAGGCGGCGGATCGTCTCGCCCGCCGTGGGCAGCAGCGCGCCGCCCAGATAGACCGTGCCGTCCAGGTCGAAGATGTAGGCGTCGTAGAGCTTTGTCGGGGCGTTCATTGCCGGCGCGGAGAACGGAAGGGACGCGGACCCTAGCACCCCCGATGGCTGCGCGTCACGGCCGCAATGCGCCGTTGAGCGGCACCGCATCCTCCCCTAAGGTTGGGGGCAAAACAGGGTCCGGGCCGCATGCGCGCGGTCGCGGCCACGGGGGCTTCGGGTATGTACGCCTATCTGGCACGGCGCTTGCTGGCGGCCATTCCGGTGATTCTGGTGGTGGCGCTGTTCGTATTCCTGCTGCTGCATGTCTCGCCGGGCGATCCGGCCGCGATCATCGCCGGCGACATGGCCTCGGCGCAGGATATCGAACGCATCCGCGCCCGTCTGGGCCTGGACCGGCCGCTGCACGAACAGTTCGTCGAATGGGGCTGGGCGCTGGTGCGGGGCGATCTCGGCAGCTCGATCTTCTCCAACCTGCCGGTCAGCCGGCTGATCGCCCAGCGCATCGAGCCGACCATCGCGCTGACCGTCCTGACGATGGTGGTCGCGATCGTGGTGGCGGTGCCGATCGGCGTCGTCGCCGCCTGGCGTGCCGGGACCTGGGTTGACCGGCTCGTGATGGGCTTTGCGGTCCTCGGCTTCTCGGTGCCGGTCTTCGCCCTCGGCTATTTCCTGATCTGGGTGTTCGCGGTCAGGCTCGATTGGCTGCCGGTCCAGGGCTACACGCCGATCGCCCAGGGCTTCGGGCCGTTCCTGGTCAGCCTGACCCTGCCGGCGCTGGCGCTGGGCATCGTCTACGTGGCGCTGATCGCGCGCATGACCCGCGCCACCATGATCGAGGTCCTGAACCAGGACTATATCCGCACCGCGAAGGCCAAGGGCCTGTCGCAATTGCCCGTGCTGCTGATCCATGCGCTGAAGCCGGCCTCGGTGCCGATCGTGACCACGATCGGAATCGGCGTCGCCCTGCTGCTGGGAGGGGTGGTGGTGACGGAGAGCGTGTTCAACATTCCGGGCCTGGGGCGGCTGACGGTCGACGCGATCCTGCGGCGCGACTACCCGGTGATCCAGGGCGTGATCCTGGTGTTCGTGCTGATCTATCTCGTGGTCAACCTGGCCGTGGACCTGATCTACACGGTCCTCGACCCGCGCATCCGGTACTGACGCGATGAGCGCCGACAGCCTGGCGATCCCCGGGGCGCGGCCGAAGCGCTCGGCTCTTGCCACCGCGATCCGCCGCCATCCCACGATCTGCCTGGGCATGCTGATCATGCTGCTGCTGGTGGCGATGGCGGTGCTGGCGCCGTATCTGTGGACGGTCGATCCGATGCGGATGAACCCGGTATTCAGGCTGCGCGCGCCGTCCGCGCGCAACTGGTTCGGCACCGACCATCTGGGGCGCGACATCTACAGCCGCGTGATCTACGGCAGCCGCGTGTCGCTGCAGGTCGGCATCGCGGTCGCGCTGCTGGCGACCACCGTCGGTACGCTGATCGGGCTGGTCGCCGGCTTCGTGCGCTGGGTCGACGCGGTTGTCATGCGGATCATGGACGGGCTGATGGCAGTGCCGGGCGTCCTGCTCGCCATCGCGCTGATGGCGCTGACCAAGGCGAGCCTGCAGACGGTGGTCATCGCCATCGTCATCCCCGAGGTGCCGCGCATCGTGCGGCTGGTGCGCAGCGTGGTCTTGAGCCTGCGCGAGCAGCCCTTCGTCGAGGCGGCGGAGGCGATCGGCACGCGCTTCCATCGCCTGCTGGCGCGCCACATCCTGCCCAACGCCGTGGCGCCGCTGGTGGTGCAGGCGACCTATATCTGCGCCTCGGCGATGATCCTCGAGGCGATCTTGAGCTTCCTCGGCGCCGGCACGCCGCCCTCGATCCCAAGCTGGGGCAACATCATGGCGGAGGGCCGGCAATACGTGTCGGTGGCGTTCTGGCTGCTCGGCTTCCCCGGCCTGTTCCTGACCTTGACCGTGCTGGCGGTCAACCTGCTCGGCGACGGGTTGCGCGACATGCTAGACCCGCGCATGCGACGGCGGCTGTAGCGATGGCCGATTCCGACCAACCCATACTCAGTGTCCGCGATCTGCGGACCTGGTTCGAGAACCGCGATGGCGTGGTGAAGGCGGTGGACGGCGTGTCCTGGGACCTCGATCGCGGCGAGACGCTGGGCCTGGTGGGCGAGAGCGGCTGCGGCAAGTCGATCACGGCGCTGTCGATCCTCCGGCTGGTGCCGCAGCCGCCGGGGAGGATCGTCGGCGGCACCGTCACGTTCGACGGTACCGACCTTCTCTCGTTGGACGAGGCCGCGATGCGCAAGCTGCGCGGCAATGACATCTCGATGATCTTCCAGGAGCCGATGACCAGCCTCAATCCCGTGCTCACGATCGGCTGGCAGATCACCGAGACCCTGAAGCTGCACCAGGGCATGACCGGCAAGCAGGCCACCGAGCGCGCGGTCGAGATGCTCGACCTCGTGCGCATTCCCGAGCCCCGGCGGCGCATCGCGCAGTATCCGCACGAGCTGTCGGGCGGCATGCGCCAGCGCGTGATGATCGCCATGGCGCTGGCCTGCAACCCCAAGGTGCTGATCGCCGACGAGCCGACCACCGCGCTCGACGTCACCATCCAGGCGCAAATCCTGGCGCTGATGCAGGAGCTGAAGCAGCGCCTTGGGACGGCGATCGTGCTGATCACCCACGACCTGGGCGTGATCGCCGAGATGGCGCAGCGCGTGGTGATCATGTATGCGGGCCGCAAGGTCGAGGAGGCGCCGGTCGAAGCCCTGTTCGACCGGCCGCGCCATCCCTACACGGTGGGGCTCTTGGGCTCGGTGCCGAAGCTGAGCCAGGGCGGGCGCGCCCGGCGCGAGCGGCTTGCCGAGATACCGGGCATGGTTCCCTCGCTGATCGACATGCCCAGGGGCTGCGCCTTCGCGCCGCGCTGCGCACTGGCCAGCGACAAGTGCCGCGCCGAGTTCCCGCCCTTCGAGCAGAAGGCGCCGGGCCATGCGGCCGCCTGCTGGCATTCCGACCGCGCCGGCGAGGCGCGGGTCGCCCTCGCCGCGGCGGGGGACTGAGCGCCATGGCAACGCAGGCCGCGAACGGCAATCTCCTGGAGGTGCGGGATCTGACCCGGCACTTCCGCCTCGGCGGCGGGTTCCTCGGCCGCAAGGCCGAGACGGTCTACGCGGTCGACGGCATCAGCTTCGATCTCGGCGCGGGCGAGACGCTGGGCCTGGTGGGCGAGAGCGGCTGCGGCAAGTCGACCGCAGGCAAGACCATCCTGCGCCTGCTGGCGCCTACCGCGGGCACGATCAAGCTGCGCGGACGCGACATCTCGAGCCTCGACAAGGCCGCGCTGCGCCCGGTGCGGCGCGACATGCAGGTGATCTTCCAGGATCCCTATTCCTCGCTGAACCCGCAGATGACCGCGGGCGACATCGTCGCCGAGCCGATGCTGAATTTCGGCCTCGCCGGTTCGGCCGAGCGCCGCGAGCGGACGGCCGCGCTGTTCCAGCGCGTGGGCCTGAGGCCCGAGGCGATGGCCAAGTACCCGCACGAGTTCTCCGGCGGCCAGCGCCAGCGGCTCGGCATCGCCCGCGCGCTGGCCTCCGGCCCCAGCCTGATCGTGTGCGACGAGCCGGTCTCGGCGCTCGACGTCTCGGTGCAGGCGCAGATCATCAACCTGCTGATCGACCTGCAGCGCCAGATGGGCCTTTCCTACCTGTTCATCGCCCACGACCTGGCGGTGGTCGAGCACATCAGCCACCGCGTGGCGGTGATGTATCTGGGCAAGATCGTCGAGATTGCGCCCACCGACGCGCTGTTCGCCGAGCCGCTGCATCCCTATACCGAGGCACTGCTGGCCGCCGTGCCCGCGCCCGACCCGCGCATCAAGAAGGCGCGCAAGCTGCTCACGGGCGACGTGCCGAGCCCGATCCGCCCGCCCACGGGCTGCCGCTTCCACACCCGCTGTCCCTATGCCGAGGCGCGCTGCCGGGCGGAGGAGCCGAAGCTGGAAGCCAAGCGCGACGGGCACCTCGTCGCGTGCCATTTGCGGTAGCGGTGGCGCATGGGCTCATCCCTCGACCGGCTCAGGATGAAAAGAAGGCAAACTGAAGAGCCTCGTCCTGAGCTTGTCGAAGGGTGAATCCCCAACTACAGCCCCACCACCATCGGCTGGGTGATCTGGCGGATCGCCTTGACCACCGCCATGCCCACGAGCTTGCCGGTCTTGGGATTCTCGTCCGTGGGGATCACATTCTCGACGAAATCGTACCTGCCGAAGGCGCCGCGCGCGTGGACCTCGACGACGTGGGTGCGGATCGTGGGATCGGCCACGATCACCAGCCGCGTGCGGTCCAGCCCGATGCCGGCCAGCGCCGTGGCGGCGGCGATGTTGACGTTCTGCGGAAAGCGCCGCGCCCCGTCGCGCGCCGGGCCCTCGTAGATCGTAACGGGCGTCTTCAGGTTCTTGAGGTCGATCTTCCCCTCGGCCTCGGTGCCCAGCCACGCCTCGGGCTGCTTGCGCACCACGATCTCGACCGCATCGAGCCCGCCGACGGCCGCGCCGGCCAGGATATCGAGCGAGCCGATGCCGGCCGAAGGCAGGATCAGCCGGCGCTTGGCCGCACGGGCGGCGGCGATCAGGCGCTCACGCAAAGCGTCGTCGGTCAGTGCGCCCACGGAGGTGATCAGCAGGTCGGCGCCGCTCTTCAACGCACGTTCGCCGTGGTCGCGCACCGCCTGGTGGCCCGCGCCCTCGACCACAGCGTCCAGGCGCCGGGCAAAGAAGCGCTCGGGATCGTTGGTGACGTCGGCCTCGGCGGGGATCCGCGGCTTGCGCACCAGGATCGCCGCGATCTCGACGCCCGGCAGCTTGCCGTCGCGTGCCGCCGCGATCACCTGGCGGCCGATCGCGCCGAGCCCGATCAGCCCGAGCTGAAACATGCTGCTACGGGTAGCTCGCCATCCGCTGCTGCATCACGCGGCCGAAGACGCGGCGGACCATCGGCTCGAAGGTCTCGATCGGCAGGCGCTCGGCCTTGGGATCGAAGCAACTCTGGTCGTAGAGGTCGCAGAAGCGTAGCGTGTGCTCGAAGAAGGGATGGCCGCGGAACTTCTCGCAGGCCCTGGTGTCGAATTTCGAGTGGGTGCGGAAGCTGAGCTGGAAGACCTGGTGGTTGGCGACCATCCAGTGGTTCTCGGGCTTGAGGAACGGCTTCAGCAGCGTGCCGGCCACGCGGTCGTGGCGCATCGGGTCGAGGTCCTGGGCCAGGTCGTGCAGCAGCACGGCCACCACGTATTCCTCCTCCTCGCCGTTGCGCAGCGCCTTGGTGGCGGCGGACAGCGAGTGCTCGTAGTTGTTGACCTGCCAGCCGTTGCTCGGCTCGTCCTTCTGCGCCTTCAGGAGCTTCAGGCGGCCACGCCGGCATCGGCGATGTAGCGCCGGCGGCCCTGGGCGACCGCGAACTCCCAGTCCTCGGCGGTGGCCGCGGTCAAGCTGGTGGCGCCGACCTTTCTCATCGTTTGCTTCCTCGCGCTGATCTGCCGAGCTTCGAGATGCCGGGCATCGGGAAGGGATGCACGGATTCATACGCCCGCGCCGCCCGGAACGCCAAGTCCTCGCGGTAGCGCGCGGTCACCACCTGGATCGCCACCGGCAGGCCGGCGCGGGTCAGCCCGCAGGGGACGGTCGCGGCGGGCTGCATCGTGAAGTTGAAGGGATAGGTGAAGGGGCTCCAGTCGAACCAGCTTTTCATCCCGCGCCCCTTCGGGAACTCGATGCCCGCGTCGAAAGCGGCCAGCGCGAGCTGCGGGGTCAGCAGGATGTCGTAGCGCTGGTGGAACAGGTTCATGTGCCGGCCCAGATTGTGCCGCGCGTCCCAGGCGTCCAGCAGGTCCTTGGCGGTATAGCGCTTGCCCTGCATCGCCATGCGGACATAGCCGGGATCCATGTGCTTGGCGACCTTGTCGCCGCCCGCGCGCTCATAGGCGACGGCGATGGCCGCGTTGTAATACGCGACGAACGGCTCGTAGGGGTTCTTGAAGCCCGGGTCCTTCTCCTCGACGATCGCGCCCAGGTCCTCGAACACCTTGGCCGCCTTGTCGACGATCGCTGCCACTTCGCGGTCGACCTTGGCGTAGCCCAGGTTGCGGCTGTAGGCGACGCGCAGGCCCCTGACGCCGTCCTCGAGCCCCACGCGGTAATCGCGCGCATCGTAGGGAACGGCCAGCCAGTCGCGCGGATCCGGCTCGGTGAGCACCGTATACATCAACGCCCCGTCCGCGACGGTGCGGACCAATGGCCCGGAATGCGAGCACATCGGAAGCGTGCCGTAGGGATAGGCCGGAACGCGCGCGAACGTGCCCTTGAGCCCGAACACGCCGCAGAACCCCGCCGGCATGCGGATCGACCCTGCGCCGTCCGAACCCAGGTTCAGTGCGCCGAAGCCGGCGGCGGCGGCGATCGCCGCCCCGCCGCTCGACCCGCCGCAGGTCTTGGCGGGATTCCAGGGATTGAGCGAGATGCCGGTCAGCGCGCAGTCCGTCACGCCTTTCCAGCCCTGCTCGGGCATGGTGGTCTTGCCCAGGAGCACAGCGCCGTGTTCGCGCAGCCGTGCGACCTGCGGCGAATCCTCGTTCCACGGCCCCTTCTTGTCCGTCAGCAGCGAGCCGCGCAGGGTCGACCAGCCCTTGGTCAGCCACTGGTCCTTGATCGTCGTGGGCACGCCGTCGATCAGCCCCTTGGGCTTGCCCTTCATCCAGCGCGCCTCGGACTCGCGCGCGGCGGCAAGCGCCTCCTTCGGCGCGACCATGCGGAAGGCGACGACCTTGGAATCGTGGCGGCGGATGCGGTCGAGCGTGGCTTTGGTCACCTCCACCGGCGACAGCTTCTTCGCGCGGAACAGGCGCAACATCTCGGTCGCGGACATCATCGCCAGATCGTCGGACATTCTTTCCCCCCGAAAAGGTCGGGGCGGCGCGCGATGCGCCGCCCCCGAAGATGGCGTCGGATCGTCGAACGCCTACTTCGTCTTCTCGATGTTCCAGGCCACCAGCAACAGCGCATCGGGCACGCCCTTCAGCGTGTTGCGATAGGCCACCGGCGCAGTGAACTGCCCGGTGTTGATGTATGGCAGGAACTCGAAATAGCGCTTCTGCAGCGCCTCGGCCGCCGCCTTCTGCTCGGTCGGCGTGCCGGCCGCCACATAGGCCGCGCGCAGCTTCTCCATCTCCTCGTCGCACGGCCAGCCGAACCAGTTCTTTTTGTCGCAGGTGCTCACCAGCGGCGCGTTGGTGATCGGGTTCGACATCGGGATGCCCGTCCACCAGGTGGTGAAGATGTTCCAGCCCGGCGAGCCCGGCCCGGGCGCGTCCTGCTTGACGCGTCGGCTGATCACCGTCGACCAGTCGGTCGCCTGCAGATCGACGTTGATGCCTGCCTCGGTCAGCTTTTGCGCGATCACCATCGCAATGGTGCCGATCAGCTGCTGGTCCGTGGGCTGCAGGATGACGATCTTCTCGCCGTTGTAGCCGGCCTCCTTGAAAAGCTGCTTGGCCTTGGCGACGTTGGGCTTGCGATACTCCTCGCCGTACTTGTCGCTGGCGAGCGGCGAGCCGCACATGAAGATGGCGTAGCATTCCTTCTCGAATTCGGGATTGCCCACCATCGCCGCCAGGAACTCCTTCTGGTCGACCAGTAGCTGCAAAGCCTGGCGCGCCTTCAGGTTGTTGAAGGGCGGATGCAGATGGTTGGGGCGGATATGCCCCATCTTGCCGAGCGGATCGAGCACGCGCACGACGATGTTCTTGTCCTTGCGCATCGCCGGCAGCAGGTCGTATGGCGGCTGCTCGATCGCATCCACCTCGCCGGCCAGCAGCGCCTGCACGGCGGTGTTGGTATCGGGGATGTAGATCCATTCCACGCGGTCGAGCTTCGGGATCTTGCCGCCCGCCATGCCGTCCGACGGCTCGTTGCGCGGCACGTAGTTCGGGTTCTTCTTGTAGACGACCTTGCTTCCGGGGACCCATTCCTCCTTGACGAAGATGAACGGGCCCGAGCCGACCGTCTCCGTCACCTGCTGGAACGGATCGGTCATCGCGTCCTTCTCGCGCATGATGAAGACCGGCAGCGACGGGTCGGCCAGCATCTGCAGCACAGGTCCGAACTTGACCTTGAAGGTCAGTTCGACCGTCTTGTCGTCCTTCGCCACCAGCGACTCGGCACTCTGCATCATCAGGTAGCCGCCGCGTGCGGTGTGCTTGCTCCAGCGGTTGAGCGAGGCGACAACGTCCTTGGCCGTCACCGGCGTGCCGTCGTGCCATTTCAGGCCGTCGCGCAGCACGAAGGTCCATTTCATGCCGTCGGCGCTGGAGGTGTAGCTCTGCACCATCTGCGGCTTGGGTTGCATCTTGCTGTCGAGCGCGAACAGCACGTCGTAGATCATCAGCCCGTGGTTCTGCGAGATCGCCGCGGTCGTGGAGATCGGGTCGAACAGCTTGAGGTCGGCCTGCGGGACCAGCTTCATGGTGGTCTGAGCCATGGCGGGCGCGGCCAGGACGGCAATGCCGGCGGCCAGCCCCAGGCGGCGCAACCAGGATCTTGCAATCGGTTTCACGTGACGTCTCCCTTCGTGGTCCATCTCCCCACACCGCGTCGCGCGCGGATTGCTCGCGATCTTGCCGCCTCGCGCGCCGTCCCGCAACTGGCGACCGGCCGGCGCTGTTCAGGCAGCCGGCAGCCAGTCGCTGGCGAGATGGGCGACGCAATCGCCCCGCTCGACGCGGCCGGGATGACGCTTGCACACGAGCAACCCGGCGCGGCGGAAATAGCAGGGCACGGGGGCGCGGGCCGGGTTGTCCGGGAAGACCACTTGGCCGCAGGGCTGGCCGGCGGCGACGCTCGCGCCCAGCTCCACGAAAGGCTCGAAAAGGCCCGGCTCCGGTGCGTAGACGTAGTCGTCGCGCCCGCTCACCTGGATCAACCGCATCGGCTCGGCCGGCGTCTCGAGCTTTCCCTCCATGACGCCAGCATGGATCAGCAGGTTGTTGACGCCGCGCTCGACCAGCTTGACGCCCGTGATCGAGACCGCCCCGGCGCCGCCGAACTCGCCGCCCAGGTTCACCACGCCGCGCCGCATCGCTGCCTCCGAGCTGAACCGCGGGTCCGGCTGGTAGGCCCAGACCAAGCCGAGCGGGGCGCCAAAGGCGCGCAGGGCCGCCATCGCCTTGCGGTCGAGCACCGCATCCCCGCTAAGCCGCATCGAGCAGAACGGCAGGTAGGCGAGCGACGAGCCGCCGGAATGCAGGTCGTGCATGAAGTCGGCCATCGGGTAGAGCACCGTGTCGACATAGTGGGCGATCGCCGCGGTCGGACCGCCATAGGGATCGCCGGGAAACGCGCGGTTGAAATTGCCGCCATCGATCGGCGACACGCGTGTGCCCGCCATCGCCGCCGGCAGATTGATCGCTGGCGTCACGATGACTCGGCCCTGGATCCGGCCGGGATCGAGCGTGCCGATCAGCCGGGTCAGCACGACCTGCCCCTCGTACTCGTCGCCGTGGTTGCCGGCCATCAGCAGCACGGTCGGCCCCCGCCCGTTCTTGAACACGGCGATCGGGATCGCGATCGTCCCGTATGCCGAACGCGTGACGGAATGCGGGTAGTGCAGGTAGTCCACCTGGCGTCCGTCGCGCTCGTAATCGACCCGGGTCCAGATCAGTGACTTGCTTTCCATGGCGTGATCACTCTCGGTTGCGAGCGTTTGCGCGGGGCTACAGGCAATGCCGCGGACAGCCGCGGTCCCAGAACGGGCGTTCGGGCGTCCACCGGTCGGCGCGGCGCACGCCGGGCGGCGGCGGGTGGACCTCGGCCCACCAGCCATACGCGCAGCCCGACCGCCATGCCATTTCGTCGGCGATGTTGGCGCCGTCCGCGGCATAGGTGCGCTCCAGCGCCTCGAACGCCGCGCGCACCGCGGGATCGGTCGCGATTCCGGGAGCGCGGAAATGGTCGAGGAATGCCTCGCTCAAAGCCGTCATGGCCGCGACATGCGGGCAGGACGCGCGGTCGAGGTTCCAGGCCTCGAGCCAGTGATCGACCATCCAGGCGACCGCCTCGGCGCGCGGCCGGGCGCCGGCTTTGCGCGCCGTCATGGTCATATGCCGTGCCAGTTCGGCGCGGGCGTGCGCCGCGCGTGCCTTCAACGCCGCCGCGCGCATCGCCGCGATCGCCGCATCCGAGGCACGGGCCAATTCCTCCGCCAGATCCGCCATCCGATCCGTCCCTTTTCCTATCCCAGTTTCGCCAGCGATGCGGGCAGGCGCTTGAACAGGTCCTCGGCCGCCACGCCGTCGATCACGTGCGCGTTGGGCGGCTGCCTGTCCGCCCCCCACCAGTCGATCACGCTGCGCCCGATCGTGACCTCGCCCCCGGTCTCCACGGTCACGTGGCAGTCGCGGCCGTGGAACAAATCGGGCCACAGCAGATAGGCGATCACGCAGGGGTCGTGCAGCGGATGGCCCTCGACGCCGAACTTCGCTCTCCCGCCCGGCCGCGGGCGCTCGAGCATGCCGGTCACGGCCCTGGCGACCGACGTGCCCAGCGCCGCGATGCGGCCGACGCGCTCCGGCGTGGCCATCGCCTGGTGCGTGGCGTGAAGCCCGAACATCACGATCGGCACGCCGGATTGCAGCACGATCTGCGCGGCATGGGGATCGACGAAGAAGTTGAACTCCGCGGCCGGCGTCACGTTGCCCAGATCGCGCGCGCCGCCCATCAGTACGATCCGCGCGACCTTGGACGCCAGTTCCGGCGCCTGGGCGAAGACCAGCGCGATGTTGGTCAACGGCGCCAGGGGGCAGAGCGTGACCGACCCGGGGGCGGCTGCGCGCAGCGTGTCGATCAGGAACGCGACCGCATGGGCGTCACACGGCTTGCTCCCGGGTGGCGGCAGGCCGGCGCCTTCCAGCCCGTCCGGGCCGCAGATGAACTCCGCGGTCTTCAAAGGGCGCAGCAGCGGTCTTGCGGCGCCGCGATGGACCGGCACGTCGGTGCGGCCGGCCAGCTCGACCAGGCGCAGGGCATTGGCCGTGGTCAGTTCGACCGGCACGTTGCCGGCGACGGTGGTGATGCCCAGGACATCGAGCCGCTCGCGTTCCGCCAGCGCCAGCAGGATGGCGACGGCGTCGTCCTGGCCCGGGTCGGTGTCGATGACGATGCGGGTGCGCGCCACGAAGCTCACGCCGCCCGCTGCGGCAGCTGCCCGACCATCACAAGATGGGCCAGGTCGTCGGCGCTCAGGCCCGCGACCGGGCGGTCCGCGATCTTGCGGCCGCTCTTCAGCACCGCAACGCGCATCGCCACCGCCACCACCTCGGCCATGTTGTGGCTGATCAGGATCACGGCCGTCCCGCCGCGGTTCAACTCGCGGATCAGGTCGAGCACCTGGGCGCTCTCGGCGACGCCCAGCGCCGCCGTCGGCTCGTCCATGATCACCAGGCGCGCGTTCCAGCGCAGCGCGCGGGCGATCGCGACCGCCTGGCGCTGGCCGCCCGACAGGCTGTCGACCGCCCGGTCTGTGTCCTTCATGTCGATCTTGAGGCGCGCGAGGAAGTCGCGCGATTCCCGGCGCATGCGCCGCTTGTCCAGCACGCTCACGCCCAGCAAACGTCTGGTGTGCTCGGCGCCGATGAACACGTTCTGCCAGATCGGCTGGCGCGTGGCGAGCGCCAGGTCCTGGTAGATCGTGGCGACGCCTGCCTGCAGCGCATCGAGCGGCGAGGCGAAGTGGACGCGCCTGCCGTCCACTTCGATATGCCCTTCGTCGGGCGCATGGGCGCCGGAGGCGACGCGGATCAGGGTCGACTTCCCGGCGCCATTGTCGCCCACCACGGCGACCGCCTCGCCGGGTGCGACGTCCAGGTCGACGCCACTCAGCGCCTCGACCGCGCCATAGCGCTTGCGGATGCCGGCGAGGCGGAGAAGGGGGCTGGCCAAGCCCCGCTACTTCGCTAGGAACTGGTCGACGTTGGTGGCGTCCACCAGCACGGCGTCGACCCACATATAGGGGCCGTCCACCACTTTCTCCTTCGGCATCTTCTTGGCGGCGATCTTATCCATTGCGTCGACCGCCTTCTCGCCGATCGTCTCGAACGGGATCATGACCGTGGCGGTGAACAGGCTTTCCGGATCCTTGATGCGCCGGTAGCTCTCCTGCCCGCCGTCGACGCTGACCATGTGGACCTCGCCCTTCTTGACGCCCTGGGCGCGCAGCAGGTCGTCGATGATCCAGGCCTGGCCGTCCCACGACGCCCACACGCCCTGGAACTTGCCCTTGTTCTGCAGGATCAGCGCCTGCATGCCGTTGCGCACGTCGTCGCGCCAGGACGCGGTGCGGGCCATCGAATGGCTGCCCAGCACCTTGACGGCCGGGTTCTCGGACAGGATCACGTCGAGGATCTTGCCGCGGATGCGCGAGGCGACGTTCTGTTCGAACCGCGCGGTCAGGATCTCGCCGCGGTAGCCCATCTTGCTCAACAGGTACATCGTGGTCTGCGCGCCCGCGATGTAGTCGTTGACCTGGATGTCGAACAGCGAGTGCGGGCTGGTGCCGGCCACCGCCGTGATCAGCGGGATGCCCGCCTTCTTGACCGCGGCGAACTGCGCGTCGGCCTCGATCGGCTTGCCCATGGCCAGGATCAGCCCATCAACCTTGGCCTGGATCATCGCCTCGATCTGCTCGACATGCTTGGGCAGGCTGCCCTCGGAGTTGAGCACCTGCACCTGCCAGCCCAGCTTCTTTGCCGCCTCGGCCGCCGAGTTGGCGACGCGCGCGTGCGTTTCCGCCGACATCTGGAAGGCGATGATGCCGAGCTTGAAAGCGTGGGCTGCGCCCGAAAATGCCAGCGACGCCGTGGCCGCCAGCGCTAGGATCGCGAATCTCCTGAACATCATTGCTCCCCTCTTCCTGCGCGGCAGGTTCTAGATGCCGAAGGCCGCCTTTTTCAAGGCCGAAGCCGACAGGGCGACCGAGGCTACGATGATAACGCCAAGCATGATGTCCTGGACATAGTACGGCGCCCCCATCAGCACCAGCCCGTTTCCGAGCATCCCGATCGTCGCCGCCCCTACAAGCGTGCCCGGTATGTTGCAGCGCCCCGGCTCGAACATGGTCATGCCCAGGAGAACGGCGGCGATCGATGTTAAGAGATAATCCGCCGCCATGTTCGGCGCGGCGGAATTGAGCGTAGCGGTCAGCAATACGCCGACCAGGCCGGCGCAAAGCCCGGCGCCCAGGAGACCCAGCGCCTTCATGCGCCGGGTCTTCACCCCGGCCAGCCGCGCCGCCTCGTCGGCCTCGCCGGTGAATACCAGGTGCAGGCCGAGGCGCGTCTGCTTCAGCACAAACAGGGCGGCCAGCGCGACCGACGCGGTCCACAGGATCAGCACCGGCACGCCCAGCACGTGGCCGCGGCCGAGGGCAAGGAAGCCCGGGTCCCAGCGCCCGACGAAGGCGACGCCGCGGGTGACCGCGAAGCCGAGGCCGGTGGCGATCGACGCGGTCGCCAGGGTAGCGATCAGCGAGGGGATCTTCAGGCGCGTGACCAGCGCGCCGTTCAGCAGGCCCGCGGCAAGCCCGACGCCGAGCGCGCCCGCCGCCGCGGCCGCCGCCGGATACTTGTAGTGGATCAGCCCGCCGGTCACGACCGCGGCGAAGCTGCAGACGGCCGCGAAGCTGAGGTCGAGTTCGGCGACGGTGAAGGCCAGCCCGAAGCCAATGCCCAGGATGGCCAGGAAGCTCACCTGCTTCAGCACGTTGAGCAGGTTCGTGGGATTGAGGAAGTTCGGCGCCATGGCGGCGAAGAAGCCGAACAGGATCAGCGCGGCGATCGCGGTGCCATAGGTCGCCAGCATGCGGCGGACGTTGCCGCGCGCGGTCATGGCAGGAGCCTGTCCCCGGCGTTGCGGTCGGTGCCGCGCATCGAGCCAACCGGCGGCGTCGCCCGTGCGTCGGCCAGGTCCAGCGCAGCCTGCTTGACCCTGCGGTAGAGCCGGGCGCGCTCGTCAAAGAACGCCGCCACCGGCGCGCGCGGCAGAAACTGCCGCCCGACCCTGACCATCGCCGCCGTCGCGTCGCTGAGGCTGGCATAGAGCCCGAGCCCCACCGAGGCGGCGATGGCCGCGCCGGTGACGCCCGTCTCCTGCTCCGCCGCGCGCAGCACCGGCAGCCCCAGCACGTCGGCCTTCATCTGGCACCAGGCGTCCGACCGCGCACCGCCGCCCGATACGCGCAGCTCCGCGACGGTTTCACCCGATCCGTCGACGGCCGTCTCCACGATGTCGCGCGCCGCCATGGCGACGCCCTCCATGACGGCCCACAGGAAGTCGTCGGGCCCGCTGGTCCGGCCCAGATTGTGGAAAGCGCCGCGGGCATCGGCGCGCCAGACCGGCGTGCGCTCGCCGGCCAGGTAGGGCAGGAAGATCGGCCGGTCCGCGCTCGGCAGGCGCTTGCCGACCCGCTCGACCGCCTGGGCCATGCGCCCGCGCAGGCGGAAGGCGGCATGGCACCACTGCGCGCAGTCCGCCCCGGCCTGGGTCGGCCCGCCGATCTGGTACGCGCCTTCGCTCCAGCGCAGCGACACCAGGCCCCGCACCGAAACCCGGGCGCGCGTCAGCACCCCAACCACCTCCGACGTGCCGGCGATGTCAAACGCCTGGCCGGGCGCGATTGCGCCGGAGCCCACCGCCGTGGCCCAGGCGTCCATGGCGCCGGCGAACACCGGCACGCCGGCCAGGCGCTCGAACGGCGCTTCGCCGGCCGTGACCCGGCCCAATTGCTCCCAGGGCGCCACGCGGCGAAGCTCGAGCAATTCGAGGCAACGTTCGACCCAGGCGGGCAGGCCGCGCCGGCGCGGCCCCAGCGCATCCAGGCGCGAGGCCGTGATGCTGTCGGCAGCGGCGACCCCGGTCAGCCGGAAGTTGAGATAGTCCTTCGGCTCCAGCACGCGCTCCAGGCGGGCGAACAGTGCCGGCCGCCGCTGCGCCACCCAGGCCAAGCGCGCCAGCGGATGGAACACGCTGACCGCCTCGGCCGGGTTGCCGGACGGGAAGTGGCGCGCGATCGCCTCGGCCTCGTCCGCCGCGCGCCGGTCGCGGAACAGGATCGCCGGGGCGAGCGGATTGCCGTCGCGGTCGAGCAGCACTTGCGTGCGCGTAAGCCCGGCAAGGCTGATCCCCAATACGCGCCCGGACCGCGGCACTTTCCGCATCACCCGGCCGACGACCGTCGCTAGCGCCTGCCACCAAAGCTCCGGCTCGATCTCGGCCCAGCCGGGCTCGGGCTCGTCGACCGCAAGCGGCGCGACAGCGATGGCGAACACCGTGCCGTCGGGCTTAAGCGCGCCTGCGCGCATCGAACCGGCGCCAATATCGATCGACAGGATAAACTCGTTCAAGTCTTGCCCCCGGGGACGCGGGGCGTGGATCGTAGTCCAAGGCGCCGCGGGCGTCATGGCGGGACGATCGTGCCTTCCGTTCGCCGTCACGAAATTGTAATAGATTTGCCATGCGCGCGCGGCGCATTCCGTCGACGATGCGCGCCGCTGGGGGAGGGGATGGCTCGATCGATCATGGTCCGGCGCCGGGCGCAAGGGGTGGGGGCGCGCTGACCCCATGTCCCGGATTGACGTCGACAACATCGTCAAGACCTGGGGCGCATCCCGGGCGGTCGACCATGTAAGCTTCGTGGCCGAGCAAGGGCAGCTCTTGGTCCTGCTGGGGCCGTCGGGGTGCGGCAAGTCGACCACCTTGCGGGTGATCGCGGGGCTTGAGGAGGCTACGTCCGGCCGGATCGCGATCGACGGCCGTGACGTCACCAATCTGCCGCCGTCCGAGCGCAAGATCGCGATGGTGTTCCAGTCCTACGCGCTGTTCCCGCATCTGTCGGTGGCCGAGAACATCGTCTTCGGCCTGCGCGTGCGACGGGTCGCCGCAACCGAGCGCGCGGCGCGGCTCAAGCGCGTCGCGGAGCTTCTGGGGCTCGCGGGACTGCTCGACCGCAAGCCGGCGCAGCTCTCCGGCGGCCAGCGCCAGCGCGTAGCCCTGGGCCGCGCCATCATCGCCGAGGCGCCGGTGTGCCTGATGGACGAGCCGCTGTCGAATCTCGATGCCCAGCTCCGCCACGAGATGCGCGGCGAAATCCGTGCGCTGCAGC
Source organism: uncultured Rhodospirillaceae bacterium (assembly GCA_964393375.1). Classification (GTDB taxonomy): domain Bacteria; phylum Pseudomonadota; class Alphaproteobacteria; order JAEULC01; family JAEULC01; genus JAEULC01. Next base: position 25,632 of record CAYMTM010000013.1, read on the forward strand.
AGCGTCTGGGCATCACCATGGTCTACGTGACGCACGACCAGACCGAGGCGATGACGATGGCCGACCGCGTGATCCTGATGCGCGAGGGGCGCATCGAACAGCAGGGCACACCGGAGGAGCTGTACACGCGGCCGGCCACGGCCTTCGCCGCGCGGTTCTTGGGGACACCGCCGATGAACCTGCTGCCGCTGGGCGAGATCGCCGCGGCGCTGCCGGTCAATCCGCGTCTGGCCGGGCTGGATGCCGACGCGCTGCTGCTCGGCGTCAGGCCCGAACGCGCGGCGCTGGGCCGCAACGGGACCGGCGTCCCGGCAACGGTCGAGGCGGTCGAGTATTTGGGCGCCGATACCGTGCTGATCTGCCGCATCGCCGGCCAGCCCTTCGCTGCGCGTCTCGCCGGGCACCCCCCGGCCAAGGCCGGCGATCGCATCCGGCTGAGCTGGGAGGCGGCGGACCAGCATTTCTTCCGGCGCACGGACGGCATGCGCGTCGACCCCGATACCCCGGCGCGCGCCGAGCCGCGCGTCACCCTGGCATCCAGATAACCCGAAGGAGGAGATTGCGAAATGACACGCCACCTGAACCGCCTTGCCGGCGCCGTCGCGGCGATCGGCATGGCCAGCGCGCTGGGCATGGGCCCGGCCTTGGCCGTCGATGTGTCCTTCTACTATCCCGTCGCGGTCGGCGGGCCGATCACCAAGGTGATCGACGGTATGGCGGCGGATTTCGAGAAGGAGAACCCGGGCATCAAGGTCAAACCGATCTATTCCGGCTCGTACCAGGACACGATCACCAAGGTGCTGACGGCGGTAAAGGGCGGCGACGTGCCCCAGACCGCGGTGATCCTGGCCGTCGACATGTTCACCCTGATCGACGAGGACGCCATCGTTCCGTTCGACGACTTCGCCAAGACCGACGCCGACAAGGCCTGGCTGAAGAGCTTCTATCCCGGATTCCTGGAGAACAGCCAGACCGGCGGCAAGACCTGGGGCATCCCGTTCCAGCGTTCGACCGTCGTCATGTACTGGAACAAGGAGCTGTTCAAGGAGGCCGGCCTCGACCCCAACAAGCCTCCCGCGACCTGGGCCGAGATGGTCGAGATGGGGCAGAAGCTCACCAAGCGCGACGCCTCGGGCAACGTGACGACCTGGGGCGTGCAGGTGCCGTCCTCGGGCTTCCCCTACTGGCTGTTCCAGGGCTTCACCACCCAGAACAACGCCATCCTCATGAATCCGGCCGGCACCGAGACCTATTTCGACAAGAAGGAGGTGATCGAGGCGCTGCAGTTCTGGGTCGACCTAAGCGTCAGGCACAAGATCCACCCGCCGGGCATCGTCGAATGGGGCACTACGCCCAAGGACTTCTTCGAGCGCAAGGCGGCGATCATCTGGACCACCACCGGCAACCTGACCAACATCAGAACCAACGCCAAGTTCGACTTCGGCGTCGCCATGCTGCCGGCCAACAAGCGCCGCGGCTCTCCCACCGGCGGCGGCAATTTCTATATGTTCAAGAAGTCGACGCCCGAGCAAAAGGAGGCGGTCTTCAAGTTCGCCAAGTGGATGACCGAGCCGAAGCGCGCCGCGGAGTGGGCGATCGCCACCGGCTACGTGGCCGTGTCGCCGGCCGCCTGGGAGACCCCGGAGATGAAGAAATACGTCGCCGACTTCCCCGCGCCGCTGGTCGCGCGCGACCAGTTGCAGTACGCCGTGGCCGAGCTGTCGACGCACGAGAACCAGCGGGTGACGAAGGCGTTCAACGACGGGCTGCAGGCGGCGCTGACCGGCGCCAAGACGCCCGAGCAGGCGATGAAGGACGCCCAGCGCGAGGCCGAGCGCATCCTGAAGCCGTTCAAGTGACGCCAACGGCGTCATGGCCGGGCCTGACCCGGCCATCCACGCTTCGCGTCGCGGCGAAGGCGCCGCTCGAGAGAGCGGCGTCTTCGCACGCCCCCCGCTGGCGCGTCAACGGCCCGGATGCCCGGGTCAAGCCCGGGCATGACGATCTGGACACCGGCATCCATTCGCCATGACCGGCTTTCGCGCCAGCATCCACGGGTGGCTGCTGCTGCTGCCGGCGGCGGCACTGCTGGCGGCGTTCACGCATTATCCGGCGGCGGCAACGCTGTGGCACAGCTTCTTCTCGACCCCCAAGGGCAACCGGCCCTCGCGCTTCGTCGGGCTCGACCAGTACCAGTCGATGATCGAAGACCCGATCTTCTGGACCGCATTCAACAACAACATGGTCTTCGCCGCGGCGACGATCCCGCTGTCGATCGTGCTGGCGATCGCCATGGCGCTGTGGGTCAACGAGAAGATCGCCGGCCGCGGGCTGCTGCGTCTCGCCTATTTCACGCCGACCATGCTGCCGATGATCGCGGTCGCCAATATCTGGCTGTTCTTCTACACGCCCGATTACGGACTTCTGGATCAGCTCCGCGGACTTGCGGGACTACCGGCCTGGAACTGGCTCGGCTCGCGCGACACGGCGCTGTGGTGCCTGATCGTCGTCACGGTTTGGAAGGAAGCCGGCTTCTTCATGATCTTCTACTTGGCGGCCCTGCAGCAGATCTCGCCCGACCTGGCCGAGGCGGCGGCGATCGAAGGCACCGGCCGCTGGACCTATTTCCGCCGCGTGACCTTCCCGCTGCTCATGCCGACCACGCTGTTCGTGCTCATCAACGCAGTCATCAACGCATTCCGCCTCGTCGATCACGTGGTGGTGATGACGCGCGGCGGTCCCGACAACGCCACCTCGCTGTTGCTGTTCTACATCTACGAGATCGGCTTCAAGTTCTGGGACCAGGGCTACGCGGCGGCGCTGACGATGGTGCTGCTGCTGATCCTCGCGGTCGTCGCCTGTTTCCAGTTCTTCTATCTCGACCGCCGGGTCCATTACCAATGACGGCGCTCGGCAAGCGATCGCCGGTCGGTGCGGCGCTCAACACCGCGGCGGCCTGGCTGCTCGGCGTGATGTGGGTGTTGCCGCTCGCCTACGCGATCTGGACGGCGTTTCACCCCGCGGAGTTCTCGACCAGGTTCGTGCCGACCGCGCCGCTTACCCTGCGGAACTTCGAGGCGGCTTGGGCGGCGGCACCGTTCGCGCGCTATTTCCTCAACTCGTTTCTCCTGGTGAGCGCGATACTCGCGGGCCAGCTCGTGCTCTGCACGCTTGCGGCCTACGCCTTCGCCAGGTTCCGCTTCTGGGGCAACCGCGTGGCCTTCGTGCTGGTGCTGATGCAGCTCATGGTCATGCCGGACGTGCTGATCGTCGAGAACTACCGCACGATGCACCGGCTCGGCCTGGTCGACACGATCGCCGGCATGGCGCTGCCCTATGTCGCCTCGGCCTTCGGCATCTTCCTGCTGCGCCAGGCTTTCAAGACCGTACCGAAGGAGCTGGAGGAGGCCGCGCGGATCGAGGGATGCGGCACGCTGGGCATATTGTGGCGGGTCTACGTGCCGCTGGCGCGGCCGGTCTATCTGGCCTACGCGCTGGTGTCGGTCAGCTATCACTGGAACAATTTCCTGTGGCCCTTGATCGTGACGAACTCGGTCGGCACGCGGCCGCTGACGGTGGGACTGGCGGTGTTCGCCAGCACCGACCAGGGAATCGACTGGTCGATCATCACCGCGGCCACGCTGATCGCCGCCGCGCCGCTCTTGATCGCGTTCCTGATCTTCCAGCGCCAGTTCGTGCAGAGCTTCCTGCGCGCAGGAATCCGTTAGCGAATCGCGGAATCAAATCCGTGGCCGCGATCTGCGGCATTATCGTGATATTCGCATTATCCACAGGGTCATAGCCTTACAGACGTAAGTTCCGGGGGCGATTCGCCCTTTTGGTTAACACCATAAGCACCGGATTCCATGGTCCGATTCTCGTATCGACCGGACGAACCCAAGGTCGAATCAGCAAAAGCGGAAACCTCTTCAGGATGATCGCGTGCATTTCTTCATGTAGTGCGGGAGCGTGTGGCGGCGCAGGTCGGCAAAAGCTTGCATTCGATCGGTCGTTAATTGCTCGAATAGATTTGCGTGCGAAACTGCGTATTGTTCGAGGTGGCTCGTCGGTCGCTCGCAGGGGGAACCGGGAATTGGTCGTCCAACAAAATGACCGGGCCGCAGGAGCGATGGGCCTTTGCTGCTTCGCCAAGGGGTAGGGCGCAGATGTCGACCGATCAGGCTGAAACCAGCCCGTTGAAGCGCGCGCTGGCCGCGTGTCGCGTTTCGTTTCTCTTCGCCGCGGGATTCAGCGCGATCGTCAACGTGCTGGCCCTGGTCGCGCCGATCTACACGATGCAGGTCTTCGACCGCGTCATCTCCTCGCGCAGCACCGAGACGCTCATCTATCTAAGCCTGCTGGCGCTGATCGCGCTCGCCACCCTCGCGCTGCTCGACTTGGCGCGCATGCTGATCCTGGCGCGGGTCGGTGCGTTCCTCGAACGCCGCCTGGCGCCCGAGGCGATCCAGCGCAACATCGAGAACATGCTGCGCGACCAGCCTGGGCGTTCCGACGCGTTGCAGGACCTGGGCCAGGTGCGCGCCTTCCTGTCCGGCGCGGGCATCTGCGCCGCCTTCGACCTGCCGTGGATTCCGATCTATTTTGCCGTCGCCTGGCTGGTGCACCCCGTGATGGGCCAGCTTGCGCTGGCCGGCGCCACGCTCCTGATCGCGGTCGCGCTCGTCAACGAAGTGGCCTCGCGCGAGCCGACGATGCGCGCGACGGCGGCCTCGCGCCAGGTGGCGCGGTCGGTCAACTCCTCGTTCCGCAATGCCGAGGTGATCGACGCGATGGGCATGCAGCCTGCGCTGATGGCCCGCTGGGCGGGGCAGATCGACCAGCAGCAGCGTGCCGAGCGCCAGGCGATCAACCGCTCGAACTTCGCCAGCGGCCTGTCGAAGTTCATCCGCATGGCGCTCCAGGTGCTGTTGATGGGGATCGGCGCCTGGCTGGTGATGCAGCAGGACATGACCGCCGGCGCGATGATGGCGGCCTCGATTATCGTCGGCCGCGCACTGCAGCCGGTCGAGCAGACGATCGGCGTTTGGAAGAACTTCGTCAACGCGCGCGAAGCGTTCGGCCGCCTGCAGCGCTTCCTGACCGACAAGCCGCTGCACCGCGAGACCATGCGCCTGCCCGAGCCGAAGGGAAACCTGAGCGTCGAGAACGTGTCCTACGCGCATCCGAAGGCCAGGGACACGCTGGCCCTGCAGAACGTCAGCTTCGCCCTGTCGGCGGGGCAGAGCGTGGCGGTCGTCGGGCCTTCCGGCAGCGGCAAGTCGACCCTGGTGCGCCTGATCGTGGGCGTGGCCGAACCGCGCCAGGGCTTCGTGCGGCTGGACGGCGCGGACATGGCCGCCTGGAGCCGCGACGAGATCGGCCACCAGATCGGCTACCTGCCGCAGGGCGTCGAACTTTTCGCCGGTACCGTGCGCGCCAACATCGCCCGCATGACGGAGGGCGACCCGGAACAGGTGGCCGCCGCCGCGAAGCTGGCCGGGGTGCACGACCTGGTCCTGCGGCTGCCCGAAGGCTACGAGACCCAGATCGGCGACGCGGGCGCGCGGCTTTCGGCCGGCGAGCGCCAGCGCATCGGCCTGGCGCGCGCGCTTTACGGCATGCCCAAGCTGGTGGTGCTGGACGAGCCGGATTCCAATCTTGACACCGACGGCGAGGCGTCGCTGATCCGCGCGCTGCGCACGTTGAAGGAGCGCGGCGTCACCGTCGTCGCCACGACGCACCGGCCGAGCCTGGTCGAGGCGCTGGACAACGTGCTGGCCCTGCGCGCCGGCAAGGTCGCCATGTTCGGGCCGCGCGCCAGCGTGATCGCGCAGCTTGCCGCCAATCGAACGCCGCAACCGGTGGCCATGCGCCAGCAGCCGGGCGTGATCGGCTATGGCGACGCGCGCCAGCGGCGCAATCTGGTCACGGGCTGAGGCGCGATGCTCGCTGCCGAAACAGCCGCCGGCCCCGCTGCCATCCCGGCAAGCCCGGCCGCCGCGCCGGCCGCTGCGCGGCGCACGTCCGGCCCGGTCGCCCCGCGGCGACCGGAAATCGCGGTTCCGCTCGTGATCGGCGTCGCGGTAGCGGGACTGTTCGCGACGCTCTTGGTCCTGTGGTCCTACCTGGCGCCGCTCGCCAGCGCCGCGGTCGCCTCGGGCCAGATCGTCACCGACGGCAGCCGCCGCACCGTCCAGCACCTGGAAGGCGGCATTATCCGCGAGATCCTGGTGCGGGACGGCGACAGGGTTCGCGCCGGGCAGGTAGTGGTGCGGCTGGACGACACGCAGTCCGCTGCCAGCACCGACCTGCTGCGCGCGCAATGGGACGTGCTGCGCGCGCAGAACACCCGGCTTAGCGCCGAGATCGCCGACGAGACGACGCTGGCCTTCCCCGCCGACCTGCTGGCGCGCAAGAGCGAGCCGCGCGTGGCCGAGATCCTCGCCAGCCAGACCGCCCTGTTCGAAGCCCGCCAGCGCGCCTATCAGGGCATCGTCGCCGTGCTGCGCCAGCGCGCCGAACAGCTTCGCTCCGAAATCGCGAGCTACGAAGGCCTGCTGCGCTCGGTACAGGAGCAGCTCGGCTCGATCAACGGCGAGATCAAGGACGTGCAGGACCTGGTGGACAAGGGCTACGAGCGTCGGCCGCGATTGCTCGCCCTGCAGCGCCAGGCTTCGGCGCTGACGGGCACCAAGGACCAGCACCTGGCGATGATCGCCAAGGCGCGCCAGGCCATCACCGAGACCGAATTGCAGATCGCGCAGCAGACCAACGCGCGGCGCAACGAGGTCGCGACCGACCGGCGCGATACCCAGGCCCAGATGGCGGACGTCGAGGAGAAGCTGCGCTCGGCCCAGGACGTGCGGGTGCGCCGCGAGGTCACCGCGCCGATCGACGGGCTGGTCACCAACCTGCGCTTCCACACCATCGGCGGTGTGGTGAAGCCCGGCGATCCGCTGCTCGACATTGTCGCGGACAACGAGGCGCCGATGGTGGAAGTCCGGATCATGCCGACCGATATCGACATCGTCGAGGTGGGCCAGGAGGCCGAGATCCGGCTGACCGCCTTCAAAATGCGTACCCTGCCGACCCTGATGGGCAAGGTGGCGTATGTCGCGGCGGACGTGGAGGCGGACCAGAAGACCGGGGTCAGCTTCTACCGGGGCCGGATCAGGATCGACCAGGACCAGGTGAAACTCGTCCCGCACGCCAAGCTGACCGCCGGCATGCCGGCCGAGGTGATGATCCTGGCCGGCGAGCGCACGCTGCTGCAGTATCTCGTGCAGCCGCTGCTCGACAGCTTCCGCCGCGCCTTCCGCGAGCAATAAGGGACGTCCGAACGGGCCCGAGCCGAGCGCACTGCGATTTGCGCCGGCGCGCATGATTCCACCTGCCGCCCGTCCAGGGGCTCGTAGCAGTACGGATGGCGGCTCCCCCATCCGGTCGACCCCAGTAGCGGATCCTCCGCCAGGTTGTTTTCTGTAGACAATCGACAGAATATCTCGAATCGTGCGTTCGGGGGCAGGGAGGAGGCCGTGGCCGCGGTCGAACTGCGCGGATTGACGAAGCGATATGGCGCGTCCGCCGTCGTCGACGGCGTCACGCTCGCGATTCCGCACGGCCAGCTGGTCTGCCTGCTCGGGCCATCGGGATGCGGCAAGACGACTACCTTGCGGCTGGTGGCGGGCTTCCTGGATCCAAGCGAAGGCGAGATCGCAGTCGGCGGCCGCGTCGTTTCCGCGCCCGGCCGCGCGCTCGAGCCCCAGCAGCGCAACATGTCGATGATCTTCCAGAGCTACGCGCTCTGGCCGCACATGACCGTGTTCGAGAACGTCGCCTACGGCCTCCGGCTGCGCCGCCTGCCGGACGCGGCGGTGCGGCAGAAGGTCCTGGCGATGCTGCAGACCGCCCGGCTCGACGGTCTTGTCGAACGCTACCCCGGCGATCTTTCCGGCGGCCAGCAGCAGCGCGTGGCTTTGGCGCGCGCGCTGGTGGTCGAGCCCGAGACCCTGCTGCTGGATGAGCCGCTGTCGAATCTCGACGCCAATCTGCGCGAGGAGATGCGGTTCGAGATCCGCCGCCTGCACGACCGGTACCGTTACACTACAATCTATGTGACGCACGACCAGGCCGAGGCGATGACGACGGCGGACCAGATCGTGGTGATGAATGCGGGCCGCATCGAGCAGGCTGGGCCGCCGGAGGAGATCTACTACCGGCCGCGGTCGGAGTTCGTCGCGCGATTTATCGGCGGCACCAACGTCCTGCGCGGGAAGCGCCTGGACGACGAACATCTGGCCGTGGCCGGCACCACGCTGAGGCTCGTCGACGGGGCGCCCGGGACGGGGGGCTCCGGGGCGATCTCCATCCGCCATCACGACATCCGCCTGCTCGCGGCGCCACCGGCGTGGGCGGAGAACGTCGTGCCGGCGCGCGTCGCGCGCCAGGTCTTCCTAGGTAGCGTGCGCGACTATCTGGTCGAAGTCGCCGACGGCACCCAATTGCGGGTCGTCACCCCCGCCGACCACAGCATTGCACCCGGCAGCGCGGTGTGGCTGCACCTGCCGCCCGAGCGCTGCCGCGCGCTCGCCGGCTAGTGCCGCGCAAGACGATAGCGAAGGAAGACGCACGAAACGATGGAGGAACCCGCCATGTCGATCGCCCCCGTTTCACGCCGCACGTTTCTGCTGGCCTCGGCCGCCGGCGCGCTCCTGTCGGGCCGGCCCGCCGAGGCGGCCAAGAAGGAAGGCAAGGTCTCCTGGTACACCTCGGTAGACCTGCCGGTCGCCGAGCGGGTGGCCAAGGTCTTCGAAGGCAAGTACCCGGGCATCGCCGTCAAGGTCGAGCGCACCGGCGCCGAGCGCGTCTTCCAGCGCATCGACCAGGAGTACTCCGCCAAGATCCACAATGTCGACGCGGTCAACAGCTCGGATGCCGCCCATTTCATCGTCTGGAAGCGCGAGGGAATCCTGGCGCCCTTCGTGCCCGAGGACGTGGCCAAGCACTATCCGCCGGAGCACAGCGATCCGGACGGCATGTTCGCGAGTTGGCGCGCCTCGCTCAGCGTCATTGCCTACAACACCAAGCTGGTGAAGCCGGAGGAGGCGCCGAAGGCGTTCAAGGACCTGCTCGATCCGAAATGGACCGGCAAGCTGGTCAAGGCGCATCCCAGCTACAGCGGCACGATCCTGACCGCGACCTTCCAGATCGCGCGCGACCTGGGTTGGGAGTATCTCGAGGCGCTGTCCAAGCAGAAGGTCATGCAGGTCCAGTCCTCGACCGAGCCGCCCAAGAAGCTGGGGCTGGGCGAGCGCGCCGTGCAGGCCGACGGCAACGAGTACAACCTGTTCCAGATGAAGGAAAAGGGCGAGCCCGTGGAGATCGTCTACCCGGCCGAAGGTACGCCGCTGATCGTGGGCCCGTCCGGCATCTTCAAGAACGCGCCCAACCCCAACGCGGCGCGACTGTTCCATGCCTTTCTGTTCACGCTCGAATGCCAGCAGCTTCTGGTCGACGTCGGCGGGCTGCGCTCGTTCCACAGGCTGGTGAAGGAAAAGGAGGGCCGCACGCCGCTCGCCAAGATCAAGCTGATGAAGGAGGACCCGGTCGGCGCCGAGCAGCAGGCCGAACAGATCAAGGCGCGCTACACGCAACTGTTCAAGGTATAGGCGCACGGGCGGGGCCGTGGGGTCACGCTTGAGCGCCGCCGCCGCCGCCGAGGCCGGCGGCCGGCCGGGCAGGATCGACCTGTCCCGGCCAGTGATGGTGGCTTTGGCGGCGCTGCTCTGCGTCCTCGTCCTCCTGCCCCTGTCCCAGCTTGTCCTGTACGCCTTCACCGACCGTTCGGGCGCGCCGAGCCTCGGCAATTTCCGCCAGATCTTCTCCGATCCCGCCTTTCTCGAGCCGCTCGCAACCACGCTGATCCTTGCCGCCTCGGTCGGGGCCGCGAGCTGCGCGGTGGCGGCGCCGATGGGCTGGCTGGTGGCGCGCACGGACCTGCCCGCCGCCAGGGTCGTGCGCGCGCTGGTGATGGCGTCTTTCGTGACGCCGCCGTTTCTAGGCGCGGTGGCGTGGGAGATCCTCGCGGCGCCCAATAGCGGGATCCTGAACCAGTGGTACCGGGCGCTCACCGGCGTCGGCCCCGATCAGCACCTGTTCAACGTCTATTCGCTGCCGGGCCTCATTTTCGTCATCACCTGCTACACCTTTCCCTACGCCTTCGTGCTGATCGCCAATGCGCTCGACCGAATCCCGGGAGACCTGGAGGACGCCTCGGCGATCCTCGGCGGCCATGCCTGGCGCACGGCCCTGCGCATCACCGTGCCGCTGGCGTTGCCGGCGCTGCTTGCCGGCGGGCTGGTCGCCTTCCTGCAGGCGATGATCCTGTTCGGCTCGCCGGCGATCCTGGCGCTGCCGGCCGGGTTCCACACCATGACGACGAAGATCTGGAGCCTGTTCCAGTATCCCCCCAAGCCGGGCCTTGCCGCCGCCGCCGCACTGCCGCTGCTGCTCCTGACCATCGTGCTGCTCCGCCTGCAGTCCTGGATTCTCGGCCGGCGCGGCTACCAGGTGATCGGCGGCCGATCGGGGCGACCGCGCCTGGTGAGGCTCGGCGCATGGCGCTGGTTGGCGCTGGCGGGCTGCTTTGCGGTCATGCTGAATCCGATCTTTCTGCCCTATGGCGCGCTCTTGAAGGCGGCGTTCTCGCGCGTCCCCTCGCAGCCGCTGACGCTCGACAGCCTGACGCTGCACAACCTCGCCTTCGTGTTCCTGGAGTTCTCGTCGACCCGGACCGCGCTGAAGAACACGTTCCTGCTCGGCACGCTGACGGCGACGCTCGGCACGGTGCTGGCGCTGGTCATCGCCTACCTGACGACGCGGGCGGCGGTGGCGGGCCATCGCGTGCTCGGATTCCTCGCCACCGCGCCGGTCGCGATTCCGGGCATCGTGCTGGGCGTCGGGCTCTTTCTCAGCTACACGCGTCCACCCTTCGTGCTCTACGGCACGCTGTGGATCCTGCTGCTGGCGTTCCTGACCATCGAGCTGCCGGCGGCCTTCCAGCAGCTGCAGTCCGCCTTCAAGGCGGTGCATCCAGAGCTCGAGGAGGCGAGCCGCATCCTGGGGGCCACGCGGCTGCAGGCGCTCGGGCACATAACGGCGCCGCTCTTGCGCTCGGGCGTGGTCGCGGCCTGGTGCTTCATCTTCATCGGCACGATCCGCGAATTGTCAGCGGCGGTGATGCTGTTTACCGCCGACACCAAGGTGATCTCGGTCGTGATCTTCGACCTGAACGAAAGCGGCGAGCTGGGCGCCATCTCGGTGCTGGGCGTCACCATGCTGCTGATCACCTTCGGCGTGATCCTGCTGGCCAACAACCTGCCGGGACGCGGCGCCTGGCGTGCGCCCGCGGGCCGATCGGCAGGCCGAATCAAGACCGAGAGGCAATAGAGGAGGGAACGATGATCCGATCCAGCAAGCTCGTGGCGCTAGCCGCGATCCTGGCGCTGCCCCTGGCGCAGGCTGACGCCCAGACCAAGTATCCGCAGTCGACCGTCACGCTGGTGACCCATTCCAGCCCCGGCGGCGGCAGCGACGTGTTCCTGCGCGAGCTGGTCAAGCACTTGGCGCCGGCGATGGGCGTGAATTTCGTCGTGGAGAACGTCAGCGGCGGGTCGGGGGCCAAGGCGATGGCGCGCGTGGCCAAGGCACCGGCCGACGGCTCGGTGTTCTACGCGACCACGCCGACCTATATCCAGACCACGCTCTTGAGCAAACCCGAGGTCGGCTACGACTGGCTGGAGCCGCTGGTCAACGTCTTCTACGACCCCGAGGTCGTCTATGTCCGCGCCGAATCGCCGTTCAGGACGCTGGCCGATGCGGTCGCCTACGCCAAGCAGAACCCGGGCAAGGCCAAGTGGGGCGCGGCCAATCCGGCCTCGCTCGAACGCATCGCCCTTGAGAAACTGAACCGCCGCAGCGGCATCCAGGCCGCGGTGGTGACGCACGAGGGCGGCGGCGCGCTGATGATCAACGTGCTGAACGGCACGCTCGACATGGGCGTGGGCGAAGTGCAGGAGATCCGCGCGCAGCTCGAGGCCAAGAAGGTACGGATCATCGCCGCGCTGACCGACAAGCGGCTGGACACGCTGCCGGACGTGCCGACGGCCAAGGAGCAGGGAATCGACCTGACGGTGACGAAGTTCCGCGGCCTGGCCGGTCCGAAGAACATCCCGGCCAACGTGGCGGCAGCGTGGGAGGAAGGCGTCAAGAAGGTGCTGGCAAGCCCGGCCTACAAGGCGGAATACGCCAAGGAGAACCTGGTCCCGGCGTTCATGGGCCATGCGGAGGCGCAGAAGTTTACCGCCTCCTTCGCCAAGGAGGTCGCCGACTCGCTTAAAGAATTCGGCGTCACCAAGTGAAGCCTGATCTGGTTCTGGGCCTGGCCGCGTCGGTGCTGGCCGCCGCGTATTACGCGGCGGCCGAGGCGCTGCCGCGCAGCCTTCTGGCGGATGCCGTCGGCGCGGACGGCGCGCCCAAGGCCTATGCCATCGCGCTCGGCCTGCTGGGGATCGTGCAGATGGCGCGGGCCGTCGCTCGCGCCGATCGGGCGCGCGATCGCGGCGGGAAGGAGACTGCGGCCTTGCGCACGCATCTCCGCGCGCTGGGCGTGATCGCGATCGGCGCGGTCTACATGGTGGCGATGCCCTATCTCGGGTACTTGCTCGCCACCGCGGTCCTGATCTACGTGCTTGCTGTCTATGCCGGCCAGGCGCATTCCTGGCGCACCGCCGTCATCAGCCTGGGCGGCGGCGCGGTGCTATGGATTTCCTTCGCCAAACTGCTTGGCGTGGCGATGCCGGCGGGCTTTCTGGGCGGCTTGGTGGGATGAGCGCGCTTTCGCTTGCCTGGACGGCGGCCACCGGCGGCTGGGCGATCCCTGCCGCCTTCGCCGGCGTAATGTGGGGGATCTTTGCTGGGGCGCTGCCCGGCATCTCGCCGTCGATCGCGATGGCGCTGCTGCTCCCCTTTACCTACGGGATCGACCCGATCACGGCGATCGTGCTGCTGGCGTCGGTCTATGTCGGCGCCGAATACGGTGGATCGATCCCCGCCATCCTTGTCCGCACGCCCGGCACGAACTCGGCGATGGCGACGGTGCTGGACGGATACGAGATGAACCGCCAGGGCCGCGGCGGCGAGGCGCTCGGCATCTCGCTGATGTCCGGCCTGGTCGGCGGGCTGTTCGGCCTGGCGGTGCTGGTGCTCTTCACCGAACCCCTGGCGCGCGTGGCGCTGGCCTTCACACCGCCGGCCTATTTCTCGCTCGGAATCCTGGGCTTGAGCGTCGTCGCGGGCCTGTCGGGCGGCACGCTGGTTAAGGGCATGATCGGCGCCGTGCTGGGGCTGATGATCGCGACGATCGGCACCGACCCCGTCTCGGGCGTGCCGCGCTTCACTTTCGGCGAGCCGGATCTCCTGGGCGGCATCCGCCCGATCCTGATCATGGTCGGCCTGTTCGCGGTCAGCGAGGTGATGCTGCAGGTAAACGAGCCCGATTGGGCCAAGGCCAGCATCCGCGACGCGCGGCTGAAACTGCCAGGCTGGGCGGTGTGGAAGCGGATGGCCAAACCGCACGCCATCGGCTCGGTGATCGGCACGATCGAAGGCGTGACACCAGGTGCCGGCGGCACGATCGCCGCTTTCATGTCCTACAACGAGGCCAAGCGGTGGTCGAAGCATCCCGAGGAATACGGCCGCGGCTCGGTCGAAGGGGTGGCCGCGCCGGAATGCGCCAACAACGTCGTGACGGCCACCGCGCTGGTCCCGCTCTTGAGCCTCGGCATTCCGGGGTCGAACTCCGCCGCCATCCTTCTGGGCGGCTTCCTCGTCCACGGGCTGCAGCCCGGCCCGATGCTGTTCGTCAAGAACCCGGAGGTGGTCTACGGCCTCTATGCCGGACTGCTGGTCGCCAACATCGCGATGGTGCTGATCGGCCTGATCATCCTGACGCCCTGCATCTGGCTGGTCAACCGGCCCAAGCCCTTTCTGCTGGCGTTCATCCTGGCGCTGGTGGTATCGGGCATCTATTCGATAGAGCAGAGCTTCTTCGACGTCGGCATCACGCTGGCGGCCGGCGCGCTGGGCTATGCGATGCGCTGGCTCGGCATGCCGGTCCTGCCGATGGTGCTGGGTGTCGTGCTGGGCTATCTGGTCGAATCGAACTATCGCCGCTCGCTGGTCATCGCCAACGGCGACCACATGATCTTCCTGCAGGATCCCGTGTCGCTGGGGCTGCTGGTGTGCGCCGTGCTGCTGATGGGCGTTTCGTTCTACCGCGAGATGAAGGCGAAGCGAGTATCGGAGAAGGCCGCGCCATGA
>CAYMTM010000014.1:0-14782 GCA_964393375.1 uncultured Rhodospirillaceae bacterium
CGGGATGACCATGTACATCGCGCCGGCGAAATGGTTGTTGTCGCTGATCTGGCTGCCGCGCGGGCCCAGCACCTTGAATTGGCCGGCGGTCAGGAACGAGAACACGGCGGCCTTGAGCGCGAGCAGGCCGATACACAGCACCATCACCCAGACGACGGCCTGCAGCCGCGTCCTGTTCCCCATGAACGCGGCGATGAAGCAGCCCAGGACCATCGTCTTCCACAGGCGGTCGAAATAGGGATAACTGAATTCGGGCACGAACCCGACCGCGGTCGTGATCGCCGTATGGACCAGCAAGGCGGCCAGCGCGACCAGGGTTCCATCGACCCAGAGGGTCGCGCGCTTGCGGTTGGTGATCAGTCCTATGATGCAGGCGATTACGATGGCGAGATTGAACGGAAGGTCGATCTGAATGAGTTGGTGCGGTCCCTGGATCGCCACCCAAAGCCAGGCAAGGATGCCGAACGGAAGATACGTGATCGCGCCGAACAGGAACGCGACAAAGCCCGCGACGAACAGAATCGTGGTCATCGGTCGTGCGGCCTCGTTGGAGCCTCGTGCACCCGCCAGGATGCATATACCCATTCGGGCCAATGTGGAACGCGAATGGTTAACCGATCGCGAAATTCCCGATGGCGGCGGCGGCCGAAATCTATGTCTTTAGGGCCCGCGCAAGGAAATCCAGGCGGTCCTGGCCCCAGAACGGCTCGCCCTTGTAGACATACCAGGGGGCGCCGAACACCTGGGCCTTGATCGCCTCGTCCGTATACCGTTGAAATTCGGCTTCGACCTCGGGCGAGGCGCTGGCCTTGAGCAGCGCCTTGCCGTCCAGACCGGCTGCCTTGGCGATCTCCTCAAGCGTGGGGAGGTCGGCAATGTTGCGCTCCTCCTTCCATACCGCGCGCATAAGGGCGTGGGACAGCCTGCCAAGGTCGTGGCCGGCGCTCGCCGCGGCGACCGCCAGCCGGTGCGACGGCTTGGTATCGACCGGAAAGAACTTTGGATGGATGTTGAGCTTGATGCCGAGATGCTCAGACCAGCGCTTCAACTCGGCCAGGCGATAGGCCTGGCGCTGGGGCGGACGCTTGTCGACGGGCAGGCCGCCCGACTGCTGGAAGATGCGGCCGTAATCCACCGGCCGGAAATTGACTCGCGCCCCGGCCGATTTCGCGATGTTCAGGAACCGCTGGTGTCCCATGTAGCTCCACGGGCTCTGATGCGAGTAGTAATAGTCGATCGTCTTGACCGCCTCGCTCATTCCGCCTCCCTCGCGGCCTTCGCCGCCTCGCGCTCGCGCAGCACCTTGCGCTGGATCTTTCCGGTCGTGGTCATGGGCAGCGAATCCACGAACTCCACATGGCGCGGGTATTCGTGGGCGGCGAGCCGCGTGCGCACCCAGCCCTGCACGTCCGAGACCAGGCGCGCGTCCGGCGCGATGCCCGGCTTGGGGACGATGAAAGCCTTGACCGCCTCGGTGCGCACAGGGTCCGGCACGCCGATCACCGCTGCCATCGCGACCGCCGGATGCTTGAGCAGGCAGTCCTCGATCTCCGCCGGGCCGATGCGATAGCCGGCCGAGGTGATCACGTCGTCGGCGCGGCCCTGGAAGCGGAAATACCCTTCCGCCTCGCGCCGCGCCGTGTCTCCGGTCAAGAGCCAATCGCCCGCGAACTTCGCCCGCGTTGCCTGCGGATTGCGCCAGTATTCCAGAAACATGACGGGGTCGGGCCGTTTGACCGCCACGTTGCCCGGCGTCCCGTCCGGCAGTTCGCGCCCCGCGTCATCGACGATGGCGACCGTGTGGCCGGGTATGGCGCGGCCCATCAGTCCCGGCCTGGCCGGCATGATGCCCGCGCAATTGCCGACCACCAAGTTGCACTCGGTTTGGCCGTAGAACTCGTTGATCGTGAGCCCGAACGTGGCGCGACCCCAATCCAGGAGTTCGCCGCCCAGAGTCTCGCCGCCGCTGCCGATCGACCGCAGCCTATAGGCGTGCCGCGCACGCGGATCGGTCACCCCGCGCATCAGCTTCAGCGCGGTCGGCGGCAGGAAGGAATTGCGCACGCCATATTTTGCCAGCACGAAGAACGCCTCCTCCGGATCGAATTTCCGCGCGCGGTAGGCGAGCACCGGGACGCCGTGGTGCCAGGCCGGCAACAGAACGTCCAGAAGTCCGCCGATCCATGCCCAGTCCGCCGGCGTCCACATCAGGTCGCCGGGCTGCGGAAAGAACTCGTGCGGGAACTCGACGCCCGGCAGGTGACCCAGCAGGACGCGATGCGCGTGCAGTGCGCCCTTGGGCTGGCCGGTGGTGCCCGAGGTGTAGATGATCAGCGCCGGGTCGTCGGCCCGTGTCCTTTCGGGCACGAATTGATCGGACGCGGCCTCGACCGCGGGCCAAAACGCGAGCGGCTGGTCGCCCTGGGCGAAGCAAAGATTCGCTTCTCCGCCGACTCCGCCGTCGGTCAGCAGGATCGTGCGCAGCTCGGGCAGGCGGTCACGGATCGCCGCGATCTTGGCCAGCCCCACGGCGTCCGTGACAAGGCCGCGCGCGCCGCAGTTCGACAGGCGGTATTCCAGCGCCTCCTCGCCGAACAGGGCGAACAGCGGCACGGCGATCAGCCCCGCCTTGTAGGCGGCGAGATGGGCGATGGCGGTCTCGGGCGATTGCGGCGCCAGGATGCCCAGGCGGTCGCCCCGCCTCAGCCCCTGGGCCTGCAATGCGTTGGCGAGACGATTGGACAGGCGCGCGATGTCGCGGAAGGTGAAGCGACGCTCTTGGCCGGCTTCGTCGCGATAGATCAGTGCGAGCTTGTCGGTATCGGCGTGCTTGTCGGACACGTCCACACCGATGTTAAAGAATTCCGGCACGCGCCAGCGGAAGGCGCGAACCGCTTCTTCATAGCTTGCCGCTTTCTCCAGCATGCGTTTCCTCGGGCCCGATCATAGGTCGAGTGGGGCCGGCGGCGGAAGCTGCGCGATGGACGGGGCAGAAGAGCCTCCCTAATATGCCTCCGGCGAACCGACGGAAGACCGAAGCTCCATGCCCGACGATACAAGACTGCGCGAGTGGCGCAATTCGGCCTGTCCGCATGACTGCCCCAGCACCTGCGCGCTGGAGGTCGAACGGCTGGACGACCGGCGCATCGGCAAGTTGCGCGGGGCGGCCGGCAACGGCTACACGGCCGGCGTCATCTGCGCCAAGGTCTCGCGCTACGCCGAGCGGGTGCATCACCCCGACCGACTGACTAGACCGCTGCGGCGCATCGGTCCGAAGGGTCAGGGGCGCGACGCCTTCGTCGAGATCGGCTGGGACGAGGCGCTGGACATCACCGCCGACGCGATGAAGCGCGCCGTGGCCAAGGACGGCAGCGAGGCGGTGTGGCCCTATTTCTATGCCGGCACGATGGGACTGGTGCAGCGCGACGGGATCGAGCGCCTGCGCCACGCCATGCGCTATTCGCGCCAGCACTCGACCATCTGCAACGCGCTCAGCGATGCCGGCTGGTTTGCCGGGGCGGGCGCCAAGTGGGGCAGCGACCCGCGCGAGATGGCCGATGCCGACTTGATCGTGATGTGGGGCGGCAATCCCGTGGCCACGCAGGTCAACGTCATGGCGCATATCGCGCGGGCCCGCAAGGCCCGCGGCGCCAGGCTGGTGGTGATCGACCCCTACCGGACCGGCACGGCCGAACAGGCCGACCTGCATCTCTGCCTCAGGCCCGGCACGGACGGCGCGCTCGCCTGTGCGGTCATGCACGTGCTGTTCAAGGAAGGCATGGCCGACCGCGCGTACCTCGCGCAATACACGAAGGACGCCGATCGGCTCGAGCAGCATCTGCAGATGCGCACCCCGCAATGGGCGTCGGCAATTACCGGGCTTTCGGCCGAGGCGATCGTCGACTTCGCGCGACTTTATGGCCGCACAAAGCGCGCCTATCTGCGCCTGGGCTACGGATTCACCCGCTCGCGCAACGGCGCGGCGCAGATGTTCGCGGCGTCCTGCCTGCCGGCGGTCACCGGCGCCTGGAAGCACAAGGGCGGCGGCGCGCTCTACGGCATGTCGGGCATCTACCGGCTCGACCGCACGCTGATCGAGGGTGCCGATGTAGTCGACAAGTCGACCCGTCTGCTCGACCAGTCGCGCATCGGCCCCATCCTCACGGGTGACCGGCGCGACCTCGGCAAGGGTCCGCCCGTGACCGCGCTGTTCATCCAGAACACCAACCCGATGGTGGTCTGCCCCGAGCACCTGAAGGTGCGCGAGGGGTTCCAGCGCGACGACCTGTTCGTGTGCGTTCACGAGCAGTTCATGACCGACACGGCCGCGATGGCGGACGTCGTGCTGCCCGCCACGACCTTCCTGGAGCACGACGACGTCTACACCTCTGGCGGCCACACCCACCTGCACATTGCCAAGAAGGTGATCGAGCCCCTGGGTGAGTGCCGGTCCAACCACGAGGTGATCTGTGCGCTGGCCAGGCGCCTGGGCGCCGAGCATCGCGGCTTCGGCATGACGGCTTGGGAGATCGTCGACCGGACGCTGAAAGACTCCGGTCTTCCCGACGCCGAGACGGCGCATCGCATGGGCTGGATCGACCTGACGCCGGACTTCCGCACGGCGCATTTTCTCGACGGCTTCGGCTACGAGGACAAACGCTTCCACTTCGCGCCCGACTGGAAGCGCTGGGGACTCGACCATGCCCGGATGCCCGAACTGCCCGACCACATGGACGCGATCGAGCAGGCGGATGGCGAGCACCCGTTCCGCCTGGTGACGGCGCCGGCGCGCCAGTTCCTCAATTCCAGCTTCACCGAGACGCCGGGATCGCGCGCGCGCGAAGTGCGGCCGACCGCCAAGATCCACCCGCAGGATTGCGCGCGGCTGGGTCTGGTTGAGGGCGGGTTGGTGCGGATCGGCAACCGCCGCGCCTCGGTGGTGGTGCATGTCCAGCCGTTCGACGGGCTGCAGCAGGGCGTGGTGGTCGTAGAGAGCATCTGGCCGAACGGCGCTTTCCGCGACGGGGTGGGCATCAACGCGCTGGTGGGCGCAGACGCCGCGCCGCCCAAGGGCGGGGCCGCGTTCCACGACACGGCAGTGTGGCTGAAGCAGACCAATTGACGGCGGCGCTGCGCCGCCTTTGATGCCCGAAGGCGACGAACATGCTGGTATGGCTTCTGCTGGGCGTCCTGGTCGCCGCCTTCATCGCCTTCATGCTGCACAGCTTCGCGCGGGCGGATGCGAAGAGCCTGGCGAAAATGCTGCGCGGCGCGGGCATCGCCGCCGCGCTTGGCCTTGCGCTTGTCCTGCTGTTGACCGGGCGGCTGGTTCCGGCACTGGAGGCGCTGGGGGCGGCGGCGCTGTTCTTCGTGCGCTGGAACGTCATCCTGACCCAGATTTTCGGCGAGCGTTGGTGGTCACGCCGTCGGGACGCTGGCGCGGCAGGCGGACAGGAGGGCGGCGACCAGGCATCGAGCGGGGCGCGCCGCGGTGGCATGACGGTCGAGGAGGCGCGCCATGTCCTGGGCGTCGGCCCCGACGCGAGCGAGGCCGAGATCAAGGAAGCCCATCGCCGCCTGATGATGAAGAACCATCCCGACCAGGGCGGGTCCACCTACCTGGCGCAGAAGATCAACCAGGCCAAGGACGTGCTGCTGGGCAAGCGGCGCTGAGCGCCGCGCACGCGGCACCCATATTGCGCCTATAGTGACTGCCCATGGCCGTTCCCCTGCCGCCCGCCGTTTCCGTCGGACACAGCATCGCCCTGCTGCTGGCGGCGACGGTGCTGTTCAGCGTCATGACCGTGCTGGTGAAGTGGCTTGGCGCGATCTACGGGCCGCTGATGGTGATCTTCGGCCGCTGCTTTTTCGCCCTGATCCCGGTGCTGCCCCTGATGATGCGTCACGGCCTCTGGAACGCGATGCGGACCGGCCGTCCGGGCACGCACGCCTTCCGCTGCGCGATCGGCATCGTCGGCATGGCGTTGAACTTCTACGCGCTGACCGTGCTGCCGCTGGCCGACGTGGTGGCGATCGGCTTCACCGTGCCGATGTTCTCGAGCGCGCTGTCGATCCCGCTGCTCGGCGAGAAGGTGCGCATCCGCCGCTGGAGCGCGGTGGTCGTCGGCTTTCTCGGGGTGCTGCTGGTCATCCGTCCAGGGTTCGGCGGCCAGGCGGCGACGACGCTGGTGCCGCTGGCCGCCGCGCTCTGCAACGCGCTGGCGCTGATCTGGATCCGCAAGCTCACGGCGACGGAGCGCAGCGAGACGATCGTGTTCTATTTCATGTTCAGCTCGTCGGTGGTAGCGGCCCTTGCCCTTCCGTTGGCCTGGAGAGCGCCGGGCGCGCTCGACCTGCTGCTGCTCGTCATCATTGGTCTGCTCGGCGGCATCGCGCAGATCATGCACACCACGGCCTTCCGCGGCGCCCCGGTGGCGATGCTGGCGCCGTTCGAATACTCCGCCATGCTGTGGGCGGTGATCGCCGGCTACCTGGTGTGGGGCGACATCCCGACCTGGTGGACGGGCGCAGGCACGGCGCTGATCGTGGCAAGCGGCCTCTACATCCTGCACCGCGAGATCGTCGTCGGCCGCCAGCGGCGCGCGGGCAATGCCTAGCGTCTCAGCGCGGCGGCGATCGCCGCGGCCGCCGCATCCATGCCGTCGGCGTTCCAGTGCGTGTCGTCGCGCCAGAAGACATAGCGTCCCAGCGGCAGCAGTTCCGCGGCGTGCCGGCGCAAGGCCGGCGTCAGATCGAGGGCCGGCACGTCCAAAGCGGCCGCCTGCGCCGCCAGGAACTGCCAGTGCACATGCGGCAAGCCCGAACCCGGGTCGAGCCAGTCGCGATAGACGCGGTACTTGGTCGGTGCGAAGGCGATCAGCGCGAGGTGCGGGCGCATTTCCGCCAGGGCAGCGGCGATCGCCGACCAGTCGCAGGCCCGCTCGCGCTTCGTCACGGCAATGTATTGCTGCAGGAAGCCCACCTGCTTGCCGCCGATCTCGCGCACCAGGACGGCGCGGTTGAGTTCGCCTGAGCCGATGGCGACGCGCGTCAGGCCGTAAAACAGGCGATAGGTTTCGAGCCGCGTCACCGGCCGCCAGCGCCATTCTGCGATCGTCTCGGGCGGCGGCGCGCTGGCCGGGCAGGTGAA
Source organism: uncultured Rhodospirillaceae bacterium (assembly GCA_964393375.1). Classification (GTDB taxonomy): domain Bacteria; phylum Pseudomonadota; class Alphaproteobacteria; order JAEULC01; family JAEULC01; genus JAEULC01. Next base: position 7,151 of record CAYMTM010000014.1, read on the forward strand.
GTCGTTGCCCTCGAACAGCAGCGCCACGACGTTGCGTGCGCGCACTAGCGAGGTATGCATCTTGAGCCAGGCCACGGTGCTTGCATAGTCCGTCGGGCCGCCGGGGAACGCGGCGGTGTAGATGTCGACGCCGTGCGCGCGGCGTAGCGTCTCGCCCAGGATTCGTGCCTGCGTCGTGCCGCTGCCCATCGCGAAGGAGTCGCCGACCAGCACGTAGCGGCGGTTGTCGGGTCCGACGCTGTCGCGATAGCCCAGCGAGTCGGTCACGAATTCGACGCGCCGCGGCTCGACGATGTCGCGCGCGGTGCGGTCCGACAGCACGAACAGGTCGCCGAAGGGCATCGCGAAGTCGAGCCGCCTGTTGGGCGCGTAGTGCGACCGCCCGCTGTCGCCGGCGAACTGCGCCAGCACCTCGTCGGGCCGATAGTAGGAGGGGTTTGAGACCACCAGGCGCAGCGCGGCCTCGCACACGCCCAGGCAGAAGGCGAGCGAAACGCAGATCGTGGCGAAGGCAAGACGGCCGGCCGCGTACAGGACGACGATATAAAGCAGAAACGCCGCCAGCGCGGCAAACAGGCCCGGAAGCGAGAATGCCGAAAGCAGGATCGCAAGGCCGAGGACGAGGACGATGTCGAGGGCCGATGGCCGCGGGGATTGCGGTTGCATTGTCCTACCCGGTTCGGCCCGCGCCGATGCTTTGCCGCGGTCCGCCGCCGGGCCGCTCGCGTCGCGGCTTGTAGCAAAGCCTGCCGCCGATGGAAAGGCGACGGCCGGCGCCCGATTTCTACGCCAGGGCGCGGTGCAGTTCCCTGACGCTCAGCAGGACGATGGCGCTGCCGACCAGCATCATCAGCGGCCGGTGCGGCAACTTCTTGGTCGCGAGCGCGGCCAGGGGCGCCGCCAGGATGCCGCCGGCCACAAGGCCCGCGATGATCGGCCACAGCTCAAGCCCGATCGTCGCCAGGAAGGTCGCCGAAATGGTTGCGGTCACGAAGAACTCGGCCATGTTGACCGAGCCGATCGCGAAGCGCGGCGAAGCGCCGCGGCCGATCAAGGTCGAGGTGACGATCGAACCCCAGCCCCCGCCGCCGACGGCGTCGAGAAACCCGCCGACGAGACCGAGCGGTTCGATCCGCTTCGGCTCCTTGGTTTGATTGGCGTTGCGCATGGCGCGGCGGATGATCAGCACGCCCATCGCCAGAAGATAGGCGGAGACGAAAGGGCGGACGGTTTCGCTGGGAAAGCTCACCAGCAGGAAGGCGCCCACCGCGCCGCCGATCATCCCCGGGATCGCGAGGCGCGCCACCCAGGCGAACTGGATGTTGCCGAAGCGCCAGTGCGCCAGGCCCGACGCGCCGGTCGTGAACAATTCGGCCGCATGGATGCTGGCGCTGGCCGTGGCGGGCGGCACGCCGAAGCCGAGCAGCACGGACGTGCCGGTCAGTCCATAGGCCATGCCGATCGCGCCGTCGACGAGCTGGGCCGCGAAGCCGATGGCGGCGAACAGCAGCAGTTGCTCCGGCATTGTCGTCCTCCGGGAGCCCGAGGTGCAGCCGCCCTTGGCGCGCCGGGCCGGCCGCCTCGCAACTCAACGCCGCCAATGCCGCGGAGGCGCCCGGCGTTGCGGCGACCGCGCAGTGCCGGCCGTCTGCGGGGCCGTCCGAAAAGTGTAAATGGGGGCCGGTGGTGGGCGATGCAAGGATTGAACTTGCGACCTTCCCCGTGTGAAGGGGACGCTCTCCCGCTGAGCTAATCGCCCGATTCCGGCTTGGCGAATCGGGCGGGGTATACGGCTGGGCCGGGCTTACGTCAAGGTTGGCGCGGCGTTACTCGCCGCGCAGGAACGCAACCTTCCATGCTGGGATCTCCTCGACGATGCGGTTGTTCCGGTCGAGCAGCAGCACGCGGTCGGTGCGCCCGGTGCGCGCCATGATCCGCGCGACGATGGCCTTGCCTTCCTCGATCACCTCGTCCTTGGTCTTGAGCGCACCGTTCTTGTGCGTGCGCGGGGTGTGGATGGCGTAGCGCGTGGCTTCGTCCCAGCAGACGTAGTTGTTGGCGCGCCGGTCGTCCTTGCACAGGATCGTGGCGTTGGCGGCCGTGGCGGCGAAAGCCGTGGACACGGCGGCAAGCGCGGCGGCGCGCGCGAGGGCTTTCATGGCGTATGCTCCTCCCTGGAGGCGTCCCGACGCGCGCAAAATGCCCGAACGCCGCTGAACCGGCGCTGAATGCGGGTGTCGCGCGAATTTTACTCCGTGTGACCGGAGGGCAAGCTAGGTTCGCGCAATGGTCCTACGATTGGTTTGCGCGCTCGCTGCGCTGTGGCCGGTCCTGGCGGCAGCCGACGACGCGACGGTGCTGCGCCTGCGCTATGACGCGCATATCGGCGGCATCCGCGTACTGTCGGTCGCCACCGAGGCACATTACGATGCGCAGGCCTATTCGCTGGAGGTGGCGGCGCGCACCGTCGGCATCGTCGGCTGGGTGGGGGAGTGGAAGGGCGACAGCTTGACCCGCGGCGGGGTGATCGGCCACGCCCTGCGGCCCTCCTCGCACCGTGCCGATTCCGCCTGGCGCGGCGAAGCACGGTCGGTCGAGCTTTCCTACGGTGCCGATGGCTCGGTCCGGGCGCATGTCGAACCGCCGCCGGAGAAAGACAACCGGGAGAAGGTGCCAGAGGCGCTGACCAGAGGCACGATCGACACGCTGACCGCCATCGTGGCCCTGGTGCGGGGCTTCGGCCAGGACGGGCAATGCGCAGGCAACTGGAAGCTCTATGACGGCCGTCGGCGCTTTGACGTGACGATCGGCGACGCCGGGCCAGCGACGCTGGAACCGTCGAGCTACAACGTCTACGCGGGCCAGGCACGCAAGTGTCGGGTCACGACGCGCCGCGTGGCCGGCTATTGGAAGGGCCAGGTTGATGCGGCCGAGCAGACGGGCTTTGTCTGGATGGCTTCGCCCGGCAACGGCATGCCGCCGGTCCCGGTTCGCGCCGAGGCCGAGATGGGCCTGGGCACGCTCGTCGTGAACCTGCGGAAAGCGGAGTAGGAACTATCGGCGGGCGCGGTGGCGCAGGTGCTGGCTCTGGATCGCCTGCAGGACGCCGAACCACAGGTTCTGCCGGCAGGCGTTGATCGCCCCGTCCACGCCCAGTTGCCGCACCAGATCGGCCGCGAGCTTGTCCGTCGATTGATGGTCATCGTTGGCGGCGACCGAAAAGGGGAATGGCGGCACCGACGAGCTCCGGGGCGGTTGCAGGGCTGGGCTTGATAGGATTCCGCGCCTGATATATCTATTGCGCCAGGAGCATACTTGGCATGCGCCTAGCGCATAATAAGCGCCAAGGCTGCCGGCAGGTCGGAAAAGCTTTCCAGCACGGGGAACTCGCCGGCGTCGTCGCGCGTAAGGCCGCCATAGCCATAGAGCGCAGCGACCGCCCGCATCCCCGCCGCCCGCGCCGCAGCGAGATCTTGGGGTCCATCGCCGACCATTATCGCCCGGGCGGGCAGCGAACCGGCTTCGCTGACGGCCGCGTCCAGATGCCGCGGGTCGGGCTTGCGATGGGGATAGCGGTCGCCGCCCGCGACCACAGCGATGCTGCAGATCAGGCCCAGGGAACCGAGGATGTGCAGGGTCGCCGCCTGAGGCTTGTTGGTGCACACCGCCAGCCGCCATCCCGCCCGGGCCAAAGCCGGCACCAACTCGGCCACGCCGGGATAGGGGCGGGTCAGTTCGGCCGACCGCGCCTCGTAGTCGGCCGTGTATCGGGCCAGCAACGCGTCGAACTCGTCCGTGGACGGTGCCAGGCCGGCGGCGTTGAGGCTGCGCTCGACCAGTTTCGGCACCCCGTCGCCCACGAAGCCGCGGACGCGCTCGATTGGCAAGGGATCGCGGCCCTCGGACGCCAGCAGCCGGTTCAGCGCCGCGGCCAGATCGGCAAGGCTGTCCACCAGCGTCCCATCGAGATCGAACAGTAGCGTGTCGGTGCGCCAATCGGGACTTGGGACGAGGAAGTTCAACGAGCTATGTACCTGGGGCAAGAATTTACACCGCGCACGCGAAATCCGATTCGCTGCTGCCATGTCCGCGAGTGTCTCGCACGCTTCCGCTGGCACGATCACTCCAGCGGAGAGAATTATTTAACCAGTCTATTTTACACGGTCAGGGATGGCGACGGAAAAATCCGAGGCAGCGGAAATGTCGGCGATGCCCCAAGAGGACGGTTCGTGCGCGGCGCGCGGCATGCGGTCGCCCTCCGGCCGGGGCGCCCCCGGCACCGGTGGGCGATCGTCGGCATGGCGACATTGGACGCTGCCCGCGGTCGCGGTGTCATTCGCAACGATTTTCGCGTTCGACCTGTCGATGCCGCTTGGCGTGGCGGCGGCGCTTCCCTACATCGCGGTGATCCTGCTGGGCTACTGGTCGCCACACCCGCAATTCTGTCTCTCTGTGGCTTCGGTGGCGACGGTGCTCACCCTTGGCGCCATCGGCTTCAAGCCGCTCGGCGCTGGCTTGCTTTGGATGGCCATGCTCAATCGGGGCCTGACGGTCGCGTGCATCTGGGTTGTCGCCTATCTGGTGGTGAAGTGCCAAGCGCGCGACGCCCGCCTGCGGGCGGTCGTCGACGGGGCGGTCGACGGTATTGTAACCGTCGATGCCTGCGGACTGATCCAGTCGTTCAATCCGGGCGCGGAGCGGATGTTCGGCTACCGGGCGGCGGACGTTCTCGGCTGCAACATCGGCCTGCTGATGCCCGAGCCCGACGCCAGCCGCCACGGTGCCTATTTGCAACGCTATCTGAATACCGGCGTCCCGAAGGTCATCGGCCGTGGCCGGGAGGTGACGGCTAGGCGCGCCGACGGCACGACCTTTCCGATCAAACTGTCAATCAGCGAGATCCGCGCCGCGGACGGGCCCAGCTTCGCCGGGATCATGCACGACATGACCGACCTGCGCCGGGCCGAGGACGAACTGCGGCGCCATCGCGACCAGTTGCAGGAGCAGGTCGACGAGCGCACCAAGGAACTGGTGCTGGCGAAGGCGGCCGCCGAGCAGGCCTACCGCACCAAGTCCGCGTTCCTGGCGAACATGAGCCACGAATTGCGCACTCCGCTCAACGCAGTGATCGGATTCTCCGAGCTTCTGAAGTCCAAGACGTTCGGCGACCTCAACGGCAAGCAACATGAATACCTGGACACAATCCTGACATCCGCGCGACACCTGCTGGCGCTGATCAACGACGTGCTCGATATGTCGAAGGCCGAGGCCGGCGGGGTCAAGCTGCGCGAGGAGGCGGTCGCGGTCGTCGACTTGGTGGAGCAGGCGCGCCGCGTGCTGGAGCCGGCAATCGTTTCGGGTGATCTGGCCTTCGCCGCCGAACTGGCGGGCGATTGCGAGGTGATCCGCGCGGACCGGCGGCTGATCTTCCAGGTGCTGCTGAACCTTCTGTCGAACGCCTGCAAATTCACCCGTCGCGGCGGACGTGTATCCGTCGCCGCCACGCGCCTGGGCCATCGCGACGTGTCGATCCAGATCGCCGACACCGGGATAGGGATGACGGCGCAGGAGGTGGCCACCGCCCTGACGCCATTCGGCCGGGCCGACAACGCCTTGACGCGCTCGAGCGAGGGCACCGGCCTCGGCCTGTCGCTCAGCAAGACGCTGGTCGAATTGCACGGCGGGACGCTCGAGATCGCGAGCAAACCGGGCGAAGGAACCGTCGTGACCGTGCTGCTGCCCGGCCGGTTGGTCGAAATGGACGCCGCATCGGCGGCTTGAGGCCCGGCGCGGCCCGGCCTATCGTCACGATCTGCAATAAACCGTGATTCTGCGCGGTCTTGGCGCGGCCGAGTCGCTATGTCATGGTGCGGCGCGCCAACAGACGGGTTTTTAACCAAGGCCAAGGTAATGGGCCAGCAGATGGCGATCGAAGACAATGGCTAGAGCGGGCTGGGCCGCCGTCGTCCTTGCCGCCGGCAAGGGGACGCGCATGAAGTCGGGCACGCCCAAAGCGCTGCTCGGCCTTGCCGGGTGGCCGGTGATCGGCCATGTCCTGGCGACTGTTGCCTCGCTCGGTCCAACCCGGAGCGTCGTCGTCGTGGGCCCCGACATGGAAGCGGTGGCGAAGGCAGTGGCGCCGGTCCCGACCGTCGTGCAACGCCGCCAACTCGGCACCGCCGACGCGGTCAAGGCCGCGCGCGAGGCGCTGGCCGGGTTCACCGGCGACGTGCTGGTGATGTATGCGGACAATCCGTTCATCTCGGCGGAGACGATCGAGACTTTGCGGGCGCGCCTCGCGGCCAAGGACAAGCCGGGCGTCGTCGTGGTCGGCTTCCGACCGGCCGATCCGCTGCGCTACGGCAGGCTGGTGACCGACCGCGCCGGCAAGCTCAAGGCGATCGTCGAGTTCAACGACGCCGACGCCCGCCAGCGCCGGATCGGGCTCTGCAATTCCGGGGTGATGGCGGTCGACGGCCGCCACCTGTTCGCGCTGGTCGACCGCATCGGCAACGACAACGCGGCGGGAGAGTTCTACCTGACCGACATCGTCGTCGAGGCGCGCAAGGCCAGGCTGGGAACGGTCGCGATCGAGCGCCCGGCCGAAGAGTTCGTGGGCATCGACACCCGCGCGCAGCTGGCGCTCGCCGAACGGCAGATGCAGCAGCGGCTGCGCGCCGCCGCCATGGAAGGCGGCGCGACGCTGGTCGATCCCGACACGGTCTACCTCAGCATGGATACCCGGATCGGCCGCGACGCGGTGATCGGACCCAATGTCGTCTGCGGTCCCGGGGTTTCGATAGGCGAGCGGGCCGAAATCCTGCCGTTCTGCCACTTCGAGGCTGCGGTGATCGAGGAAGGCGCGCGGGTCGGACCTTTTGCCCGCTTGCGGCCCGGCGCGCGCATCGGCCGGGACGCGCATATCGGCAACTTCGTCGAGGTCAAGAATGCGACCGTCGAGGCCGGGGCCAAGGCCAACCACCTGAGCTACATCGGCGACGCCAGGGTGGGCGCGAAGGCCAATGTCGGCGCCGGCACGATCACCTGCAACTACGACGGTTTCTTCAAGGACTTCACCGATATCGGCGCCGGCGCCTTCATCGGCTCCAACACGGCCTTGATCGCGCCGGTGAAGATCGGGGACGGCGCCATCATCGGCGCGGGGAGCGTCGTGACCCAGGATGTGCCGGCCGACGCGCTGCGCATCGAGCGCGGCCAGCAGACCACGGTCGAGGGCTGGGCCGTTAAATTCCGTACCCGCCGGACGCGCGAGAAGGCGGCCCGGGCGGCGAAGTCGGCGGACAAGAAACCCGAACCCGGCAGGACGTCGGCGAAGATCCTCGCGGAGGGCTGAAACCCATGTGCGGCATCATCGGCATCATCGGCAAGCAGGATGTGGCCTCGGCGATCCTCGAGGGACTGCGGCGGCTGGAATACCGCGGCTACGACTCGGCGGGCATCGCCACGCTGGTGAACGGGCATATCGACCGCCGCCGGGCCGAGGGCAAGCTCGGGAATTTGGACAAGCTCCTGCACACCAAGCCGCTGCCCGGCACGATCGGGATCGGCCACACGCGCTGGGCCACGCACGGCGCGCCGACCGAGGGCAACGCCCATCCGCACGCCACCGAC
>CAYMTM010000014.1:14792-23359 GCA_964393375.1 uncultured Rhodospirillaceae bacterium
CAGGAGCTGCGCGACGAACTGACCAGAGCCGGCTACAACTTCACCACCGAGACGGACACCGAAGCGGCGGTCCAGCTGCTCACCCACTACTTGCGCCAGGGCAAGTCGCCGCACCAGGCGATGGCCGAGGCCATGAAGCGCCTGCACGGCGCCTTCGCGATCGCCGTGATGTTCGCCGGCGAGCACGATCTGCTGATTGGGGCGCGTCGCGGCGCGCCGCTGGCCGTGGGCTACGGGGACGGCGAGATGTATCTGGGCTCCGATGCGCTTGCGCTGGCGCCCTGGACAAGCCGCGTGTCCTTTCTGGAGGAGGGCGACTGGGCGGAGATCACGTCCCGCTCGGCCGCGATCTTCGACGAGAACGGCAGGAAAGTGGATCGGCCGGTCATACACACGCAGCTCTCGGGCGTGCTCACCGGCAAGGGCAACTACAGCCACTTCATGCAGAAGGAGATCTACGAACAGCCCCAGGCGATCGGCGACACGCTCACCCAGCTTGTGAACCCGGCCGCGCGCAAGGTGGTGCTGCCCGACCTGGGAATCGATTTCGCGAGGGTGCCGCGCGTGACCATGGTTGCCTGCGGCACGGCCTCCTATGCCGGGGTGGTGGCGAAATACTGGTTCGAGCAGATCGCGCGCCTGCCGGTCGAGGTCGACGTGGCGAGCGAATTTCGCTACCGCGAAGCTCCGATGCCCAAGGGCGGCGTGGCGCTGTTCATCTCGCAATCCGGCGAGACGGCGGACACCTTGGCGGCGTTGCGCTATGCCAAAGCCCAGGGTCAGCGCGTGCTGTCGGTGGTGAACGTGCCGACCAGCACGATCGCGCGCGAATCCGACGTGGTGCTGCCGACGATCGCTGGACCGGAGATCGGCGTTGCCTCGACCAAGGCCTTCACCACGCAGCTTACGGTACTGGCGTGCCTGGCGATCGCCGCCGCCCGCCAGCGCGGCACGATCGACGCCCGGCGCGAGGCCGAGCTGACCACGGCGCTGGCGGAGGTGCCGAGCCGCATGGTCGAGGTGCTGCGCCACGACGAACGCATTCAGGAGATTTCCCACCGCGTGGCCGAGGCGCGCGACGTGCTCTATCTCGGCCGCGGCACGTCCTATCCGATCGCGCTGGAAGGCGCGCTGAAGCTCAAGGAGATCTCCTACATCCACGCCGAGGGCTATGCCGCCGGCGAGATGAAGCACGGGCCGATCGCGCTGATCGACAAGGCCGTGCCGGTGATTGTGATCGCCCCGCGCGACGCATGGTTCGAAAAGACGGCATCCAACGTGCAGGAGGCGCTGGCGCGCGGCGGCCGCGCGATCCTGTTCAGCGACAAGGAGGGCGTCGGCAAGCTCGGCGACAAGGCGCTCTACGCCATCACCATGCCCGACGTCGACCCGTTCGTGGCGCCGATCCTCTATGCCGTCCCGGTGCAGCTGCTTGCGTACCACACGGCGGTGCTCAAGGGCACCGACGTCGACCAGCCGCGCAACCTCGCCAAGAGCGTGACGGTGGAGTAGGCCGATCAGCCCGCCGGCATCAAGACCGACCGGCCGATCTGCCTGCCCGCCTTGAGGTCCTGCAGCGCCGCGTAGGCTTCGGGCAGCGGCCGCTTGGTGATCGGGATCGCCGGCGGCTTGACGCGCTGCACCAGCGCCAGCAGCTCCTTCATCTCGCCCGGCGTGCCGACATAGGATCCCTGGATGTTGAGCGCGCGCATCGGGATGAACGGCGTGGGGATCGTCACGTCGCCGCCGAACAGGCCGCAGACCACGAGCCTGCCGCCCTTGGTCAAACAGTCGATGCCGAGCTTTACCGTGTCCGAGCTGCCGACCAGGTCGATCACGCCCCACACGGCGTCCTTGAAATGCACCTGTATCTGCTTGACCGCGTCCGCGGCGCGGCCGTCGACGGCGGCCAGCGCACCGGCCTTTATTGCTGCATCCCGCTTGGCGGGATCGATGTCGACCGCGACCGCGCCCTTGCCGCCCAGTGCCTTCAGCAGCGACAGGCACATCAGGCCGAGCCCGCCCGCGCCGATGATGACGATGGGCTGCTCTTGCGGCAGCGAGCCCAGCTTCTTCAGCGCGCCGTAGGTCGTGACGCCCGAGCAGGCCAGCGGCGCCGCCACTTCCGGCGGCAGGTCGCCGATTTCGAGCAGGTAGCGGGAGTGGGGCACCAGCAGGTGATCGCTGTAACCGCCCGGCCGGTGCACGCCCACGAAACTCGGCTTCAGGCAAAGATTCTCCTCGCCGCGCCGGCAGACGATGCACTGCCCGCAGCCGATCCAGGGGTAAACCAGGCGGCGATCGCCGATCTTGACGCCCTTGGCGTCGGGGCCGAGCGCCACCACCTCGCCGACGTTCTCATGTCCCATGGTCAGGGGAAGCTTCATCCCGCGGTCGGTCAGCTTCAGCTTCTTGCCCTGCCCCAGGTCGTACTCGCCCTCCCAGAAATGCAGGTCGCTGTGGCACACGCCGGCCGCGAGCACGCGCAGCAGCACCTCGCTTCCCGCCGGGGTCGGCGTCGGCCGCTCGAACAGCTTCAGGGGGCAGCCGCATTCGGCGACGTCGTAGCTCTTCATCGTTGTTCCCTCTTCCCCAGCGTATGCGTCTTGTCAGAGTCGCTTGTAACCGCAGCGGCGCAGGTGCTCCACATAGCGCTCGCTCAGCGCGCCGCGGCGATGGGCAAGTTGATGCAGGTTCAAATCGCCGCCGAAGTTGAACTCCAGCAGCATCGGCCCGTCGGCGGTCAACGCCACGTCCCAGGACTGGGTCCTGATCGCGGGAAAGGCCGCGGCCGCGCGCAGGCAGGCATCGCGCGCCTGCGTCCAATCGGGCAGGCGAAGGTCGACGATCGCGGCGCCGGTGTCCGGATGCTTGTCGTGCTCCCGCGCATCCTCGCCGATGCCCGAGATTGCACGCAGGATCCGCCCATCGCCGGCGTCGAGGGCGCCCAGCATGTTGCCCGCGCGCCAGAAATTGTCGGCGACATTGGCGAGGCGCGGAATCTTGACCACGGCGCTTTCGATCACCGGTCCGCCCGGCCCGATCAGGACCAGCAGCCGCGCGGCGCCCACGGTCCCGCCGAACCGCTCGGCCAAGTCGGGGTGCGGCCGCAGGCGGCGCTGGAACAGATAGCCGGCTTTGCCGAGTTCGACGACGTAGCGCAGCAGGTCGTTCATCGCCGCATGCGTGCCGTCGCCCAGGCGAACCGCGCCGCCGTCGAACCCGACCAGGTCCAGCGCGCCGATGCTGTACATGCCGTCGATCGGCTTGGCGAACATGGGATAGTGCGCCGGATCGGCAAGGAACCGGCGGAGCGTCGCCTCGTCCGCCAGTACCGGCCAGGGCATCGCCCGGTTGCCGGGCGCGAAGGCGGCGATCGTTTCCGGGATCGGCAGACCCATCCCGCGCATGGTGGTATAGAACAGCGCCTTGTCGTCTGCGACCGCGAACCAGCGCGCGTCATTGCAGGCCGCGTGCATGTCCGCCTGTGCGCGTTTGCCGACAAAGCCGCGTCGCTGCGCGTCGCTCAGCGCGGGATCGTAGAGCCGGTAGTAGAAATATTCGTCGGAGGTCAGCTTGCCGGGCCCCCGCGACACCCGCCACATCGCCCGCGCGAGCGCGAAGCCGCCGAACCCGGCTTTGGTGGCCGCAACCGTATGCCGCGCGCGGTCGACCCTGGGGGGGCCGTCCAGGCGCGTGCGCTGGCGCAACGCCTCGGCGGGGTCGAGTATGGCTACGGCGTCGGCGGGCAAGGGGCTAGCCCCGACCGGTCTTGGACTTCGCGTCGTCGGGGTGGCGCGACGAGATCTGGCAGCCGCTGGCGGTCAACGACAGCTGCTCGGGATTTCCCGGCCGCACTTGGCGCGTCCAGGCATGGGCGGGCCAGGTTGGATCGCTGCCGTGCAGGAGGAATTCCAGCCGGCCCTTGGCGCGGAACACGTCGAAGCAATGCGGGCCGGGAGGCGCCATGGTCGGATAGACGAAGCAGGCAACCGCGCCGTCGGCGGCAGTTTCGATCCGCCACCGGCCGGCATGCGGGCAGCCGTCCCAGTAGCCTGCGCGTCCGTCCGGTGCGTAGTACTCGACGAAATTGGAACCGTCGCCGTATCGGCCGTAGAAGGTCTGGTCGACAAACAGCAGCTGCAGCTCGGTGCGGTCGGTGACACGCGCGCGCGCGCCGTTATCGGTGACGGCGCCGGCAGTATACCATCCCAGCAACGCGACGGCGACCGCCGCCGCCATTGCGACCGTGAGAGGGCGCCGCATCAAGTCGTTCTCCCAATTGCCGGCAGCAGGTTCATAGCAGAGATCGCACGCCGGGTTAACAGCGAAACCGGCCGGGACTATAGTACGGCCCAACCAGATTCCGGCGAAGGGAGTACCGCGCCATGGCACCCAAGGACAATCCGGCCACCGAACCGCCGAAGCTCAAGGACATGAAGCTGTTCCGCCAGCAGTGCTACGTCGACGGCCAATGGGTCGACGCCGACGGCAAGGCGACGGTCGCGGTCAACAATCCCGCCACGGGCGCGATTCTGGGCACGATCCCACGCATGGGCGCCGCCGAGACGCGGCGCGCCATCGATGCCGCCAATAAGGCCTGGCCGGCCTGGCGCGCCAAGACCGCCAAGGAGCGCGCCGCGATTCTGCGAAAGTGGCACGACCTGATGATGGCGAACACCGACGACCTGGGCGTGCTGATGACGTCCGAGCAGGGCAAGCCCTTGACCGAGGCCAAGGGCGAGGTCGCCTATGCCGCCGCCTTCATCGAATGGTTCGCCGAGGAGGGCAAACGGATCTACGGCGACACGATCCAATCGCCCTGGGCCGACAAGCGCATCGTGGTGGTCAAGGAGCCGATCGGCGTCGTCGCCGCGATCACGCCCTGGAACTTCCCGGCGGCGATGATCACGCGCAAGGCCGGTCCCGCGCTCGCCGCAGGCTGCACTTTCGTGTGCAAACCGGCCACGCAGACGCCCTATTCCGCCCTCGCCATGGCCGAGTTGGCCGAGCGCGCCGGAATCCCCAGGGGCGTGTTCAACGTGGTGACCGGCAGCGCCTCGGAAATCGGCGGCGAGATGACCTCGAACCCGATCGTGCGCAAGGTGACGTTCACCGGCTCGACCGATATCGGCAAGAAGCTGATGCAGCAATCCGCCTCGACCGTGAAGAAGATGGGGCTGGAACTCGGCGGCAACGCGCCCTTCATCGTGTTCGACGACGCCGACCTGGATGCGGCGGTGGAGGGCGCGATCGCGTCCAAGTACCGCAACACCGGCCAGACCTGCGTGTGCGCCAACCGCTTGTTGGTGCAGGACGGCATCTACGACAAGTTCGTCGACAAGCTGGTGGGCGCGGTCGGCAAGCTCAAGGTCGGCAACGGGCTCGAGGCCGGCGTCACCCAGGGCCCGCTGATCGACATGAAGGCAGTGGAAAAGGTCGAGGAGCACATTGCCGACGCCACGAAGAAGGGCGCGCGGATCGTCGCCGGCGGCAAGCGCCACAAGCTGGGCGGGACGTTCTTCGAGCCGACCATCCTGGCTGACGTCAATCCGCAGATGGCGGTTGCGCGCGAGGAAACCTTCGGGCCGCTGGCGCCGGTGTTCCGCTTCAAGACCGAGCAGGACGCGATCCGGCTGGCCAACGACACCGAGTTCGGCCTTGCGGCCTATTTCTACAGCCGCGACATCGGCCGCATCTGGCGCGTGGCCGAGGGGGTGGAGTACGGCATCGTCGGCATCAACACCGGCATCATCTCGACCGAGGTGGCGCCGTTCGGCGGCGTCAAGGAGTCGGGCCTGGGCCGCGAGGGTTCGAAGTACGGGATCGACGATTTCGTGGAGATCAAGTACCTGTGCATGGGGGGAATTGACCGCTAAGCCCCCATGGCGCAACACGACTACGACCTGTTCGTCATCGGCGCGGGCTCGGGCGGGGTCCGCGCCTGCCGTATCGCCGCCGGTCACGGCGCCAAGGTCGCGATCGCCGAGGCTTGGCGCGTGGGCGGCACCTGCGTGCTGCGGGGCTGCGTGCCGAAGAAGCTTCTGGTCTACGGCGCCCACGTCGCGCACGAGCTGGAGGATGCGGCCGGTTTCGGCTGGACCATCGGCAAGTCCGTCCATGACTGGGCGAGGTTGATCGCCAACAAGGACAAGGAGCTCGACCGGCTCCACGGGATCTACCTCAAGCTGCTGTCGAACGCCGGCGTGGAACTCATCAAGGCCCAGGCCCGTGTCGTCGCGCCCGACGCGGTCGAGGTCGGCAAGCGGCGGGTCACCGCCCAGACCATCCTTGTGGCGACCGGTGGCTGGCCCGTCATCCCCGACATTCCGGGGCGCGAGTTTGCGATCACCTCCAACGAGGCGCTGGACCTGAAGCACCGGCCCGAGCGGATCGTGATCGTCGGCGGCGGCTACATCGCGGTCGAGTTCGCGGGCATTTTCGCGGCGCTGGGCTCGAAAGTGACCCAGCTCTACCGCGGCGAGATGATCCTGCGCGGCTTCGACATGGACGTGCGGACCTTCCTGGCGGAGGAATTGAGGAAGAAGCACATCGACCTGCGCCTGCGCAGCGACGTCGTCCGCATCGACAACACGATGCGCGGCCTGGCGGTCACGCTCACGACCGGGCAGGTGATCGACGCCGACGCCGTCATGTACGCGACCGGCCGCGCGCCCAACACCAAGAGCCTCGGCCTGGCCGAGATCGGCGTGGCGTTGAAGCCGAACGGCGCTGTGGCGGTGGACGAATGGTCGCGCAGTTCGGTGCCCTCGATCTACGCCGTGGGCGACGTGACCGATCGCATCAACCTGACGCCGGTGGCGATCGCCGAGGGCCATGCCTTTGCGGATACAGTGTTCGGCAACAGGCCGCGCAAGATGGACCACGCGGGCGTGCCCTCCGCCGTATTCAGCCAGCCGCCGGTCGCGATGGTGGGCCTCAGCGAGGACACCGCCCGCGCCAGGGGCATCGTCCTGGACGTCTACCGCACCGACTTCAAGCCGATGAAGCACACGCTCTCCGGCCGCGACGAGCGCACCATGATGAAGCTGGTGGTCGACCGCGCGACGGATCGGGTCATCGGTGCCCACATGGTCGGCGCGGATGCGCCCGAGATCATCCAGGGCCTGGCCGTGGCGATGAAGGCCGGCGCCACCAAGGCCGATTTCGACGCCACCGTCGGCATCCACCCGACGGCCGCCGAGGAATTCGTCACCATGCGGACGAAGGCGCCGGACCCGGCGGCCAAGGCGGCGGAATAGTTCTAACTCTTTGATATGAAAGCTTCGCTCCCTGGAAGGGCACACTAAGAGAGTTGTGTTGATCAATTAGTAAATCCGGATCATAATGTGAAAAGTCATTGACTGAAAGATCAATTATGATGCCAATTCGAGAGCTGCAAACGATTTTCAAGGAGGCGCGAGCGAAGGGACTCGACGGCAAGACCTTCGCCGTAAAGGCGGGCCTGCGCCAGGAGACTCTGTCGCGGCTGCGGCAGGCGAACGACTGTCGGCTGAGCACGGTGAAGGGCTTGGCGGCGGCGGTGGGCTTCGAACTCATATTGCGCCCAAAGCCACCGTCGGAACCGGGAACCGCCGCGCGCCTCGCTGCGCGCAAACTCAGTGCAGGCCGTCCGCGTCCGATAAGTGCGGCAGCGTTGATAGGGGCGATCAAACATGAGGCGCAGGCTACGAACTGGTCGGCCCATCTCGCAGGCCTGCTAGAAGAAATGCCCATAGAGACGTTGCACGATCTTGTGCTGGACGGGGATGCGAGTTTTGACGATCTCGTCCGGCTCGCGCGCAACCTTCACCTGGAGGGCCCGACTATTGACTGGATCCGCGAAATGGCGGGCAACATCGTGGGATCGGTTGCTGTCGCTGATACTGCCGGCGCTTGACGAGCTGCCGCGGTCGATTGCCTGGACGTTCGGCGGGGGAACGGCGCTGGCGTTAAAACTCGGCCATTGCGTCAGTTACGATGTGGATATCTTCTTCGAGCATGCGGAAGCGCTCCGTATCTTGTCGCCTCAGCGCAATCGCACGGTTCGCGCACTGGCGGACCGGTGGCAGGAGCCTGGCAACTACATCAAGTTGGAACGCGACGAAGGTGCGATCGACTTGATCGTGGCCGCCCGTCGAACCGACCAGCCGACCTGGCGCTTCGATTTCCGTGGCCGGCAGTTGGATATCGAGACTCCTGCGGAGGTATTGGCCAAGAAGCTTCATTTCCGTGGCTCGACGCTGCTGCCGCGTGACGTATTCGACTGTGTGGCGGCGCACGCGATTGACCCGGCAGTCTTGAAGATTGCGGTTGCAGCATCGCCTGAAGGCGCTCGACGCGCTGTCGACCGGATCAAGCGCATTGCCGATCGCGCCAAGACAGGCTTTCCCGAGGACGTAAACCCCACCACACTGGGCGCCCGGTTCATGACGGCTGATCCGCAGGAGCTAGCAGTCGCCATTGAAGGCGCCCTGGCGGGCTCTCGGGGAACCTAAGTGCCGATGCGCTCCTATTGGCTTTATCTGCTCTCCCACGCTAAAACCGGTGCCTGATTCGGCCCCGCC
>CAYMTM010000014.1:23369-38554 GCA_964393375.1 uncultured Rhodospirillaceae bacterium
CCGGGAACCGGGGCGTGGGAGTACGTATGATGCCGCAGTCGAAGCCGAACAACTGGGCGCCCGATAGCTGGCGGGCCAAGCCGATCCGGCAGGTGCCGGACTACCCGGACGCCGAGGCGCTTGCCGAGGCGGAGGAGCAGCTTTCGATCTTTCCGCCGCTGGTTTTTGCCGGCGAGGCGCGCGACCTGATGGCGGCGCTCGGCCGCGTGGCCCAGGGCAAGGCGTTCCTGCTGCAGGGCGGGGACTGCGCCGAGAGCTTCGCCGAGTTCCGCGCCAACAACATCCGCGACACGTTCAAGGTGCTGCTGCAGATGGCGGTGGTGCTGACCTTCGGCGCCGCCTGCCCGGTGGTGAAGGTCGGCCGCATGGCCGGCCAGTTCGCCAAGCCGCGCTCGGGGCCCGTGGAGGAGCAGAGCGGCGTCACACTGCCCGCCTATCGCGGCGACATCGTCAATGGCATCGAATTCACCGCCGAGGCGCGCAAGCCGGACCCGCAGCGCCTGATCCGCGCTTACAACCAGTCGGCCGCGACGCTCAACCTGCTGCGTGCCTTCGCCCAGGGCGGTTTCGCCGATCTGCACAAGGTGCATCGGTGGAATCTGGATTTCGTGGCGGACTCGCCGCAGGGGCATCGATACCGCGAGCTCGCCGATCGCCTCGACGAGTCGCTGGCCTTCATGGAGGCCTGCGGGCTGACGGCCGACGTCACGCCGCAGGTGCGCGAGACGTCGTTCTACACGTCGCACGAGGCACTGCTGCTGTGGTACGAGCAGGCGCTGACGCGGCGCGACAGTTTGACCGGCGACTGGTACGACTGCTCGGCGCACATGCTGTGGATCGGCGACCGCACGCGCCAGCCCGACGGCGCGCATGTCGAGTTTCTGCGCGGGGTGAAGAACCCGATCGGCCTCAAGGTCGGGCCCACGACCGGCGCCGACGAGCTGATCCGCCTGATCGACATCCTGAACCCGGACGATGTGCCGGGCCGGCTTACCTTGATCTCCCGCATGGGGGCCGACGAGGTGGAGACGCGCCTGCCGCCGCTGGTGCGCGCGGTCAAGCGCGAGGGGCGCACGGTGGTGTGGGCCTGCGACCCGATGCACGGCAACACCGTCAAGTCGACCACCGGTTTCAAGACTCGGGCGGTCGCCCGCATCCTGGCCGAGGTGCGGGGGTTTTTTGGCGTGCACGCGTCCGAGGGCACCCATGCCGGCGGCATCCATTTCGAGATGACCGGCCAGGACGTGACGGAATGCATCGGCGGCGCCCAGGCGATCACCGACGAGACGTTGAAGGACCGCTACCACACCCACTGCGATCCGCGGCTCAACGCCAGCCAGTCGCTGGAACTCGCCTTCACCATCGCCGAGGAGCTGAAACGGGCGCGCACGGGCGTCCGGCGCCTGGCCGCCGCGGCCGGGGGATGAGGCGTTCGCCGCAGGCGGCCGATTTCGCTAGGGTGTGCGGCTTGTAGTCCTTCGACAGGCTCAGGAAGAGGAGACAAGAAGATCCTCCTCCTGAGCGTGTCGAGGGATGAGTTCACCCAGGGGGAATTGCATGGGGCCGGCGATCGACGCCATTCCGGCGCTGACGGACAAATACTTTACGCGCACCAAGGACATCGTCGGCAAGTTTGGCGACACGCGCGTGACCTATGCCGTCTTCATGCGCCGGCCCGTGATCTCGGCGCCGCGACTGGCAGTTGACTGGCTGAAGCAGGTGGCCGAGCAGCGCCAGACCAAGTTCGACATCGAGCTCTTGTATCCCGAGGGCAAGTGGGTCGGCGCCGGCGAGCCGATCCTCTATCTCTCCGGCTCGCTCTATCACCTCTCGGACCTCGAGACGCTTTACCTCCAGCTCATCGGGCCCGCCTGCGTGGCGGCGTGGAACGCCTTCACGATGTGCGTCGATCTGCCGAAGACCCAGTTTCTCGCGATGGATTCGCGCCATTGCGCCGGCACCGACATGGCCGAGCTGATGGCCTATGCCGCCGCCGTCGGTTCGCGCCGCGCCCAGCGCAAGGCCGGCGCGCTGGGCTTCATCGGCAACGCCACCGACGCCACCGCGCACTATTTCGGCCAGAAAGGCGGCTTCGGCACCATGCCGCACGCGCTGATCGGCTATGCCGGCTCGACCGTGCGCGCGGCCGAGATGTTCCACGAAACTTTCCCCGACCAGATGCTGACGGTGCTGGTCGATTATTTCGGCCGCGAGGTCAGCGACGCGCTCGCGGTCTGCCGGCGCTTTCCCGAGCTTGCGGCCGACGGCCGGCTTGGCGTTCGGCTCGATACGCCCGGCGGGCGTTTCGTCGAGGGACTCGACCCGCCTGGCTCTTACGCGGTGCTGGAGCGCCATGCGCCCGGCTCGATCCGCGGCTACCGCTCGGAGCAGGAACTGCGCTACCTGGTCGGCTCGGGCGTCTCGGCGGCGGCGATCTGGCACGTGCGCGAGGCGCTGGACAAGGCCGGCTTCCCCAAGGTCAAGCTGGTCGCCTCCTCCGGCTTCAACCCGGCGAAGTGCAAGGTCATGGCGATCGCCCGCGCCCCGGCGGACATCATCGGCACCGGCTCGTTCCTGCCCGAGAGCTGGTCCGAGACCTACGCCACCGCGGACATCGTCGAATACGACCACACGCCGCGCGTGAAGGTCGGCCGCGAGTTCCTGCTCAGGAAGCGGTCCTGACCCGGCCCAGCGCCAGGGCAAGCTTCCTGGCCGCCGCATCCATTGCCCGTTCGTCGAACCCGGCATAGCCCAGCACCAGGCCCTGCGGCGGGTCGGGCAGGCGGCTGTAGCTCGACAGCGCTGGGGCGGCGATGCCGGCCTTGGCGGCGCGGGCCGATGCTTCGGCGTCGTCCATGCGCCGGGCGAGGGCGGGGTCAAGGCGCGCGATCAGGTGCATGCCGGCATCGGCCGGCATCGCTTCCAGCAATCCCCCCAGATGCGCGTCGATCGCGTCGATCAGCGCCTTCTGGCGCCAGGCATAGAGGCGGCGCATGCGCCTGATATGCGCAGCGAACTGGCCTGAGGCGATGAACTGGGCCAGCGGCACCTGGGCGATGGCCGAGGCGCGGGCGCCCGTGCGCGCCATCGCCGACCGCAACGCGGGCACGATCGCCGGCGGCGCCACCAGGTAGGCCAGGCGGAGTGCAGGAAACAGCACCTTGGAGAAGGTGCCGCAGTAGATGACGCGTCCGCGCTTGTCCAAACCCGTGAGCGCTGCCAGCGGCCGGCCGGAGTAGCGGTATTCGCTGGCATAGTCGTCCTCGACGATCCAACCCTCGCTGCGCGCGGCCCAGTCGAGCAGGGTCAGCCGCCGCGCCAGGGTCATGGTGTGGCCGAGCGGGTATTGGTGCGAGGGCGTAATGACCGCGAGCCTGGCGCGCGGCGCGCGCTTCAGCGCCGCTTCGAGCGCGAAGCCTTCTTCGTCGATCCGCACGGGGGAAGGCCGCAGCCCCATACCTTCCAGCACGCGAAAGGCGATGGGGTAGCCGGGGTCCTCGAGCCAGGCCGTTGCGCCTGGGGGCACCAGCGCGTGGGCGACCAGTTCGAGCGCCTCCGCCGTGCCCGAAAGGACAAAGACCTGCTCGGCCGAACAGTCGATCCCGCGCCAGGCCTTCAGGTGCTGGGCGATTGCCGCGCGCAGCCCGGCGAAGCCCTGCGGGTCGGGATTGTCGAGCAGGCCCAGCGGCGGATCGCGCCAGGCCGCCAAGAACGCCCGCGCCCATTCCTGGTGCGGGAACTGGTCGAGCGCGGCCGAGGCGGGATGAAAGGGCGGGTGTACGTCCCCCGCGCATTCCGTGCGCGCCGGCTTCGCTTCGGCCGCCGGCGCCGCCGGCAGCAGGTGCTCGGGCACGAAGGAGGCGACATAGGCGCCCGAGCCGACGCGTCCATCGATATAGCCCTCGCTGGCCAATTGGTCGTAGGCGGCCACCACCGTGCCGCGCGACAGGCCCAGCTCGCCCGCCAGCGCGCGCGTCGCCGGCAGCCGGTCGCGCGGGCGCAGCCGGCCGCTGAGGATCAGCTCCCGAAGTTGCTCATAGAGCTGCACATAGGCCGGCCCGTCGCCTGCGCGGTCGATAGACAGGGACAGGATGGGCGCGAGGGCGGTTTTCATCGCGATGGCCCGAAAATTGGACCTGGGGGACTACGTCAATTTGGCCAACTATATTGGACCAATGCAAGGGCTGGCCTGGCCGATGCGGCACCTCGCGCCGGAGCGGCGCGGGAGGGCGAGGACCGAACCGTGCCATGGCCCTGGTCCGGTTTTCCCATTAGTCTGCCGCCCGCCATGACCGACACGTTCAGGATAGCGCTGGCCCAGCTCAACCCGACCATGGGCGACGTGGAAGGCAACGCGGCCAAGCTGCTGGCCGCGCGAGCCGAAGCCGCGAAACTGGGCGCCGACTTGGTGGTGCCGGGCGAGCTGGTGATCTCCGGCTATCCGCCCGAGGATCTGGTGCTGAAGCCAGCGTTCCAGCAGGCCTGCGAGGACGCTTCGCGCCGGGTGGCCGCCGCCACGGCCGATGGCGGGCCGGCGGTGCTGATCACCACGCCCTGGCGCGAGGACGGCAAGCTCTACAATGCGGCCCTGATCGGCGATGCCGGCAAGATCCAGGGCATGCGCTTCAAGGTCGACCTGCCGAACTACGGCGTGTTCGACGAGAAGCGCGTTTTCGCGCGCGGGCCGATGCCGGGACCGCTGGTCTGCCGTGGCGTGCGCCTGGGAATTCCGATCTGCGAGGACATCTGGACCCCCGACGTGCCGGAATGCCTGATGGAATCGGGTGCGGAGATCCTGATCTCGCCCAACGGCTCGCCTTACGAAAGCGACAAGCAGGATCAGCGGCTTGAGCTTGCGGTGGCGCGGGCGAGCGAAACCAGCCTGCCGCTGGTCTACGTCAACCAGGTCGGCGGCCAGGACGAACTGGTGTTTGATGGCGCCTCCTTCGCCGTGGGTGCGGACAAGAAGGTGGGCGCGCTGCTGCCCGGCTTCCGCGAGGCGGTCGCCGTCACCACCTGGCGGCGCGGCAACAACGGCTGGTCCTGCGCCGAGGGACCGCAGGCGCAAAAGGTGCAGGGACTGGCCGCGATCTACCACGCGATGGTGCTGGGCCTGGCCGACTACGTGAACAAGAACCGCTTCCCGGGCGTGATCCTGGGCCTGTCGGGCGGGATCGATTCGGCGCTCAGCGCTGCCGTCGCGGTCGACGCGCTGGGGCCGGAGCGCGTGCGCGGCCTGCGCATGCCGTCGCCCTATTCCAGCCAGCACAGCCTGGATGACGCCGCTGAGACCGGGCGGCTGCTCGGCATCCGCGTCGACACGGTCGAGATCGAGCCGGCGATGACGGCCTTCGACCAGATGCTGCGCCGGCTCTACAACGACCGGCCGCCCGACATCACCGAGGAGAACATCCAGGCTCGCATCCGCGGCGTCTCGCTGATGGCGTTGTCGAACAAGCTCGGCCACATGGTGCTGACCACCGGCAACAAGTCCGAGATGTCGGTGGGCTATGCCACGCTCTATGGCGACATGTGCGGCGGCTATTCGGTCCTGAAGGACGTCTACAAGATGACCGTCTTCGCGCTGTCGCGGTGGCGCAATGAGAACCGTCCGGACGGCATGCTCGGCCCGAATGGCCGGGCGATCCCCGAACGGTCGATCACCAAGCCGCCCTCGGCGGAGCTCAAGCCCGGCCAGACCGACCAGGACACCTTGCCGCCCTACGAGAAGCTTGACGACATTCTGCAATGCCTGGTCGAGCACGAGATGTCGCCGGCCGAAATCGTCGCGCGTGGTCACGACGAAGCCACCGTGGCGCGCGTGCAGCGCATGCTCTACCTGGCGGAATACAAGCGCCGGCAGGCGCCGCCGGGCGTGAAGGTCACCCGCCGCGCCTTCGGCCGCGACCGCCGCTATCCCATCACCAACGCCTTCCGCCCCAAGGCGTAGGCCCGCCATGACCGTCGGCGTCCGTTTCGCGCCCAGCCCGACCGGGCGGCTGCATGTCGGCAATGCCCGCATCGCGCTGGTGAACTGGCTGTTCGCGCGCAAGCATGGCGGCTTCTTCCTGCTGCGGCTGGACGACACCGATCTCGAGCGCTCGAAGTCCGAGCACGCCGAGGCGATCGAGCGCGACCTGGCCTGGCTTGGCCTGACGCACGACAGGTTCGCGCGCCAGTCCGATCGCATGGACCGTTATGCCGCCGCCGAGGCGAAACTCAAGGCCGCTGGCCGCCTCTATCCGTGCTACGAAACGC
Source organism: uncultured Rhodospirillaceae bacterium (assembly GCA_964393375.1). GTDB lineage: Bacteria > Pseudomonadota > Alphaproteobacteria > JAEULC01 > JAEULC01 > JAEULC01. The sequence continues at coordinate 29,628 of CAYMTM010000014.1, forward strand.
CGGCCGAATTGGAGCTCAAGCGCAAGTCGCGCCTGGCGCGCGGCCTGCCGCCGATCTATGACCGCACCGCGCTGACGCTGACCGAGTCTGAGCGCGCGAAGCTGGAAGCGCAGGGTCATGCGCCGCATTGGCGTTTCAAGCTGGAGGCGGGCGACGTCCAATGGGACGACCTGGTGCGCGGTCCCTGCCACTTCCAGGGCGCCAATCTCAGCGATCCCGTGCTGGTGCGCGAGGACGGGCGGCCGCTTTACACGCTGACCTCCGCCGTCGACGACATCGAGCTCGGCATCGACCACGTGATCCGCGGCGAGGACCATGTCGCCAATACGGCGGTGCAGATCCAGCTCTTCCAGGCGCTGGGCGGGCCGGTGCCGGTGTTCGCGCACCTGCCGCTCTTGGTCGATGCCGCCGGCGGCGCGCTGTCCAAGCGCATCGGCAGCCTGTCGCTGGAGGGCTTGCGCGCGGACGGGATCGAGGCGATGGCGGTCAACTCGCTGCTGGCCCATCTCGGCACGGCCGATCCGGTCGAGCCGTTCCAGCGTCTCGACGAACTGGTGGCGGGGTTCGACTTCAAGCGCTTCGGGCGCGCCGCGCCGCATTTCGACCCGCGCGAACTGGAGCAGCTCAACGCCAAACTGCTGCACGCGATGCCGTTCGCCGGGGTCAAAGACCGTCTGGCCGCGATGGGGCTTGCGGGCGTGGACGAGGGGTTCTGGCTGGCCGTGCGCGGCAACATTGTGCGGCTGTCCGACGTGAAGGAGTGGTGGTCCGTCTGCCGCGGCGCGATCGAGCCTGCGCTGGACGACCCGGACCTGACGCGCCGGGCCGCGGACCTGCTGCCGGGCGAGCCCTGGGACGAGCGGACCTGGAGCCGCTGGACTGGCGCCGTCGCGGCCGCCACGGGGCGCAAGGGCAAGGCCCTGTTCATGCCGCTGCGCCGGGCGCTCACGGGCCGGGACCATGGACCCGAGCTCAAGTCTCTGCTACCGCTCATCGGCCGCGCGCGGGCCGTCGCGCGCCTGACCGGGAAGGCCGCCTGAGGCGCGATGCCGCTCTATCTCCACAACACGCTGGGCAACAAGAAGGAGGCGTTTCAGCCTCTCGATCCGCAGCATGTGCGGATGTATGTCTGCGGCCCCACGGTCTACGACCGCGCGCATATCGGCAACGCGCGGCCGGTCGTCGTGTTCGACGTGCTCTACCGGCTGCTCAAGGTGCTCTACCCGCGCGTCACCTATGTCCGCAACATCACCGACGTGGACGACAAGATCAACAATCGCTCGAAGGAGTCGGGCGAGCCGATCGCGTCGATCACAGAGCGGACGATCAGATGGTACCACGAGGATATGGGTGCGCTCGGTGCGCTTTTGCCCGACATCGAGCCGCGCGCGACAGCGCATGTCGGTCAGATGATCGCAATGATCGAAGTGCTGATTGCGCAAGGCCATGCCTATTTCAAAGACGGGCACGTACTGTTCCACGTGCCCTCGATGAAGGAATACGGCCTGCTTTCGCACCGCTCGCTGGAGGACATGGAGGCGGGCGCCCGCGTCGACGTGGCGCCCTACAAGAAGAGCCCGTTCGACTTCGTCCTGTGGAAGCCCTCGACGCCCGACCTGCCGGGCTGGGACAGCCCGTGGGGCAGGGGCCGGCCAGGCTGGCACATCGAATGCTCGGCCATGGCCAAGACCTACCTGGGCGTGACATTCGACATCCATGGCGGCGGACAGGACCTGATCTTCCCCCACCACGAGAACGAGATCGCGCAGAGCCGCTGCTGCCATGCCGGCGCCCCGATGGCGCGCTACTGGGTGCACAACGGGTTCCTATCGATCGACGCCGAGAAGATGTCGAAGTCGCTGGGCAACTTCGTCACGGTGCGTGACCTGCTGGACGAAGGCTATCGCGGCGAGGCGATGCGTCTGGCGCTGCTGAGCGCCCAGTACCGTCAGCCGCTCGACTTCCGCCGCGAGGGATTGAAGGAGGCGAAGGCGACGCTCGACCGCTTCTACACCGCGCTGCGCCAGGTCGCCGACGTGCCGGCGGCGAAGGCCGAAGCGCGGCTCGACGTCATGGCGGCGCTGGAGGACGATCTCAACACGCCGCTCGCACTGAAGCACCTGCACGAGATCGCCACGGCGCTCAACAAGGCCGGCACGGCGGCAGAGAAGGCGAAGCTAAAAGGCGCGCTGCTGGCGTCGGGCGCGCTGATGGGGCTGGTGCAGCAAGATCCAAATGAGTGGTTCAGAGGCGTGCCAACTGAGGATCCGAAGCGAAGTCACTTTGGGCAGATTGCCGGGTTTGGGCCAATGGTGATCGGTGGCCTACACATCAATCAGATTGAAGACATGATCGTTGCCCGCCTCGCCGCCCGCAAAGCGAAAGACTTCGCGGAGGCCGACCGCATCCGCGAAGAGTTGAAGAAGGCGGGCATCGAGCTGGAAGACCGCCCGGGCGGTAGGACCGACTGGAAGCGGGTTTGAGCGCAGTCTTGCAAACTAGACTAGACTAGACTAGAGTTAGTCCATGTCCAAAACCGTGAACATATACGAAGCCAAGACCCATCTCTCGCGCCTGATAAACGAGGCAGCGGCAGGCGAGGACATCGTAATCGCCCGTCATGGGAACCCTGTGGCGAAGCTGGTGGCCTTTAATACCAAGCTGAAAGAGAAGCGCCCTCTGGGGCTCTTCAAGGGTCAAATCTGGATCGCGCCCGATTTCGACGAGACGCCGGAGGAAATCATCGCGGCGTTCGAGGGCCGTTCCGAGGAGGAATGAGGTACCTCCTCGATACGCACGTGATGATCTGGGTTCTGCAGGAACCGGCGCAATTGTCCGCGCGCGTTCGCGATATCCTGGCCGAGGCGGAGACTGGTGTGCTGGTGAGTGCGGCCAGTCTGTGGGAGGCCGCGATCAAGCAGGCGGCCGGAAAGATGAAACTGCCGGCTCCTGCAATTCAGTGGCTTCCGTACGCACTGGATCGCATGCGAATCGATGTGCTTGACATGACGGGCGGGCATGCCCTGACTGCCGGATCGTTGCCGCGGCTACACGCCGATCCGTTCGATCGGATGCTGGTGGCGCAGGCCGTCATGGAGAAGCTGACGCTAGTCACGCGTGACAAGGCGATCCGTCGTTACATGGTTGAAACGCTTGAGCCCTGACCGCATCTACCTCTACGATACGACCCTGCGCGACGGGGCGCAGACACAGGGCGTCGATTTCGGCGTGGCGGACAAGATCGCCATCGCCGAGGCGCTAGACGGGCTCGGTATCGACTACATCGAGGCGGGATGGCCGGGCGCCAACCCGACCGACGACGCCGTTTTCTCGGCCCTGCCGAAGCTGAAGACCGCGCGCGTCACGGCGTTCGGCATGACGCGCCGCCAGGGGCGCAGCGCCGGCAACGATCCGGGCCTGGCGGCGGTGCTCGGCGCGCGCACGCCGAGCGTCTGCCTGGTCGGCAAGAGCTGGGATTTCCATGTCGACGTGGCGCTTGCGGTGCCGCGCGAGGAGAACCTGGCGATGATCCGCGACAGCGTCGCCCACGCAGCGAAGCAGGGGCGCGAGGTCCTGTTCGACGCCGAACATTTCTTCGACGGCTACGCGGCGAACCGGGACTACGCCATGGCGGCGATCACGGCGGCGCAGGGGGCCGGCGCGCGCTGGATCGTGCTGTGCGACACTAACGGCGGCACCCTGCCCGACCGGATCGAGCAGGTCGTGGGCGATGTCGCGAAGGTCGTCCCGGGCGACCGGCTGGGCATCCATTGTCACAACGACACCGAGAACGCGGTCGCCAATACGCTGGCGGCCGTGCGCGCGGGGGCGCGCATGGTGCAGGGCACGATCAACGGCCTTGGCGAACGCTGCGGCAACGCCAATCTGGTGTCGATCATCCCGACCTTGATGCTGAAGATGGGGCTGGAGACGGGAATCGGGCGCGAGCGGCTGCCGCGCCTGGCCGATGTCTCCCGGCTCCTCGACCGGCGGCTAAACCGCCCGGCCAACCGCCACGCGCCCTATGTCGGCGAGGCCGCGTTCAGCCACAAGGGAGGCCTGCACGCCTCGGCTGTGGAGAAGGACCCGGCGAGCTACGAGCACGTCCCGCCCGAGGCCGTCGGCAACCGCCGCCATGTCGTGGTTTCCGACCAGGCCGGCCGCGCCAACATGCTGGCGCGGCTGCGCGAGCTGGGAATTGCACCGGATCCCGCCGACAAGCGCCTGCCGCGGCTGCTCGACGACGTGAAGGCCAAGGAGTTCCAGGGCTACGCCTTCGACGACGTCCCGGCCAGCTTCGAGTTGCTGGCGCGCCGTGCCTTCGACGCGGTGCCGCAGTATTTCTCGCTCGACCGCTTCCAGATCCTGGTCGAGCACCGTCACAACGCCAAGGGCGAACTGGTGACGGTTTCCCAGGCGATCATCACGATCGATATCGGCAATGAGCGCCAGATGGTGGTGGCCGAGGGCAACGGCCCGGTCGACGCGCTCGACGCCGCGCTGCGCAAGGCCTTGGAGCCGCGCTATCCCTCGCTCGCCTCGATGCGGCTGCTCGACTACAAGGTCCGCATCCTGACGCCGCAGGACGGCACCAAGGCGGTGACGCGGGTGATGATCGAGAGCGCCGACGGCAACGGGCGGCACTGGGCCACCGTGGGCGTGTCGCCCAACATCATGGACGCCTCGTTCAACGCGCTCGAGGACGGCATCACCTACAAGCTGTTCCACGACGGCGCCCCGGCGGCTTGAACCCGGTCGCCATGGCCGGCACCGACAAGCGCAAGGTCTCCGCCGCGACCCAATTCGCGCCGGCGGTGATCCTGGTCAACCCGCAGCTCGGCCAGAACATCGGCACATCGGCGCGCGCCATGCTGAACTGCGGGCTGACCGACCTGCGCCTGGTGGCGCCGCGCGATCCCTGGCCGAACGACCAGGCGATCACGGCCGCCTCGGGCGCGGACCGCGTGCTCGACGCAGCGAGGCTGTTCGGCGACACCGAAAAGGCGATCGCCGACCTGCAGGTCGTCTACGCCACCACGGCGCGCGATCGCTACATGGTGAAGCCGATCTACACGGCCCGCGAAGCGGCGAAGGAGATGCGCGCCAGGGCCGCGGAGGGCCTCAGAATCGGCGTGCTGTTCGGGCCGGAGCGCGCGGGCCTGGAGAACGACGATCTGGCGCTGGCGGACGCCCTGATCCGCATCCCGCTAAACCCCGGCTTCTCGTCGCTGAACCTGGCGCAGTCCGTCCTGCTGGTGGGCTACGAATGGTTCATGGCCGCCGACGCCACGCCGGGACGGCAGGACAACTACGGCTGGTCGCCGCCGGCGGACAAGGAGCAGCTATTGAACTTCTTCCGCATCCTCGAGCGCGAGCTGATCGAATGCGGCTTCCTTCGCAACGAGGAGAAGCGCCCGAGCATGGTGCGCAACATCCGCAACATGTTCCAGCGCGCGGCCTTGAGCGAGCAGGAACTGCGCACGCTGCACGGCATGATCGCATGCCTGACCGACTGGCGGGCCGAGCCCGACGTGCTGGGCGAACCGGTGCGGCGCAGAAGGAAGCGGAAAGGCGAGGCATGAGGGCATCGTGCGGCGAAGTCTCCGTCGCTCGACGGGCTCGCCATGAGGGCCGTTTCAATGCGTCATCCTGGGCCTGTCGGGGGATGCGGCTGACGGGCGGGGCGCCGGTTTGACATCCCCCCGCCCATGCCCTAGAACGCGCCACTTTCCGAGAAGGCGGGCGGCCCGCGGTAACACTTGGGCGGCCCCGTTCCCCGGGCGGGCCCCGGGAGAAACTATCGGGACAACAAGGGCTTACAAGCAAGGATCGCCATGACCAAGCGCGCCGAATCCAAGTACAAGATCAACCGCCGCTTCGGCCAGAACCTCTGGGGCCGGCCGAAGAGTCCGATCAACAAACGGGAATACGGGCCCGGCCAGCACGGCCAGCGGCGCAAGAAGCCGACCGATTTCGGCACCCAGCTTGCCGCCAAGCAGAAGCTCAAGGGCTATTACGGCAATATCGGCGAACGCCAGTTCCGCCGCATCTACGAAGAGGCGGTTCGCCGGCGCGGCAGCAACTCGGACATCCTGATCGGCCTCCTGGAGCAGCGGCTGGAGACGGTGGTCTACCGCGCCAAGTTCGTGCCGACGGTGTTCGCGGCGCGCCAGTTCGTCAACCACGGCCACGTCAAGGTCAATGGCAAGCGCATGAACATCGGCTCGTACCTGCTGAAGGAAGGCGATGTTGTGGAGGTGCGCGACAAGTCGAAGAAGCTTGGCCTGGTGCTGGAGGCCGTGCAGTCGACCGAACGCGACGTGCCGGACTACATCGAGGTCGACCACAACAAGCTGACGGCCAAGCTGGTGCGCACGCCCGTGCTTTCCGACGTGCCCTATCCGGTGCAGATGGAACCGCACCTCGTCATCGAGTTCTACTCGCGCTGACCGGACCTGCACCCACCTCGCGAAGGCCCGCCCCGATGGCGGGCCTTCTGCTATTCGGGCTATGGCCTGGCGCCCGCGATCATCGTGCGGTGCATCAGCCGGCGGCTGCCGTCGTAGTCGTTGATCGCGTAGTGGAGCGTGCAACGGTTGTCCCACAGCGCCAGCGCGCCCTTGGCCCACCGGAATCGGCAGGTGAATTCGGGGCGGATCGCATGTTCATAGAGGAAGTCGAGCAGGCCCTGGCTCTCGGCCTCGGTCATGTCCTCGAACCGCAGCGTGTAGATCGGGTTGACGAACAGCGATTTGCGGCCGGTCTCCGGGTGGGTGCGCACGACGGGGTGGACCACCTCGATGTCCGCGTCCGGCCGGTTGCGTTCGATGGCGATGGAGCGGGAGGTCTTCATGTCCTTCGGCGGCCCGTATTTGGTGCCGTAGGGCTTGCCTACATGGACCGCACGGACACTATCGAGCATCCGCTTCATGCCCGAGGACAACGCGTCGTAGGCCGCGTACATGTTGGCGAAGATCGTGTCGCCGCCATGGTCGGGCACTTCGAGCGCGTAGAGTACCGAGCCCAGCGGCGGCTCGGCCAGCGAGGTGAAATCCGCGTGCCAGGCGTTGCCGAAGGTGCTGATGCCGCGCTCGTCGGCCTCCTTCAGCACGCGCACGATAAAGGGATAGCCGTCCATCGCCTTGACGAAGGGCGTGACCTGCAGCGGCCCGAACAGCCCCGTGAACGTCATCTGCTGGTCTGGCGTCAGGCGCTGGTCGCGGAAAAACAGCACCAGGTGCTCGCGGAATGCCGTCTGGATCGCCGCCGTTTCGGCGTCGCTCAAGCGGCCGAGATCGACGCCGGAAACCTCTGCGCCCAGGGCGCCGGCGACGGGATGGATCTGCATGGGGCGAAGCTTAGGCGTGGCCGGCGTCGCCGGAAAGCCCCATGAGCTGGCTCGGCGTGATGCCGATCTTCGCCATCGCCCGTTCCCACTTGGTGTCGAGGTCGGCGTCGAACACGATGTCCTCGTCCGCCGGCGCCGACAGCCAGGCATTGGCCTGCAATTCGCCGTCGAGTTGCTTCGGTCCCCAGCCCGCATAGCCGAGCGCCAGCAGGGACCGGCGCGGACCGCCGCCGGAGGCGATCGATTTCAGGATATCGATCGTGGCCGTCAGCGCCAGGCCGCCGGGCACGGGCGTCGTCCCGGTCTCGTGGAAGTCGCTCGAATGAAGCACGAAGCCGCGGCCGGATTCGACCGGCCCGCCGAAATGCACGCGGATCGTCTGCTTCAGGTTTTCCGAGTCGATGTTGAGCTGATGCAGCAGATCGGGAAAAGTCAGCGAGCTGACCAACCGGTTGACGACGAGCCCCATTGCGCACTCGGCATTGTGAACGCACATGTAGATCACGCTGCGCTGGAAACGAGGATCCCGCATTTGCGGCATGGCGATCAGCAGCTGGCCAGCCATGTAGCCGGATGAGGGTTCCTGCATGTGCATCACCTCCTCGACCATGGAACGCGCGAGATGCGATGCTTCTTCCCGCCGCGCCCCTCCAACACGGCAATGTGACGCATCCGGCGTCGTAGAAAAATTATATATCTAGCGGGTGTGCGTGGCCACTGCGGCCAATACTGGGCATGATGGTTGAATGACCGGGCGGATACGCATTGGCGTTTCGGCTTTGTTCGCAATGGCTTTGGCCGTCCTGGCCGCGGCCGCGCCGACTGCTGCGCTCGCCGCCCAGTCCGCCTGGGACAGGCATGAGTTCGCGCGCGCGCGCCTGGTTTCCGCCGTTTCGGCGGTCGGCGAGCTGACGGAATTGCGGCTGGGGCTGCAGCTCCGGCTCGAACCGGGCTGGTGGACCTACTGGCGCTCGCCCGGCGATGCCGGCCTGCCGGCGCAGATCGACTGGGCGGGTTCGGACAACCTGGCCGCGGCGACGGTTCTCTGGCCGGCGCCGGAGCGCCATACGCTGCTGGGCATCGAGACGTTCGGCTACCAGGGCGAAGTGCTGCTGCCGATCCAGGTGCGCCCACAGAGGCCGGGCGAGCCGGTCAAGCTGCGCGCGGCGGTCGACTACCTGGTGTGCGAGAAGATTTGCGTGCCGGCCCATGCCGAACTGGCGCTCGACCTCCCCGCCGGGTCGCCGGTGGCCTCGCCGTTCGTCGACCTGATCGACCGATGGCGCGCCAAGGTGCCGGGCGACGGCAGGGCCGCGGGGCTCGCGGTCGAGCGGGTATCGCTGCTGAGGGACAGGGCAGGCGCCTCGCTGGCGGTCAAGGTGGCCGCCCGCGAGCCGCTGTCGGCGCCGGAGCTGATCGTCGAAGGGCCCGCGGGGCTGCGTTTCGCGAAGCCGGCCGTGAGCCTTGCTGCCGATGGCCGTGCCGCGACACTGGTTTCCGCGATCGCCGGCGACAGGGTCCAGCCGGACTTGGTTTTGGGCAAGGAAATCATTCTGACGCTGATCGACGGCGCGCGCGC
>CAYMTM010000015.1:0-28489 GCA_964393375.1 uncultured Rhodospirillaceae bacterium
GATCACGTGGCAGCCGCTCGCGCCGGTCGTGGGCTGCCCGGCGGCCAAGGCCAACGGCGCCCCGGCCATCCATGCCCACTTGCCCGACAATGTGCTGATCACCGGCCGCGTGCTGCGGGGCGATGTCGACGCGGCGCTCGCGCAGGCAGCCGTCACGGCCGAGGGCGCTTGGGAAACCAGTTTCGTCGAGCATGCCTATATCGAACCCGAGGCGGGTTACGCGCGGCGCGTCGGCGATCGGCTGGAAATCCATGCCTGCACGCAGCAGCCATTCGCCCATCGCGACGAGATCGCCCAGGTGATGGGCCTGCCGCCCGAGCGCGTGCGTTTCATCGCCAGCGCGGTCGGGGGCGGCTTCGGCGGCAAGCTGGACCTGTCGCTGCATCCGCTGGTCGCCATCGCCGCCTGGCACCTGGACCGCCCGGTGCGCTGCGTCTACACGCGCCCGGAGTCGATGGCCTCCACCACCAAGCGCCATCCCGCCGCGGTGCGCGGGCGCTGGGGCACCGACAAGGAAGGCCGGCTGGTCGCGATCGATTTCGACGGCGACTTCAACACCGGCGCCTACGCCTCCTGGGGGCCAACCGTAGCGACCCGCGTGCCGGTGCATGCCAGCGGACCCTACAAGGTGGGATCGGTGCGGGCGCTGGCGCGCGCGATCCACACCAACGAGCCGCCCTCCGGCGCCTTCCGCGGTTTCGGCGTACCGCAGGCGGCCGTACTGCACGAAGGGCTGATGGACGAGCTGGCCGACAAGCTGGGGATGGATCGCCTGGAATTCCGCTGGAAGAACGCGCTGCGGGTGGGCGACGCAACGGCGACCGGCCAGGTGATGGAACACAGCGCCGGGCTCGCCGCGTGCCTGGACGCCCTGCGCCCGCATTGGAACCGCCTGCGGGCGGAAGCGGCCGAGCAGAACGGGCGCGGCGGCAACGGCCATGCCGTCGTCCGGCGCGGCGTCGGCATCGGCTGCATGTGGTATGGGATCGGCAACACGGCGCTGTCCAATCCCTCGGCCATGCGGATGGGTATCGCGCCGGACGGGCGCATCACGCTCTACAACGGTGCGGTCGATATCGGCCAGGGTTCGACCACGATCCTGCAGCAGATCGCCGCCGACGCGCTGGGCGTGCCGGTCGACCGCATCGCCCAGGTAGTGGCCGACACAGATCGTACGGAGGACGCCGGCAAGACTTCGGCCTCGCGCCAGACCTTCGTGTCGGGCAAGGCGGCGGAGCTGGCCGCCCGCAATCTGCGCGAGAAGGTGCTGCGCCTGGCCAATGCCGGGCCGGAGGCGCGCATCGCCATCGACGGGCGCCTGCTGCGCGTCAAGGACGGCGAGGCCGAGCGCACGGTCGACCTTGCCACGCTGAAGCCCGAGTCCCCGGGCGGCGACGTGCTGACCGGGCGCGGGCGATTCGATCCGCCCACCGCGCCGTTGGATGCCAATGGGCAGGGTGTGCCTTACGCCACCTACGGCTTCGCAGCGCAGCTCTGCGACCTGGAGGTCGATGTGGAACTGGGAACGGTGAGGCTGCGCCGCTTCGTCGCCGCGCACGATGTCGGCCGCGCCATCAACCCGACGCTGGTCGAGGGCCAGATCCACGGCGGCATCGCCCAGGGAATCGGATTGGCGCTGATGGAGGAATACCTTCCCGGGCGCACGGAAAACCTGCACGACTACCTGATCCCAACCGTGGGCGACGTGCCGCCGATCGACGTCATCCTGATCGAGGACCGCGAGCCGCTGGGTCCTTACGGCGCCAAGGGCATCGGCGAGCCGGCGCTGGTGCCGACAGCGCCCGCGATCCTCAGCGCCATCCGCGACGCGACCGGCGCGGTGGTCCGCAAGCTGCCCGCGTTGCCGCACCGCGTGCGCGCGGCGATCAGCATCGCCCAAGGAGGCGCCAAGCCATGAGCGACGTGCAAACCGCCGAATCCGCCAGGGCCGACGACGGACTGATCCGCTGCGACGCCTGCCCCGTGCTGTGCCGCATCCGTCCGGGCAAGACTGGCGCCTGCGACCGCTACGCCAATGTCGACGGCATGCTGACCCGCACCGACCCCTTGGTCCTCGCGCAGCGCGCGATCGACCGGGACGGCAAGCTGGTGCCGTTCTTCGAGGGCGCGCAGGCCTGGGCCGGCGAAATCGCGCCGCGCGCGCCGGTGTTCGTGACCGGGATCGGCGCCGGCACGACCTATCCTGACTACAAGCCGGCGCCCTTCATCGTCGCGCAGAACTACCAGGGCGTCGACACGGTGACGGTCGTGACGGAGGGCATCTTCAGCTATTGCAGCGTGAAGGTGAAGATCGACACAGACCGCCATGTCGGGCCCGAACAGGCGACGGTGAAGTGCGACGGCGAGCCGGTGGGTCACGTGATGACCGCCGAGTACGGCTCGCAGATGCTGTCCTTGGGCGGCGTGCGCCACCTGACGGGCGGCGGCAAGCGCGAAGGCACCGTCACCTGCGAGATGATGCTGCGGCTGTGCAACAAGCAGGCGGTCGATCTGGAGGTCGAGGGCGGCGCCAAGCTGACCATCCAGGCGGGCCAGCCGCCGGTGATCGACGGGCACCGCGAGGAGCGCATGCGGGTGGGCTGCGGCTCGGCCACGATCGGCATCTTCGCGCGGCAGTGGCGCGACCATGTCGACGAGGTCATCGTGGTCGACGACCACATCACCGGCGTGCTGACCGAGCACCAGGCCGGGCGCTATCTCGACATGAAGCCGGCCGGCATCCGCGTGCGCGGACGCCGGTCGACGCCCGGGCGCTATTTCCAGGTCGCCCATCCCGGATCGGGCTGGGGCGGCACGGATGTGACCGACCCGCTGACGATCATCGAGAAGATCGATGCCCGGACCGCCTGGCCCGGATTGCGGCTGCTGATGGTCAGCACGACCGGCGAGGATTCCGCCTGGTTCGTGCTCGACGAGCAGCTCAGGCCGGTGCCGGCCGCGATGCCTGCGCCGATTGCGAAGGTGGTCGAGCGCATCGGCGAGAACTGCGAGCCCGCGTTGTGCACCGTTCTTTTCATGGGCGGTGCGGGCGGATCCTTGCGCGCGGGCGTGACGGAAAACCCGGTGCGCCTGACACGCTCGGTGCGACAGACCCTGACGCGCGTGACCTGCGGCGGCGCGCCTGCCTATGTCTGGCCCGGCGGCGGCATCACGGTGATGGTCGACGTCACGCGCATGCCCGACAAGTCCTTCGGCCATGTGCCGACGCCGGCGCTGGTCGCGCCGATCGAGTTCACCATGCGGCTGGAGGACTATCGCGGCCTCGGCGGGCACGTGGAGAACGTCGTCACCATGGACCGGGTGCTGAGCGAAGCGCGCCGGCGCGACGAGGCGTGGCGCAGCGACAACCCCTGGCCGCTCGACGTCGCCGGCCCCAAGGGCGGGCGCGCATGAGCGGCGCCGTCGCGGCGTTCCTGCCGGACGGCCGGCTGCACCTGCAGCACGGGCCGATCGACCTGATCATCGGCGCTGCAGGCGAAGCGGACGAAGTGACGCGCGCCTACCGGCAGGTAGCGGCGGCATTCGAAGGGGTACTGGAGGGACTGGTCAGTGAACTCCCGCTGCTGCGCGCGCCCGTCGGTTTCCCTGGGTCCTCCCTCCTCTTGCGGGAGGGACATAGGGGAAGGGGATCTTCGTCGAGCGAGACCGTCGCCCTCCCGCCGCCCTCCTCCCGTCAAGAAAGGGGGGATGAGGCGATGCCAAAGCCGAAAAACCCTATCGCCCGGCGCATGGTGGCGGCGGTATGGCCCTACCGTGCCGTCTACATCACGCCGATGGCGGCAGTCGCGGGCTCGGTGGCGGATGCGATGCTCGCGGCGATGGTCGCCGGCCGCGACCTCAAGCGCGCCTACGTGAACGACGGCGGCGATATCGCGATCCACCTTGCACCCGGCCAGGCGATGCGAGTCGGCATCGCCGGGTCGCTGGAGGACGGCGAGCCGGATGCGACACTCGACGGCTTCGCCACGATCGATTTCGCTTCCCCGGTACGCGGGATCGCGACGTCGGGACGCGGCGGTCGGTCGCTGAGCCTCGGCATCGCCGACGGCGTCACCGTGCTGGCCGCGACCGGCGCCGAGGCCGATGCGGCGGCGACCATCATCGGCAACGCGGTCACCATCGATAGCGCGGCCATCCGCCGACTGCCCGCCAATCAGGTGAAAGATGACAGCGACCTGGGCGACATCCCGGTCGTGGTTGCGGTCGGGCCGCTTGCCGGGGCGGAGGTCGCCGAGGCGCTCGATCGCGGCGCGGCCGAGGCGGAGCGCCTTGTGGCCGCCGAATTGATTCACAGCGCGCTGCTGCGCCTGCGCGGACAGCGGCGTGTGGTCGGTAGGGCTCAGGCCCTTACCCGGTCCGCCGACGCTCGCCACCCTCTCCCGGCGGGAGAGGGTGAACGCGATCCCCCCTCCCGTCGGGAGTGGATGCCGGTCGCGACAGCGATCGGCGGGTAAGGAAGCGAGGGAAACAAAGAATGGACCTGGTGCGCGTCCGCAAGATCGTGGTCAACGTCGAGACCATCTGGCACGAGGGTGGAACCCCGGTCGCCAAGCCGCTGCTGGTCGGCTGGGCCGGTGCGGTTGTCGCCAATCCCTACGCAAGCATATATGTGCAGGAAGTTCAGCCGATGATGGAGGCGCTGAAGCCGTTGGGCGTCGAGATGTCCCGGCGCCTGCTGCAGGCGATGGGCGGCGACCCCAAGGCCATCGAGGCCTACGGCAAGGCCTCGCTGATCGGCGCGGCGGGCGAGCAGGAGCACGGCGCGCTGTGGCACGTGCCGGGCGGCTACGCCATGCGCGACGTCCTGGGAAGCGCCAAGGCGATCGTGCCGTCCTCGGTCAAGGTCGGGCCTGTGGGCGCGCGCATCGACATACCGATCCACCACAAGGATGCCGCCTATGTGCGCAGCCACTTCAGCGGCATCGAGGCCGGTATTCCCGACGCGCCGCGCGCCGACGAACTGGCGTTCTTCATCGCCATGACGACCGGCGGCCGCGTCCATGAGCGCATGGGCGGGCTTAGGGCATCGGAGATCAAGGTCTGGGACGGCCAGCGCTGAGTTGCGCTAGGCTTCGAGCATCCGGGGAAACCGTCAAGCAGGGGAGCTTCACCATGACGACCATCCGACGCAGACAATTCGTTGCCGGCGCTGGCGCTGCCGCCGCCGCCACCCTGGCCGCGCCCTATGTGGCGCACGCCCAGGCCAAGGCGATACGGGTAGGCGAGATCAACAGCTACACGGCGATCCCCGCCTTTACGCTGCCCTACAGGAACGGCTGGACGCTGGCGATGGAGGAGATCAACGCCGCCGGCGGCATCCTGGGCCGCAAGCTCGAGATCGTCTCGCGCGACGACGCCGGCAAGCCCGAGGACGCGGTGCGCCATGCCGGCGAACTCGTCAATGCCGAGAAGGTCGACCTGCTGGCGGGTGGGTTCTTGAGCAATATCGGCCTGGCGATCGCCGACTTCGCGGCGCAGAACAAGCGTCTGTACGTGGCGTCCGAGCCGCTGACCGACGCCCTGGTCTGGTCCAAAGGCAACGCCTACACGTTCCGCCTGCGTCCCTCGACCTACATGCAGGCGGCGATGTTGGCGGAGGAAGCGGCCAAGCTTCCGGCGAAGACCTGGGCCACGGTGGCGCCCAACTACGAATACGGCCAGTCGGCCGTGCGCTGGTTCAAGGACATCCTGACCAAGGCCAGGCCCGACGTGAAGTTCGTGGTCGAGCAGTGGCCGGCGCTGGGCAAGATCGACGCCGGCGCGACCGTGCAGGCGATCGCCGCGGCCAACCCCGAGGCCATCTTCAACGTCACTTTCGGACCGGACCTGACCAATTTCGTGCGGCAGGGCAACACGCGCGGCCTGTTCGAGAAGCGCGCCGTGGTGAGCCTGTTGACCGGCGAGCCGGAATACCTTGACCCGCTGAAGGACGAGGCGCCCACGGGCTGGATCGTCACCGGCTATCCGTGGGACCAGTTCAAGTCGCCGACCCACGACAAGTTCAAGGAAGCTTACCAGAAGCGGTTCAAGGACTATCCGCGCTGCGGCTCGGTTGTGGGCTACGAGACGATCAAGACCATCGCCGCCTGTTTAAAGAAGGCGGGATCGACCGACACCGACAAGATGGTCGCGGCGATGAAGGGACTCAAGGTCGACAGCGTGTTCGGCCCGATCGAGTTCCGCGCCTCCGACCACCAGTCGACGCTTGGCGCCTTCGTCGGCAAGACGGTGGTCAAGGGTGGCAAGGGGCTGATGGTCGAGTGGCGCTACGCCTATGGCGGCAACTACCTGCCCTCGGACGAGGAGGTCAGAAAATTGCGCGGAAGCGGGGCGTAAGACCGCCCCCGACGCGTCGCGCCTCATGCTTCGACAAGCTCGGCATGCGGCGATGAATGTTTGCCGGAGCCCTCATCCCGAGCCTGTCGAGGGATGAGGGCGACCTTGCACTGAACGCGTGTACGCTTGTCCTTCCTTGTCGTCCAGTTCCTGAACGGGCTCGCTTCGGCGTCCTCGCTGTTCCTGGTGGCGTCGGGCTTGTCGATCATCTTCGGCGTCACGCGCGTGGTGAATTTCGCGCATGGCTCGTTCTACATGCTGGGCGCCTACCTGGCCTGGAGCCTGGTCGAGCGCCTGCCCTATGGTTTTGCGGGGTTCTGGGGTGGAATCGCGCTGGCGGCGCTCGCTGTCGGGCTGATCGGCATTGCCGTGGAGGTGCTGCTGCTGCGCCGCATCTACCAAGCGCCGGAGCTGTTCCAGCTCCTCGCCACGTTCGGGGTGGTGCTGGCGATCCAGGACATCGCGCTTTACTGCTGGGGCGCCACGGACCTGCTTGGCCCCCGCGCGCCCGGACTGAAGGGCGCGGTCGAGATTCTGGGGCAGCGCTTCCCGCTCTACGAGCTGTTCCTGATCGCCGTCGGCCCGGCGGTTCTGGCAGCGCTGTGGCTCCTGTTCCATCGCACGCGCTGGGGCACCTTGGTGCGCGCGGCCACCCAGGACCGCGAGATGGTGGCGGCACTCGGCGTCGACCAATCGCGCCTGTTCACCTCGGTCTTCTTCCTGGGTGCGGTGCTGGCGGGCCTGGGCGGGGCGCTGCAGCTGCCCCGCGAGTCGGTCAACCTGCAGATGGACCTGCAGGTGATCGCGGAAGCCTTCGTGGTAGTCGTCGTGGGCGGCATGGGAAGCGTGGCGGGCGCCTTCCTGGCGGCGCTGCTGATCGCCCAGCTCGGCGCTTTCGGCATCCTGGTCTTTCCCAAGATCACGCTCGTCCTGGTGTTCCTGGTGATGGCGGTCGTGCTGGTGATCCGGCCTTACGGCCTGCTGGGCAGGCCGCCGGCCCATGCCCGCGCCGCGACCGGCGGGCAGGAACCGGTGATCCGCGCCGCGCCGCGCGAACTGCGCGTGCTGGGCGCGATCGCGCTGCTGGCGGCGGTGGCGCTGCCGCCGGCGCTGGGCGACTACGCGGTCGCGGTTCTGACCGAGATAGCGCTGTTCGTGCTGTTCGCGGCCAGCCTGCATTTCATCATGGGGCCGGCGGGCATGGCGTCCTTCGGCCATGCCGCCTATTTCGGCCTGGGCGCCTATGGCGCGGCGCTGGCCGCACAATACCTGGCGGCACCGCTGGCCGTCGGCTTGGTCCTGTCGCCGCTGCTGGCCGGGCTGGCCGGCGCGATATTCGGGTTCTTCTGCGTGCGCCTGTCGGGCGTGTACCTGGCCATGCTGACGCTGGCCTTCGCGCAGATCTGCTGGTCGGTCGCCTTCCAATGGGTCGAGGTGACCGGCGGCGACAACGGCGTCCTCGGCGTCTGGCCGCCGGATTGGGTGCGCGGGAAGCTCAGCTTCTATTACATCGCACTGGCGCTCTGCCTCGCCGGCACGATGCTGCTGCGCCGGATGATCCACGCCCCGTTCGGCTACGCGCTGCGCGCCGGTCGGGACTCGCCGCTCCGCGCCGAGGCGATCGGCATGAACGTGATGCGGCTGCAATGGGCCGGCTTCGCGATCGCTTCCGCGGCGGCGGGCCTGGCGGGCGGTTTGTTCGCCTACATGAAGGGCAGCGTGTTCCCGACCTACATCTCGATCCCAAAGTCGGTCGATGCCTTGCTGATGGTCCTCTTGGGCGGCGTGCAGACTGTCAGCGGCCCAATCGTGGGCGCCGTGGTCTATTCCGGCCTGCACGAGCAATTGGTGCGTGCGACCGACTACTGGCGCCTGGTGCTTGGCGCCACGATCGTGCTGCTGGTGCTGGCCTTCCCGCAGGGCCTGGCGGGCTTCGCCGCGCAACGCTGGGAAGCGCGAAGGGCGGAGGCCACGCCATGAGCGTGCTGGCGGTCGAGGGCTTGAGCAAGGCGTTCGGCGGCGTCCAGGCGGTAAGCGACGTGGCGTTCGCGGTGGCGAAGGGCGAGCTCCTGGCGCTGATCGGACCGAACGGCGCGGGCAAGACCACCTGCTTCAACATGCTCAACGGCCAGCTCAAGCCCGACACGGGCAGCGTGAAGCTGGACGGACGAGAGCTGGTCGGATTGAAGCCGCGCCGGGTCTGGCGGCTCGGCGTCGGGCGCACCTTCCAGATCACCGCCACCTTCGCCTCGATGACGGTGGCCGAGAACGTGCAGATGGCGTTGCTGTCCTACCATCGCCGCCTTTGGTCGATGTGGCCGGCAGCGACACGCCTGTACCGCGATGAGGCGCTGGCGCTGCTCGACCGCGTCGGCATGGCGGCCCAGGCCGACCGCGCCTGCGGCGTGCTGGCCTATGGCGACCTGAAGCGCGTGGAACTCGCGATTGCACTTGTCAACAAGCCACGCCTGCTGTTGATGGACGAGCCCACCGCCGGCATGGCGCCGAAAGAACGCGTGGCGCTGATGGCACTCGCCGCGCACATCGTGCGTGAAGAAGGCGTGGGCGTCTTGTTCACCGAGCACGACATGGACGTCGTCTTCGCCCATGCGGACCGCATCGTCGTCCTGAACCGCGGAAGGCTGATCGCCGACGGCAAGCCCGACGCCGTGCGCGCCGATACCAGGGTGCAGGAGATCTACCTTGGCCGCGGGCACTGACGCGATGCTCACGCTCGAGGGCGTGCATGGCTACTACGGCCGGGCGCATATCCTGGACGGCATGTCCTTTGCAGCCGCCAAAGGCGAGGTCGTCGCCGTGCTCGGCCGCAACGGCGCCGGCAAGTCGACCACCTTCAAGACCATCATGGGCCTGGTGCGCGCAGCGGCGGGCGAAATCACTTTCCTCGGCCGGCGCATTGACCGCATGGCGACCCACGCGATCGCGCGCCTCGGCCTTGGCTACGTGCCGGAGGAGCGGCGCATCTTCACCGAGCTGTCGGTGATGGAGAATCTCGAGGTCGGCCGCCAGCCCAGGCGCGACGGCGCGCCGGAATGGACCCCGGAGAAGCTGTTCGCCATCTTTCCCAACCTGGCCGAAATGCGCGATCGCCCGGGCGGGCGGATGAGCGGCGGCGAGCAGCAGATGCTGACCATCGCGCGCACGCTGATGGGCAATCCCGCGCTGGTGCTGCTGGACGAGCCGTCGGAAGGTCTGGCGCCGGTGATCGTCGACCAGATGGCCGGCGCGATTCGGGGCCTGAAGGCCGAGGGGCTGACGGTCGTGCTGTCCGAGCAGAACCTGCATTTCGCAACCGAGGTGGCGGACCGCGCGGTGATCATCGAGAAGGGCCAGGTGCGCTTCACCGGCACGATGGCCGAGCTGAACCAGAACACCGAGGCGCGCGCGCAATACCTGATGGTGTGAGGAGATATCCGTGACCGGAAGCATCGTCGGAATCGACGTGGGGGGAACCTTCACCGACCTGATCGCCGTCGACCCGGCGAAGCGGGTGGTGCGCGTGGCAAAGGTGCCCACGACGGTCGACAACCAGGCCTTCGGCGTGCTGAACGCGATCGAGGCGAGTGGCGACGATCCGACCGCGCTTTCGGCCGTGGTCCACGGCACCACCACCACGACCAATGCGCTGCTTGAGCGCAAGATCGCGCGCTGCGGACTGATCACGACCCGAGGATTCCGCGATTCGCTCGAGCTTGGCCGGCGCACGCGTCCGACGCCTTACGGCCTGACCGGCCAGTTCCGCCCGCTGATCCCGCGTGAACTGCGCCTGGAAGTGGCCGAGCGCATGGACGCCGACGGCAAGGTCGTGACGCCGTTGGATGAGGCCGGCGTCGCCGCCGCTGCCAAGGCGCTGCTGGCCCAGGGCTGCGAGGCTGTGGTCATCCATTTCCTGCACAGCTACATCAACCCCGCGCATGAACGCCGCGCCGGCGAGATCGTGCGCGGCTTGTGGCCGAACGGCTATGTCACGCTCGGCAGTGCGATCCTGAGCGAGTACCGCGAGTACGAGCGCGGCGTGACCGCCGCCGTCAACGCATCGGTCCAGCCTGTGCTGCACCGCTATATAGAGCGCTTGCGCGACGAACTGACGGCGAAGGGCTTCGCCCACGAGTTGCTGGTCATGCAGGGCAACGGCGGCACGGTGTCCAGCCGCATCGTGGCGGAGGCGGCGGTCAACACCGTGATGTCCGGCCCTGCCTCTGGCGTGATGGCGGCCGCCTATACGGGGCGCCAAGCCGGCTATCCCGACCTCATCACCTACGACATGGGGGGCACCAGCTCGGATGTGGGACTGATTCAAGGCGGCGTACCGCGCGTCTCGGCCGAGTTGGAGCTGGAGTATGCCATGCCGATCCACGTGCCGATGGTCGATGTGCACACGATCGGCGCGGGCGGTGGGTCGATCGCGCATATCGACGATTCCGGCATGCTGCGCGTGGGCCCCGAGAGCGCCGGCGCCAGGCCGGGCCCGATCTGCTACGGCCGGGGCGGCACGCGACCGACCATCACCGACGCCAACCTGTTCCTCGGCCGGCTCAACCCCAAAGGCCTGCTGGCGGTCGACGCGCCCGTCTCGATGAAATCGCTGGGCGACGCCCTGGTCGAGTATGTCGGCAGCGCCCTGGGCCTCGACGCCGAGGGATCGGCCGCCGCGATCGTGCGCGTTGCCAACGACAAGATGGCCGGTGCGGTGCGCATGGTCTCGCTGGCCAAGGGCCACGACCCGCGCGACTTCGCGCTGTTCGCCTTCGGCGGCGCCGGGCCGCTGCACGCGGCGGCGCTTGCGCGCGAATTGGGCATTCCGCGCCTCCTGATCCCGGCGCGGCCGGGCATCACCAACGCGCTGGGCTGCGTGGTCGCCGACCTGCGCCACGACTACGTCAACACGATCAACAAGCCCCTGCCCGCGCTGGACATGGACCTGGTGAAGCGTACCCTCGAGGCGCAGATTGCCGAGGGCCGCGCTACGATCCAGCGCGAAGGCGTGGCGGTGGACGCGATCGCCGTGCTGCACGAGGCGGACATGCAGTTCCAGGGGCAGAGCCACATCCTGACCGTCTCGCTGCCCGGCGTCGACGTCACGCGGGAGGCCCTGCACCAGGCCTTCGCCGACGCCTATTGGAAGCGCTTCGAAGTGGCGCTGCCGGAGATCCGCCCGGTATTGGTCAACCTGCACACCGCCGTCATCGGCCGCCGCCCTGCCCTGCCGCTGGATGCGCTGTTGCCGTCGGAAGGGCGCGCACGGGATGTCGACGGCGCGTTGGTCGAACGGCGCAAGGTGTGGTTCCAGGATGGGGACTGGCGCGAGACGCCGGTCTATCGCCGCGAGAAGCTGCCGCCCCAGGCACGCTTCGCCGGACCCGCCATCGTCGAGCAGCTGGACTGCACCATCGTGATCGAGCCAGGCGACCGCGTGCAGGCGGACCGGTTCGGAAACCTCGTCGTTTCCGTTGGCGGGTGAAGGAGCGGCATGTTCTCCTCGCCCACCCCGCTCTCGCTCGGCACCCTCTTCCCTCGGGAGAGAGAGCGCCTTGTCGTCGCAGCGATGAAAGGATGAGGGAACCGCGATGAATGACCTGACGACCAAGTCGACGCTCGACCCCGTCACCCTCGCGGTGATCGAGAACGGGCTGCAGCAGGTCTGCAACGAGATGGACCTGGCCTTTGTGCGCGCCGCCTTCTCGCCGGTGATCTCCGAGGCGCTGGATCGCTCGGACGGCATCTATCATCGCGGCACGGGCGAGCTGATTGCGCAGGGCGAGCTGGGCCTGCCGGTGTTCGTCGGCACGATGCAGTTCGGCGCCAAAGCAGTGATCGACCGTGCGAAGGACCTGAAGCCCGGCGACGTCTACATCGTCAACGACCCCTATCTCGGCGGCACGCACCTGATGGACGTGCGCTTCGTGAAGCCGTTCTTCTACCGCGGCGCGCTGTTCTGCTGGCTCAGCAACACCGGGCACTGGCCCGACACCGGCGGCATGGTGCCGGGCGGCTTCTCGGCCAACGCGACGGAGGTCGAGCAGGAAGGGCTTCGACTTCCGCCGGTCAAGCTGTTCAAGGAAGGGCGGATGGACGAGGAGATCCTGTCGATCATCCTCTCCAACATCCGCATCGCGGACCAGCGCATCGGCGACATCAAGGGCCAGGCGGCGGCGCTGAGCATCGGCGAGAAGCGCCTGACCGCCCTGCTCGACCGCTACGGGCGCGACACGGTCGAGGCGGCGATCGGCGAGTTGAAGGCGCGCGCCGCGCGACTGATGCGCGCGCGCATCGCCACGATCCCGGATGGCATCTACCACGGCGAGTCTTATGTCGACAGCGACGGGGTGACCGACGAGCCGCTCGTCATCCGCCTGTCGCTGCGCAAGGAAGGCACCGAGCTCTATTTCGACCTGTCGAAGTCCTCGCCGCCCTGCCGCGGCCCGATGAACAGCGTCATCGCCACCACCCGCTCTTCGATCTACCTGGCGATCAAGCACATCTTCCCGGAAGTGCCGATCAACGCCGGCACCTTCGATCCGCTGCACATCGACGACCCCAGGGGCACGTTCCTTTATGCCGAGTATCCGCGCCCCGTGTCGGGTTGCGCGGCCGAGGTCAGCCAGCGCATCGCGGAGGCTGTATTCAACGCCATGGTCAAGGCGATCCCCGATCGCCTTTTCGCCGCACCCGCCGGCACCTCGGGCAACCTGGCGCTGGGCGGTTACGACCCGGAGCGCAACCGCAACTACATCATGTACGTGATCAGCGGCGGCGGATACGGCGGCAGCGCCGCGGGCGACGGCATCTCCAACGGCTGCTCGACCATCGGCATCTCCAAGACCACGCCGATCGAGGTCATGGAGCAGTACTATCCGGTGCTGTTCGAGGAATACTCGCTGCACGAGGGTTCGGGCGGCGCCGGCAAGCGGCGTGGCGGATTCGGCGTCAACTACAAGATCCGCCTGCGCCGCGGCCAGGCGCGCGCCTCGATGGTGATGGATCACGGCCGCACCGGCCCGCTGGGCGCGCTGGGCGGTGGCAATGGCGGCGTCAATCGCGTCACGGTGACGCGCGGGGGACGCCCCTACACCCCGCCGCACCTTTCCAAAGACCAGAATATCGAAATCGGCCCGGGCGACTTGGTGGCCGTCTCGACCCCGGGCGGCGGCGGCTATGGCGATCCGTTCGCCCGCGAACCCGAACTGGTGCTGGCGGACGTCAAGCGCGGCTATTACGCGCCGACACAGGCGCGCGAAAAGTTCGGCGTCGCGATTGCGGGCGATCCACCGGCGGTGGACGCGGCGGCAACGGCGAAGCTGCGCGCGGTCAGCTAAGCGCCACCGGGTAGGAGGCGAAGCCGCGAAAGCGTGCGCGGCCGCCGCGCCGGAAATCGCCGTTGCGGCGAAGCCTGGGGAAACGCTGCACAAGGCGACCGATCGCGATCGCGCCTTCCATGCGCGCCAGCGAATTGCCCAGGCAGATATGCGGCCCACCCCCGAAAGCCAAGTGCCGGTTGGGCTGGCGCGCAATGTCGAAACGGTCCGGCTCGGCGAATTCCGCGGGGTCGCGGTTGGCGGCGCCAATGCAGAGGTGGAGGTAG
Organism: uncultured Rhodospirillaceae bacterium; assembly: GCA_964393375.1. Classification (GTDB taxonomy): domain Bacteria; phylum Pseudomonadota; class Alphaproteobacteria; order JAEULC01; family JAEULC01; genus JAEULC01. The sequence continues at coordinate 13,961 of CAYMTM010000015.1, forward strand.
GTCCCCTCGGCCATCGTCACGCCGCCGATCTCCATCGCCTCGCCCACCCGCCGGTTGCCGAGTTGGTTCGAGCTTTCGTAGCGCAGCGCTTCCTCGACCGCGCTCCGGACCAAGGCCGGTTCCCGGCGCAGCCGGTCGAGTTGGTCGGGGAAGCGCAGCAGCGCGTCGACGCCGTTGCCGATCAGGTTGGTGGTCGTTTCGTGCCCGGCATTGAGCAGGAAGATGCAGTTCTGCACCAGCTCCTCGTGCGTCAGCCGCTCGCCGTCGACCTCGCCATGCACGAGCTGGCTCAGCACGTCGGCCGCGTCCTCGCTCGGGCGCCGGCTGCGCTCGGCGATCAGCCCGTCCAGATAGGCCGAGAACTCGCCGACTGCCCGGTTGCCGCGTTCGAGCTGCTCGGCCGAAAGGACCGGCTCCAGGGCGCCGAGGATCGCCAGCGAATAGCCGCGCAAGGGGCCGCGGTCGGTGCGCGGCACGCCCAGCATGTCGCCGATCACCTCGATCGGCACGGCGGCGGCAAAGTCGGCGATCAGATCCATGCCCCCGGCATCGGCCGCGCGGTCGAGCAGTCGGTCCACCAGCGCCGCGATCCGCGATTCCATCGCTTGCAGCGTGCGCGGCGTGAAGGCGGACGCCAGCAGCTTGCGCACCCGCGTGTGCAGCGGCGGGTCGTTGAAGACCAGGCTGGTGGTGTGATGGCGGTAAAGCGGGCTGTCGCCGAATTTGGGTCGGAACTCGCGGGTCTTGTCCGACAGCAGGCGCCGATCACGGTAGCAGGCCGTCAGATCGGCGTGGCGGGTCAGGAAATAGGTGCCGTCCGGCAGGCGATGCACCGGCGCATGCGCCTGCAAGGCGCGATAGGTCGGATAGGGGTCGTCGAGAAATGCCTGGTCGAGCCGCGCAAGATCAAACGCAGCCGCCACGGCTTGCCGATCGGATTTGGGAACCTCGGGCACCGGCGTCGTCCTCCCTCGCCCCACGGTTGTAGGCGGGGCGGCGCCGGCGTGACAAGCGGGGCGATCCTGCCCCGCTTGTGCCGGGTCGATCGCCTCAGCCTTTGCCGATCGCGATCTTGCGCGTTGACTCCTTGGCCCTCGCCGTTTTCGGCAGGGTGATGGTCAGCACGCCCTTATCGAACTTGGCCGCGATCTTCGCCTGGTCGACGATGTCGGGCAGCTCGTAGGAGCGCTGGAAGCTGCCGTACTGGCGTTCCACCACGTGATAGTTCTTCTTCTTCTCCTCCTTCTCCAGCTTCTTCTCGCCGCGCAGCGTCAGGACCCCATCCTGGACCAGCAGCTCGACGTCTTTCTCCTCCATGCCGGGCAGTTCGGCCGCGAGCTGGATCTCCTGGTCGGTTTCGGTCACGTCCACGCGTGGCGTCATCACGCCGGAAAGGGCGGCCGGGCGTGGCAGCGGCTCGAAGTCGAACAGCCGGGTCGGGAACCGGCCAAACCCGGACCCGAAAAAGCCCGACATCATCCGGTCGATCTCGTCATGGATGCTCCGCCACGGGCTCAACGCACCGGTCGGGCCATTGCCCGCGGGTTGAATGGACTTTCCGCTTTCATTCGCCATTGGACGGTCTCCTTTCGTGCAGGGGTTTGGCGTTGAGCTAATGCTGGTTGCGTGTCATTCAAGGCGCATTGACGCAAATCAAGACCGCCGCCGGCCCGGCGATGGCCGGGCGGCGCTTGCATCGAACCGCGAGCGGCGGCACTCTATTGCGAACGGAGATTTCGCGGGCCTGGCAGGGGCGCGGGCCGCCGGCGATGTATCGCGACCAAGCAGGTGGAGGGGGCCCATGACGCTGGCACATCTTTGGATTCGCCGATCGGCGATCGCAGCCGCAACATTGTTGCTTGTGGCAGGCGACGCACACGCCGCAGCCACGCAACGCGACACCGCCCGGCCGCAACTCGCGCAGACCGACGACCGCGCCGACATCACGTTCTGGGAATCGATCAAGGACAGCAAGAATCCCGCCGAATACAAGGCCTACCTGGATACGTTCCCGAACGGCAAGTTTGCGGCCCTCGCCAGGGCGCGGATTGCGGCGGCTAGCGCGCCGGCGCCTGCGACGGCACCAGCCCCCTCCACATCGGCTCCGGCCCTTCCTGCAGCCGCGCCGACAGCGCCTGCCGCACCGCCGCCGGCCGCGCCGGCCGCAGCGCCGGTCGAAGTCGAGCCGATGAACGCCACCTATGCCGCCGCCGCCAACGCCGTCGTGCGTGCGCAACCGAGCGCCCGGTCCGCGCAGATCGGCAGCGTGCGTGCCGGCAGCGAGGTGCGCGTCACCGGCCGCACCAAGGCCGGCGACTGGTACCGCGTCGCGCTCCAGGGCAAGGACGGCTACGTATCGGCCTCGCTGCTGGCCGCGGGCCCGCCTGCGGCGCCGGGCGGCCGGGCCGTCGCGGGACGGCAATACACGACCAGCAAGCAGGCGGTCGTGCGCCAGCAGCCGAACGCCGACTCGCCGCAAACCTCGACCATCCCGGCCAACCAGCCGGTGACGGTGACAAGCGACATTCCGGGCACGGACTGGTACCGCGTGTCGTATCAGGGCGCCGATGTCGGATACATGCACGGCTCGCAGCTCGCGGGCGTGGTCGTGGCCGGCGGTGCCGCTGCACCCGTCGCCGCCGGCGCGCCCGCGCCGGCCTCGCCCTATGCGCCGCCCAGCCTGCCCGGCCAGCAGCCGGCCGCGACCGCCGCCAGCACGGCGCCCGCACTGACGACGGGCGCGGCCCAGTCCCAGGCCGCGCAACTCCCCCCGGCGACGTCCCAGGCCCAGCTGAAGGTCGAATACTGGACGGCGCAGACCGCCGGCGGCCAGGGCAATATCCGGATCTACCCGCAGCCGAGCTCCAGCTCGCCGTTCATCCCCGGCGAGTACTATGTCGACGAGCAGGCGATCAAGGTGCTGGAGGTGATCCCGGGTCGCCGCCAGACGCCCTGGCTGAAGGTGGAAACGCCGTCGGGCAAGATCGGCTACGTGTTCGGCGGGCAGGCCCGCCCGCCCGGCACCACGCGCAGCGGACGGCGCGTGTTCGGCCCGGAGGTCAGCGACTAGCCGCCAGGCTCGGCATTCCGCCGTCGCCTTTCGGCCGGCGTGATCGCCGACCCGTTCTTCTATGCGCTGGCCGTGCCGGCGATTGTGATCGCCGGCATCTCGAAGGGGGGATTCGGCTCAGGCGTGGGGCTGCTCGCGGTGCCGATGATGGCGCTCAGCATCCCGGTGCCCCAGGCGGCGGCTATCATGCTGCCGATCCTATGCCTGATGGACTTGGTCGGCCTTTGGACCTATTGGCGCGTCTGGGACCAGGCGGCGATGGCGGCGCTGCTGCCGGCCGCGATCGCCGGCATTGTCGTCGGCGCCCTGACCTTCAGCCTGCTTGACGAACGGCTGCTGCGGCTGGCGATCGGGGTCGTGGCGGTTGCGTTCGTGCTCGACCATTGGCTGGTCAGGCGGACGACGGGCGATGCTAGGCCCAGCGCGGCCAAGGCGGCGGTCTGCGGCGCCCTGTCCGGCTATACCAGCTTTGTGGCCCACGCCGGGGGGCCGCCGCTCAACATGTACCTGCTGCCGCTGGGGCTGGAGAAGGCACGCCTGGTGGGGACGGCAGTCGTCTTCTTCGCCGCCGTCAACTATGCCAAGCTGCTGCCGTACTGGTGGCTCGGCCAGATGAGCGCCGGCAACATGGCGACCGCCCTGGCGCTGGCGCCGCTCGCGCCGATCGGAATGCTGAGCGGCGTGTGGCTGATGCGGCGCGTCAGCCAGACCCTGTTCATGCGCATCTGCTATGGCTGCGTGTTCGCGACCGGGCTGAAGCTGGTTTGGGACGGGATCGCCGTCCTGTCACGCTAGACGCTGGCCGGCGCGCGCTTTGTCGTAGGCGGCCTTGGCCGGGCCCGACACCGGTACGTCCCACCAGGCCCCGCCCTCCGCCGTTCCGCGCTGCGGGTCGGTGTCTATGACGATCGCGTAAGTCCGGCGGGAAGCCCGCGCGCGCTTCAGCGCCTGTTCCAGCGCGGCGACATCCGCGACCTTCTCCGCCTCCGCGCCAAGGCTCTTGGCGTGCGCCGCGAAGTCGATCGTCGGCGCGTTTTCCAGCAGCAGGTTGTTGAACGGCTCCAGCTTGCAGCCCAGGGTCTGCAGCCGATGGATGCAGCCGAAGCCGCGGTTGTCCAGCACAACCAGGATCAGCTTGCGGTCAAGCGCAATGGAGGTCGCGATCTCCGAGTTCATCATCAGGTAGCTGCCGTCGCCCACGAGCACGAACACCTCGCGTTCGGGCGCGGCGATCTTGGCCCCCAGCCCTCCTGCGATCTCGTAGCCCATGCAGGAATAGCCATATTCGACGTGATAGCCGGCCGAGTCCTCCGCCCGCCAGAGCTTGTGCAACTCGCCAGGCAGGCCGCCGGCGGCGCATACCATCAGCCCGTCGCGCCCGGCCGCACGGTTGACCGCCCCCAGCACCTGCGCGTCCGAAGGCAGCGCGTTGCTGCCGCGCCGCGGTGCCTGGACCGCGCGGTCGACAGACTTCGTCCAAGCTGCGGTCAGGCGCTTTGCCTTGCCGGTCCACGGCTCCGGAGCACGCCAGCCCTGCAACGCCATGTCCAAATGCTTCAGGCCGCGCCGCGCGTCGGCGACCAGGGCGAGCCCGCCATGCTTGACCGCATCGAACGCGGCGACGTTCAACCCGACCAGAGTCATCTTCGAATTGGCGAACAGCGCGCGCGAGCCGGTCGCGAAATCGCCGAGCCGCGTGCCGACCGCCAGCACCAGGTCGGCCTCGCGCGCCAGCGCATTCGCGGCGCTGGATCCGGTCACGCCGATCGCGCCCGCGTTCATCGCGTGGTCCCAGGCGAGCGACCCCTTGCCGGCCTGCGTTTCGGCCACCGGCACGCCATGCGCCGTCGCGAAATCGGCGAGGGCGCCCTCGGCAAGGCTGTACTTCACTCCGCCGCCGGCGACGATCAGCGGCCGGCGCGCGCGCCGCAGGGCGGCCGCGGCCTCGTCGAGCGCCGCCGGGTCCGGTCCTGGGCGGCGCAACCGATGGCTGCGCGGCTCGAAGAAGGCGGCGGGACAGTCGAACAGCTCGGCCTGCACGTCCTGCGGCAAGGCCAGGGTCACCGGCCCGCAATCGGCCGGGTCGGTGAGGACGCGCAGCGCCTGCGGCAGGCTGACCAGGAGTTGCTCGGGCCGCAGCAGGCGGTCGAAGTAGCGCGAGACCGGGCGGAAGCAGTCGTTCGCCGAAACGGTCGCGTCGGCGAAGCACTCGATCTGCTGCAGCACGGGATCGGGGCGCCGCGAGGCGAAAATGTCTCCCGGCAGCAACAGGACCGGCAGGCGGTTTGCATGCGCGACCGCCGCGGCCGTCACCATGTTGGTCGCGCCGGGCCCGACCGAGGTGGTGCAAGCCATCATGCGCCGGCGCGCGGCCGTCTTCGCGAAGGCGATGGCGGCATGGGCCATCGCCTGCTCGTTATGGGCGCGGAACGTCGGCAGCGCGCGGCGATGCGCGTGCAGCGCCGGCCCCATGCCGGCGACATTCCCGTGGCCGAAAATCGCGAACACACCGGCGAACAGCGGCACGGTCCGGCCGTCGATTTCGGTCGATTGCGCGGCCAGGTAGCGCACCAGGGCATCGGCCATGGTAAGGCGTATGGTCTTCTTCATCAGGTGTTTCCCCGTTGACCAGTCGGGCAGATTACGGATTTATGACGGCCGCAACAAGAAAGGCCGCGGCAAGGAGAACAGCATGATCGAGTTCGCGCAATTCGGGGCCGGGCGCATCGGCCAGATTCACGCGGGCAATCTGGCCCGCCATCCGGCCGCACGACTGCGCTACGTGGTGGATGTCGACCCCAAGGCCGCCGCGCGCCTGGCCGAGCGCCACGGCGCCAAGGTCGTGGACCGCGATACGGCGATGCGCGATCCCGCGGTTTCCGCCGTGGTCATCGCTTCTTCGACCGATACCCATGCCGAACTCGTTATCATGGCCGCGGCCCGCGGCAAGGCGATCTTCTGCGAGAAGCCGATCGACCTGTCGCTCGCGCGGGTCGACGCTTGCCTGAAGGCGGTCAAGGACGCCGGCGTGCCGATGCTGGTTGGCTTCAACCGCCGCTTTGACCCCAGCTTCAAGGCGCTGCGCGACCGCATGACGGCGGGCGAGATCGGCGAGGTCGAGCAGGTCGTCATCACCAGCCGCGATCCCGGCCTGCCGCCGCAGGAGTACCTGAAGGTCAGCGGCGGCCAATTCCGCGACATGACGATCCACGACTTCGACATGGCGCGCTGGCTTCTGGGCGAAGAGCCGATCGAGCTCTATGCGACCGGGAGCTGCCTGGTCGAGCGCCGCGTGGCGGAGCTCGGCGACATCGACAGCGCGATGGTGGTGATGCGCACATCGAGCGGCAAGATGGCCCATATCAACAACAGCCGCCGCGCGGTCTACGGTTACGACCAGCGCATCGAGGTGCTGGGCTCGAAGGGAATGTTGAGCGCCGGCAACCGCACCCCCACGACGGTTGAGCGCGCCGGCGCCGATGCGGTGGCGCGCGACAAGCCGCTCTATTTCTTCCTGGAACGCTACGCCGAGGCCTACGTGGCCGAGATGGCCCACTTCATCGAGGCGGTCAACGCCGGCGAGAAACCCAGCGTCGGCCCGCGCGACGGACGCCAGGCCCTGGTGCTGGCCGAAGCCGCGCTCCAGTCCATGAAGACCGGCGCGGCGGTCAAGCTGGCTTGATGCGTCGCGCAGCGTCGCGCTTGTGCGCGAGTAGCGCCATCAGCCGCCGGTCGCGCCAGCTCTGCGCCTTGCCGTGCCTGGCGAGGGGCGAGACGCGCCGGCGCTCGGCATGCAGCCGTGCGCCCAGGGCGTCGCTCCAGTCCGGCCGCGACTTGATGTCCTTGTCCAGACGGCGGATCGCCTCGCCGTAACGGCGCAGATACCCCAGCGTCCCATCGGCGGCGTTGAGGTCGATCGTCTCCATCGGGCCCATGAAGGCCCAGCGCAGGCCGAGCCCGTCCTTGACCGTGACGTCGAGGTCGGCGGGGCTGACGAAGCCGCCGTCGATCAGGCGGAAGGCCTCGTTGAGAAGCGCGAGCTGCAGCCGGTTGAGGATGAAACCGTCGATCTCCTTCTTGACCTCGATCGGCGCCATCCCGGCCCACTGCATCACCGCCCGGGCACGCTTCATGGTCGCAGGCGCAGTCCAGGGAGCGCCGCACAACTCGACCACCGGCACGAGGTAGGGCGGGTTGACCGGATGCGCCACCAGGCAGCGCGCACGGCCGTTGAGGTCGTCGGTGAACAGCGAGGGCTGCAAGGTCGAGGTCGAGCTGGCAAGAATCGCATGCTTCGGCGCCAGCCGGTCCAGCAAGCGGAAAATCTGCTGTTTGACGTCAAGCCGTTCCGGCAGATTTTCCTGCACGAATTCGGCATCATGGACCGCGCCGGCAAGATCGGTCTCGGAACGGACGCGGGCGAGCGCGGCGCGGGGGTCCTTGAGAAGCCCAGCGCGCTTCAGGTCGGCCAGCGATCCGCCGATCGCCTTCATCGCGTCGCGCAGCGCCGCGGGCGAGGAATCGTGCAGCGCCACCCGCGCCCCGGCACGCGCGAACACCATCGCCCAGGCCCGGCCGACCAGCCCGGCGCCGATCACCGCGACGCGTGAAACCCTGCCCCGATTTCTGTCCCCCACGCTGGCCTCCCCGATCTTCGTTCCGTCGTCAGCGCCCGCGCAGACGCGCACGCAGGCTCCGCAGCGCCGCTTCCACCCTCAGCCTCAACCGCGGCCGCTGCAGGTCGAAATGAAACAGCGGCTGGTAGGGTTTGCCAAGGCTGGTCTTGTACCGATTCTCGCCGGCCAGGAAGTCGACCGTGCGGTTGCCCGCCGCCAAGTGGCGCTCGACGCACAGCATGTAGGCGACGTAGCCCGGCTTCAGCTTCGAATCGCCGGCATAGGCGAAGCCGCTGCAATAGGCGCCGACCCAGCCGCGGTGGATGAGATTGTATAGGTAGCCGATCGTCCGCTCGCCGGCGCGCACGCGCAGCAGCTCCACCGCGCGCTCGGGCAGAGCCGTGGCGATCATGCGCCGATGGAACCTGGCCATATAGGGATGTGCAAAGGCGCCGGGCCGGCCGCGCGTTGTCCAGTAGGCCTGGTGCAGTTCGGCCAGCGCATCGAGGAACGCATATGCCTCGCCGAGGGTGGACGCGACGTCGAGGGCGAGCGGCCCACTGGCCTCGAATCCCCGGACTGCGCGGCGCAGCTGGTGGCGCGTGTTCGCACTTAATCCGTCGAGGTAGGACCGCCCCGATGCGCGCAGAGCGTCGAGGTCGACGCGCGCCGTGCCGCTCGCATTGATCTCGCGGACCATGAGACCGGTCGCACGGGCGAATTGCCGGTAGCGCTCTGGGACCCCGCCGAAGCGGATTTCGTCCCACTCGGGCAAGCCCGCGGCCGCGGGATCTGGGCCAGCTAGGAACGCAACGAGGCGCTCTTCCAGCGCCGGACCGTAGGCGCGATCCACCAGGAAGCCGTTGTATTCGATATAGGCCGCATCCCGCGTCGCATCGCCGGTTTCGTTGAGAAACAGGCAGCGCGAGCGCAGGAGTCCGCCGAGACGGCGTTGCGGAGCCGCATTGAGCAGGCCCAACGCCACCAGCTGCCCGTCGGCGCGCGCCGTCACGACGGCCGGCGCGATGGCGCTTTCCGCCAGCATGGCGCCGATCCAGTGCCAGCTCAGGTAGAAGCCGCCATCGGCGCGCGGCTCGAGCCCCGTCCACCAGCCGCGCAGTGTTTCCAGCCCCGGATACGCCTCGACGGCCAGCACGGGCGCAGCCCCGCCCGCCGTCCCGGCCTCGGCCGGGGCATCGTCGGCCAGTTCGCTGATCGTCGCCTCCCCGCCGCCGTCGCGGCCCTTCTGCGGCGCAAGCTTCCGCCATTCCCGCTAACGGTTCAAGAATGCCGGAACAGCGCGGCACCGCCCTGCGCTGCGCTCATCGCGAAAGGCGTCGAACGCTTTGACATTCCGCCTCGATTGGGCAATGGTCGCGCCGCAATCGACTTTTGGCCCGGCTTGGCCGTTCTGCCCCCGGTCTTTGCAAGTCCCTACGGGCGGCGTTTCAAGACTACCAAAACCAGGTTGTACGAAGACCCGCGCGATGGTCGGGCGGGCCGATTCCGGCGCCGTAATCCGGCGCCTGCGATCCAATGACTAGGGAGTGCCTGATGGCTACCGGTACCGTGAAGTGGTTCAACGCGCAGCGCGGCTATGGCTTCATCCAGCCGAGCGACGGTTCGAAGGACGTGTTCGTTCACGTCACCGCCGTGCAGAGCGCGGGCATGGACACGCTGACGGAAGGTCAGAAGCTGAGCTTCGAGGTGACCAACGAACGCGGCAAGCCGGCCGCGACAAACCTGCGCGCCGCCTGAGCGTCCGGGGAGGGGTTGGCGCGTCCTTTCATCCGCTTTCCGGAGGAAAGGACGCCGCTCAACTTCAAACCATTCCAAACGCCGTCCGACGCCGACCATCGCCGGTTGACAACCCCGTCGCGGGCGGCGACTAATTCGCCCCAGAAGCGCCGACCCAGGATTGGCGCGCTTGTCTCTTGAGGGAGTTTCTACATGACAACCCAATCCCGCATCGCGGCGCTCGGCGTCGCGATCGTCCTCGGCTTTGCAGGGCCTGCCGCGGCGAAGACGCTGGTCTATTGCTCGGAGGGCAGCCCCGAGGGCTTCAACCCGGCGCTTTACACCGCCGGCACGACTTTCGATGCCTCGGGCCGCCCGCTCTACAACCGCCTGACTGAATTCGAGCGCGGCTCGACCAAGGTCATCCCCGGCCTGGCCGAATCCTGGACGGTCACCGAGGACGGCAGCACCTACACGTTCAAGCTGCGCAAAGGCGTGAAATGGCATTCGAACAAGAACTTCACGCCCAAGCGCGACTTCAACGCCGATGACGTGATCTTCACCTTCGAGCGCGCCTGGAAGACGGAACATCCGTACAACAAGGTTTCCGGCGGCAAGTATCCCTATTTCGTCGACATGGGCATGGCGAAGCTGCTCAAGTCGATCAAGAAGACCGACGACTACACGGTCGTCTTCGAACTGAACGCCCCCGAGGCGCCGTTCATCGCCAACATGGCGATGGATTTCGCCTCGATCCTGTCGGCGGAGTACGCCGATGCGATGCTCAAGGCCGGCACACCGGAGAAGGTCGACCTCGAGCCGATCGGCACCGGACCGTTCTATCTGGTGAGCTACCAGAAGGACGCGGTAATCCGCTTCAAGGCGCATCCGAATTATTGGGGTGGCAAGGCCAAGATCGACGACCTAGTCTTCTCGATCACCCCCGACGCCTCGGTGCGCTGGGCCAAGGTCAAGGCCGGCGAGTGCCACCTGATGCCCTATCCGAACCCGGCCGACCTCGAGGCGATGCGCAAGGAGCCGAGCATTAACCTGATGTCGCAGGAAGGGCTGAACATCGGCTACTGGGCCTTCAACACCGAGAAGAAGCCCTTCGACGACAAGCGCGTGCGCCAGGCGATGAACTACGCCGTCAACAAGCAGGCGATCATCGACGCGGTCTACCTGGGCGCGGGCAAAGCGGCGAAGAATCCGATTCCGCCGACGATCTGGTCCTATAACGACGCCGTGAAGGACTATCCCTACGATCCGGCCAAGGCCAAGGCGCTGCTGGCCGAGGCGGGACTGGCGAACGGCTTCGAGACCGACCTGTGGGCGATGCCGGTGCAGCGGCCCTACAACCCCAACGCCAAGCGGATGGCCGAGATGATCCAGGCCGACCTGGACAAGGTCGGCGTTAAGGCGAAGATCGTCACCTACGAATGGGCCGAGTACCTCAAGCGCGTTCGGGCCGGCGAGCAGCAGACCGTGCTGCTCGGCTGGACCGGAGACAACGGCGACCCGGACAACTTCCTGAACGTGCTGCTCGGCTGCGACGCGGCCAAGATGTCCACGTCGCGCTGGTGCTTCAAGCCCTACGACGACCTGATGCAGGAGGCGCGCAAGACCTCCGACGTGAACAAGCGCACCGAGCTCTACAAGAAGGCGCAGGTGATCTTCAAGGAAGAGGCGCCGTGGTTCACGATCGCCCATTCCATCCAGTACAAGCCCGTGCGCAAGGAAGTGATCGACTTCAAGCTGCATCCATTCGGCGGGCATCTGTTCTACGGCGTCGACATCAAGGAGTGAGGCGACGGGCCTGAGCAGCCATGGCACGGGGGAGCGCGACCGGCGCTCCCCCGCCTGGTTTGGAGCAGACCATTAGCCGGCCGCGGGCGGCGATCGCGCGCAGGCCGGCCCGGCGCTTGGGGCGGGCGCGATGCTGCGGTTCATTCTGACGCGATTGTCGCTGATCGTGCCGACCTTCCTTGGCGTCACGCTGCTGACCTTCGCCATGATCCGCCTGATCCCGGGCGATCCGATCCTGCTGATGTTCGGCGAACGGGCCGTCGAGGAATCCGTCTACAACCAGATGAAAGCGGATCTCGGCCTGGATAAGCCGATCCTGGTCCAGTACGGCTACTACCTCAGCGAGCTTGCACAAGGACGCTTCGGCAGCTCGATCACCACCCGCACGCCGGTGCTGGCGGAATTCTTCTCCCTGTTCCCGGCAACGGTCGAACTTGCGTTCTCCGCGATCACGCTGGCCATCCTGATCGGGTTGCCGGCCGGCATCGTCGCGGCCGTGCGGCGCAACTCGGCCTTCGACCACACGGTCATGGGCGTGTCGCTGACCGGCTATTCGATGCCGATCTTCTGGTGGGGCCTGCTGCTGATCCTGCTGTTCTCGGTAACGCTGGGCTGGACGCCCGTCAGCGGCCGCATGGCGGCCAAGTACTACGTCGAGCCGGTGACCGGCTTCGTGCTGATCGACGCCTGGATGGCGGGCGAATGGGGCGCGTTCAAGTCCGCATTGCAGCACCTGATCCTGCCGGCCGTGGCGCTCGGCACGATCCCACTCGCGGTCATTGCGCGCATGACCCGCTCGTCGATGCTGGAGGTGCTGAACGAGGACTACATCCGCACCGCCCGGGCGAAGGGTCTGGCGCCGTTGCGCGTCGTGGGACTGCATGCGCTGCGCAACGCGCTGATCCCGGTCGTCACGGTGATCGGTTTGCAGGTAGGGGCACTCTTGAGCGGCGCCATCCTCACCGAGACGATCTTCTCGTGGCCTGGCGTCGGGAAATGGCTGATCGAATCAATCCGCCGCCGCGACTATCCCGTGGTCCAGGGCGGCGTTCTGCTGGCGGCATCGATCGTCATGATCGTGAACCTGACGGTCGACGTGCTCTATGGCCTCATCAATCCGCGCATCCGCAAGGGGCGCTAGCGCCATGACCGCAAACGCCGCCGCCGCTTCGCCCGCCGCGCCCAATGCGGCCCCCCCACACCCGCTGGTCGAGTTCTGGCGCTATTTCCGCCAGAACAAGGGCGCCCTGGCCGGGCTGGCCGTGATCGTCGCCATGTGCCTGGTCGCGGTGTTCGCCGACGCGCTCGCGCCGCACCCGCCGGCCGAGCAATTCCGCGACGCACTCTTGAAGCCGCCGGTCTGGCAGGACGGCGGAACGGCCAGATTCCTGCTCGGCACGGACGACCTCGGGCGCTGCATGCTGTCGCGCCTCATTCACGGCGCGCGCGTGTCGATGGCTGTGGGCGTAGTCGTGATTGCGCTGGGCCTGCTGGTCGGCGTGGTGCTGGGCCTGTTCGCCGGATTCTTTCCAGGGCCAGTGGACATCGCGATCATGCGGGCGATGGATACGCTCTTGGCGATGCCCGCCCTGCTGCTGGCGATCGTCGTGGTGGCGATCCTCGGGCCCGGCCTGTTCAATGCCATGCTCGCGGTGTCGGTCGTGGTCCTGCCCGGCTTCGCGCGGCTCACCCGCGCGGCGGTGCTGACCGAACTTTCCAAGGACTACGTCACCGCTGCGCGCATGACCGGGGCGCGCCTGCCGCGGCTGATGTTCGTGACCGTCCTGCCAAACTGCCTGGCGCCGCTGATCGTGCAGGCGACCCTGGGTTTCTCCACAGCGATCCTGGACACGGCGGCGCTGGGCTTCCTCGGCCTCGGCGCCCAGCCGCCGACGCCGGAGTGGGGCACGATGCTGTCCGACGCGCTGCAGTTCATCCAGCGTGCCTGGTGGGTCGTCACCTTCCCCGGATGGGCGATCCTGCTGACGGTCCTGGCCTTCAACCTGATGGGCGACGGGTTGCGCGACGCGCTCGACCCCAAGCTCAAGCGCTGACCGCCATGGCGCTGCTTGAGATCCGCAACCTTTCGGTCGCCTTCGCCACCCATGGCGGCGAGGTACGTGCGGTCGAGGGCGTCGACCTGACCGTGGACGAGGGCGAGGTGCTGGGAATCGTCGGCGAATCGGGCTCGGGCAAGAGCGTGTCGTCGCTGGCGGTGATGGGACTGGTGGCGGCCAACGGCCGTGTCTCCGCCGACCGCCTGAGCTTCGCCGGGCATGACCTGATGCGCCTCGGCGCGCGGGAGAGGCGCGCCATCACCGGCCGCGATGTGGCGATGATCTTCCAGGAGCCGCTGACCAGCCTCAATCCGTGCTTCACCATCGGCTTCCAGTTGACCGAGGGCATGCGCACCCATTTGGGCGGATCGCGGCAGGAGTTGCGGCGGCGCGCGGTCGAACTGCTCGACCAGGTCGGCATCCCCGATCCCGAGGCGCGTCTGCGCACCTTCCCGCACCAACTTTCGGGCGGCATGAACCAGCGCGTCATGATCGCGATGGCGATCGCCTGCAATCCCCGCCTGCTGATCGCCGACGAGCCGACGACGGCGCTCGACGTGACCATCCAGCGCCAGATCCTCGAGTTGCTGCTCGACCTGCAGCGCCGGCGCGGCATGGCCCTGATCCTGATCACCCACAACATGGGCGTGGTGGCGGAGACCGCCCACCGCGTAGCGGTCATGTATGCCGGCCAGGTGGTGGAGGAACGCACGGCCGCCGAGCTGTTCCGCCGCCCGCGCCATCCTTATACCGGGGCGCTGCTGGAGGCCTTGCCCGAGCGCTCCGCCGGCCACCGCCGCCTGGCCGCCATTCCCGGCATGGTGCCCGGACTGGGCGACCGCCCGGACGGGTGCCTGTTCAACCCGCGCTGTGCGAGGGCCATCGAGCAGTGTCGCCGCGACCGGCCGGCGCTTGTGCCCGATACCGGCGGCGCCGTGCGCTGCATCAGGCCCCTGCCGCAGCCGGTGGAGCCGGCGTGATGGTGGCGCGGCTGGCAACCGCTGGGGACCCGGCCGCCCTGCGCGACGACATCGTGCTGGAGGTTCGCGATCTCAAGCGTCACTACGCCATCAGGCGCGGCCTGCTCCGCGGCGTCGCCACCGTGCGCGCGCTCGACGGCGTGAGCTTCACGCTCAGGACCGGGCAGACCCTGGCGATCGTCGGCGAATCCGGCAGCGGCAAGTCAACCCTGGCACGCGTAGTGACGCTGATCGAGCCGCCCAGCGCCGGCAGCCTCGCCCTG
>CAYMTM010000015.1:28499-31197 GCA_964393375.1 uncultured Rhodospirillaceae bacterium
TGCTTGGCCAAGATCCGTTCGGGGCCGAGCCGGCCGCGCGTCGTGAATTGCGCCGCGCCGTCCAGATGGTCTTCCAGAATCCTTACGGCTCGCTGAACCCGCGCAAGAAGGTGGGTGCGATCCTGGAGGAGCCGCTGATCGTCAATACTACGCTCAAGGCAGGCGAACGGCGGGAGCGCGCCCTGGCAATGCTGGCCGCGGTCGGCCTGCGGCCCGAGCACTACAGCCGCTTCCCGCATATGTTCTCTGGCGGGCAGCGCCAGCGCATCGCCATTGCGCGCGCCCTGATGCTGAACCCGCGACTCGTCGTGGCTGACGAGCCGGTCTCGGCCCTCGACATCTCGATCCAGGCCCAGGTCCTGAACCTGATGATGGATCTGCAGGAGCAGTTCCGTCTGGCCTATCTGTTCATCTCGCACGACCTCAGCGTGGTTCGCCATATCGCCGACGAGGTGCTGGTGATGTATCTCGGCAAGCCGGTCGAACACGGGCCCAAGGAGACGGTGTTCGCCGAACCGCGCCATCCCTACACGATGGCGCTGCTGGCGGCGACCCCGCGGGTCGATCCCGACCAGCGCGCCAAGCCGCAGATCCTCAAGGGCGAGCTGCCCTCGCCGCTCAACCCGCCCCCGGGATGTGCGTTCTCCAGCCGCTGTCCCTTCGCGCAGGCTCGCTGCACGGCCGAGGTTCCGGCCCTGCGCCGCGTCCACGGCCGGCTGGCCGCCTGCCACTTCGCCGAGGCGATCGCCGGCTAGGGCTGGCGCGGCGGCCGGGGTTTGGTCTAAAATCAATTACTTGCGCCAATCCACCGGGAGTTGCAATTAACCGGGGATTAACCATAAGCATGCGAGGTTCGCGCCCTCGCCGCGGAAGCTTTGGATCGAGGACCACGCCCATGACCCGCAGCACGTCCAAATCCGCCGACAAGAACCGCGTCTACATCTTCGACACGACGTTGCGCGACGGCGAGCAGTCGCCGGGCGCATCGATGAACCTGGACGAAAAATTGCGCATCGCCGCAGTGCTGGAGGAGATGGGCGTCGACATCATCGAGGCCGGATTCCCGATCGCCTCGCAGGGCGATTTCGATGCGGTCAAAGCCATCGCGAACACGGTCAGAGGCTCGACTGTCGCCGGCTTGGCGCGTGCCGGCAAGAAAGACATCGATCGCGCCTGGGAGGCGCTGAGGAGCGCCAAACGCGCGCGCATCCATACCTTCCTTTCCACCAGCCCGCTGCACATGAAATACAAGCTGCAGATGGAGCCGGAGGCGGTACACCAGGCGATCATCGACAGCGTCAGCTACGCCCGCAACCTGTGCGACGACGTGGAATGGTCGCCGGAGGACGGTTCGCGCACCGAGCACGACTTCCTGTGCCGCTGCGTCGAGAGCGCGATCAAGTCTGGCGCGCGTACGATCAACATCCCCGATACGGTGGGCTATGCCGTGCCCGACGAGTTCGCCGCGCTGATCAAGATGCTGTTCGACCGGGTCCCGAACATCGACAAGGCGATCGTCTCGGTCCATTGCCACAACGACCTGGGCCTTGCGGTGGCGAACTCGCTGGCCGCCGTGAACGCCGGCGCCCGACAGGTGGAATGCACGATCAACGGTCTGGGCGAGCGCGCGGGCAACGCGGCGCTGGAGGAGATCGTCATGGCGCTGAAGACGCGCCACGACACGATGCCATACACTACCGGCATCAAGACCGAGCATATCACGAAGGCTTCGCATCTCGTGTCGACCATCACCGGCTTTCCGGTACAGCCGAACAAGGCGATCGTGGGCGCCAACGCCTTCGCGCACGAGTCCGGCATCCATCAAGACGGCATGCTGAAGCACGCCGGCACCTACGAGATCATGACGCCGGAATCGGTGGGCCTGAACCGCTCGACCCTGGTGATGGGCAAACATTCCGGCCGCCACGCCTTCAAGGCCAAGCTTAAGGAGCTGGGCTTCCAGCTCGGCGATAACGCGCTGGAGGACGCTTTCAAGCGCTTCAAGGACCTGGCCGACAAGAAGAAGAACGTCTACGACGACGATATCACGGCGCTGGTGGAGGACGAGGTGGTACGCGGCCACGACCGCCTGCGCTTCGTCGCGCTGCAGGTCGTGTGCGGCTCACGCGGGCCGCAGATGGCCGACCTGGAGCTCGAGATCGACGGGGTGTTGCACAACGTCCAGGCCCGCGGCGACGGGCCGGTCGACGCCACCTTCAACGCGATCAAGAAACTGGTGCCGCATGACCGGGCGGTGCTGCAGCTCTACCAGGTCCATGCGGTGACCGAGGGCACCGACGCCCAGGCCAAGGTGACGGTGCGCCTGGCCGAGGACGGCAAGTCCGTCAACGGCCAGGGCGCCGATACCGACACGCTGGTGGCCTCGGCCAGGGCCTATATCCACGCCCTCAACAAGCTGCTCACGAAGCGCGAGAAGTCCGCGCCGGCGGCCCTGTCGGCCTGAAGCGTCCGCCCTTCAGCCTTGGGGGTAAAACGAGAACCTGCCCGCGCCGACGGCCGGGAACGACGGTTCATATGGTGCGCCTTCAGGTCGCTTGAATCGGCGCGCGGCGGCCTGTAACGATTTGCGGCTTGGCCGGGGACCAAGGTCCCGGCCGGGGTTCCGGGTCGGTCGCGGGCCGCCCCAAAGGGCCGCCGAATACGACTATCGATAACGATAACGGGATGTAGCACGGAT
>CAYMTM010000015.1:31207-37499 GCA_964393375.1 uncultured Rhodospirillaceae bacterium
GCGACTGCTCGGCATGCTGTCCGCCGACATGGCGATCGACTTGGGCACGGCCAACACGCTGGTGTACGTGAAAGGGCGCGGCATCGTGCTGAACGAGCCGTCGGTGGTCGCTATCCATACCGGCAAGAGCGGCAAGCGCCAGGTGCTGGCCGTCGGCGACGAAGCCAAGATGATGCTGGGCAAGACGCCGGGCAACATTACGGCGATCCGGCCCTTGCGCGACGGCGTGATCGCCGACTTCGAAGTCGCCGAGGAGATGATCAAGCACTTCATCCGCAAGGTGCACAACCGGCGCAGCTTCGCCAGCCCCCAGGTGATCATCTGCGTGCCGTCCGGCTCGACCGCCGTCGAGCGCCGCGCCATCCAGGAATCGGCCGAGGCCGCCGGCGCGCGCCGCGTGTTCCTGATCGAGGAACCGATGGCCGCCGCGATCGGCGCCGGCCTGCCCGTCACCGAGCCGACCGGCTCGATGGTCGTCGATATCGGCGGCGGCACCACGGAGGTTGCCGTCCTGTCGCTGGGCGGTATCGTCTATTCGCGCTCGGTGCGCGTGGGCGGCGACAAGATGGACGAGGCGATCATCGCCTATATCCGCCGTAACCATAACCTTCTCGTGGGCGAAAGCTCGGCCGAGCGCATCAAGAAGGAGATCGGCTCGGCCTGCCCGCCCCAGGAGGGCGAAGGCCAGACCATGGAGATCAAGGGCCGCGACCTGATGAACGGCGTGCCCAAAGAGCTGATCTTGAGCGAGCGGCAGATCGCCGAGAGTCTTGCCGAACCGGTCGGCGCCATCATCGAGGCGGTCAAGGTGGCGCTCGAGCACACCGCGCCCGAGCTCGCCGCCGACATCGTCGACAAGGGCATCGTCCTGACCGGCGGCGGGGCGCTGCTCGGCAACCTGGACTTGGTGCTGCGCCACGCCACGGGCCTGCCGGTCTCGATCGCCGACGACCCGCTCTCCTGCGTCGCGCTCGGCACGGGGCGGTGCCTGGAGGAGATGAAGACGCTGAAAAGCGTGCTTATCAGCATGTATTAGGAGCGAGTGTCTTGGCCGGCACCATCAAGCGCAGCGGGGATTACGAGGTTCTGCACGAGGTCGTCGAGCACGGCGATACGGTCCATTTCGCGGGCCTGGTATCCGAGGATTTGAAGCTCGACATGGCCGGCCAGACCAGGGACGTGCTGAACCAGCTCGACGTGCTCCTGAAGAAGCACGGCTCCTCGCGCGAGCGCGTGCTGACGGCGCTTGTCTTCGTCACCGACCTCGGCCAGAAACCGGCCATGAACCAGGTGTGGAAGGAGTTCTTTCCGCCATCGGCGCTGCCCACCCGCGCCACGATCGGCGTCAAGGACCTGGGCGAGGGCGTACTGCTGGAAGCAGTGTTCACCGCCGCAAAGGCTTGAACGGACTAGGCGCCATGCTCGCGATCGTCGGCCGCGCCGACCGGTCCTGCCTTTCGGGCGGCGTGGGCGCCGAGTCGCCACGCTAGGCGCTGCGCCACCCCCCCCACCAGACCGACCGCCCCGGGCCGGGTCCACAGGCCGCGGAAGTAGCGGTGCCCGGAAGTCGCGAACGCGCGCTTGGTGGGATTGTCGCCTTCCCCGCGGTCGATACAGGCGATCCCCGAGTCCCGGCTGGCCTCGATCGTCTTCTGCAGCAGCAGCCGCCCCGGTCCATAGGCGGCGAATGCCGGGTTATAGACCGGAAACCAGTAGTGCAGCACGTCGCCCGCGCGCAGACCCAAATGCAGCGCTACCCAGGCATCGCCGGCGTAAAGCGCGCTCAGCTGCGCGCGGCAGTCCGGGTCCGTCGATTGGTATAGCCGTCGTATCAGCGCCTGGCCGCTCTCCTCGGCCAGCATGGCGCCCTCGGCCGTACCGGTGCGGACGTACTGTGCCAGCTTGGCCTGCACGAGAATCGCGAGCACGTCGGGACGGTCACGCAGATCGACATCGATACGTACCGGCCCTACCTGCTCGGCCAGCCGGCGCAGGCGGCGGTCCGTTTCGCGAACGATCGATTTCCTGCGTTGGCGCAGATCCGCGAGAAACGCGGGACCGCCGTCGGGCAGATCGAGGCGCAGGCCCGTACGCGGCTCCTCGCCGGTCAGCCCGAACGATTCCTGGGTTTCGTCGAGATGCGAAAACTCCAACGCCGAAAAGCCGCAGTGATGCACAAGGTCGGCCGGGGTGCAGCGGAAACCGGCCTCTCCCGCCAAACCGAAATAGTCGCTGAACTGGCCACCGATTCGCTCGGCCACGCCGAGCCGCCCGAGCACGCCGTTCTTGAACTGGAACGCGAAGAATGCGCGTTTGCCGTCGGCGGCGCGCAGCACCGCCACCCGCGCCTGCGGATTTCCCTGGCCCACGGCGTCGGCGTAGCGCCAGGTCAGGAACCCGCCGCCATGGCGCGCCAGCGGGCGCGCGATCTCCCGCCACGCCGCGCGCTCCGCCTCCGTCAGCGCCGAAGGATGCACGACGCGGCACGTTGCGTTGGCACCCGTCATTGAACCGGCCGCAGGAACAGCCATGTGGCCATCTCTTCGCCTTTTAGTCGCCCGCGCGGGTCGGCAAGCAACCGCTGGTCGATGACGATACGGCCAAGCGTGCGCCCCCTCGGCACACCGCCCGGCCCCAACCGGTTTATATACGGCTCGCTGGTGAAGATGACCGTGTAGCCCGCCCGTTCCGCCGCCGCCAGCACATCGTCGTCGTACCGGCCATGCGGGATCGCCAGTGCGCCGACCTCGCAGGTTCCGTTCGCAGCGGCGCGCAGGGACTCGCGCGCGCGGACCAGATCGGCGCCGGGATCGGCAAGCATCGTCAGCGGCGCGTGCGAGTACCCGTGTACCCCCAATTCGACGCCGGCTGCCTTCAAGAGGGGCAGTTCGCCCGGCGCCAGCATCATGCGAATTCCCGCCTCGCGCGGCGGCAGGTCGGCAATCAATCCGCTGCGCGTGCGATCATCCAGCATGCTGAGTCGTGCGACCACCGAGAGGACCTCGGGCTCGCCCGGCCGGTCGATCCAGACAC
Organism: uncultured Rhodospirillaceae bacterium; assembly: GCA_964393375.1. Lineage (GTDB taxonomy): Bacteria > Pseudomonadota > Alphaproteobacteria > JAEULC01 > JAEULC01 > JAEULC01. The sequence continues at coordinate 34,241 of CAYMTM010000015.1, forward strand.
CGGGCGGGGTGGCGGACACAGCGGCGGCGGCGAGCGCCGCGCGGCGCTCGGCGGAAACGCCGTCCGATCGGTAGGCGCCATAGACGCGCTCTTGCCACCATTCGGTCCCGTCGCGGAGCACGGGATCGACGGCCACGAACACGACCGCCGGAAGACCGCGGTCGCGCAGCAACGGGGCGGCATAGCGCAGATTGTCCGACCAGCCATCGTCGAAGGTGATCAGCAAGCCGCGCGACGGCAATCTTCGGCTGCCCGCAACGGCGCGCATCACATCGGTCAATGCAACGACGTCGTAGTGGCGCTGGAAGAAGCGCAGGCAGTCGGCAAAGAACAAGGTCGAGACGGTGTCGCGCGGATTGGCTTCGCTCCAGCGTGGATCGTCGCGATCGAGCACGCGATGGAACATTACGACCGTCAGCGTGTTGGGGTGCTCGACCACGTGACGGACTGCGAGCGCGCCGCAACGATACGCGATCTTCTTGGCTAGCTGCCGGAGACCGTCATGCATAGGGCAACGTCCCGCTTTCCGGTGGGCGGCCCCCTACCTCCGCACCGGCGTCATAATTCTTACAATGCGTTGTTAAGAAAGCCTCTAACACGATGATTCCGCGCTGCGGAAGTACCGCGGTACTATGACTTTGGCGTCCGGGCAAGGATATTGCGCGCCATGCCCAAAAGATCACGCTCAATTGTCGGCGGCGCACCGACGGCCGCCCAGGCCAGCAGCAAGACCACCACGAAGGCGGCTGCACCTGCCGCCACCGACAGCACGAGGCGAAGGACCGGCAGCGTATCGGCGGTCCAGCCCTGGACCGCGTGCACCGCCAACGCCATGACCGCGGCGGCAACCATGGGTCGCCAAACGCTGGCGGCAATCGTGCGTCCCGACATCCGCGTCACCCGGGCAAACGTGACCACCACCATGGCCAGAACGACCATCATGACCAGCAGACGTGCAAGCGCTATCTCGGCCAGCCCGTAATAGGCCGCCGCGGGCAGCATGGCCGCGACCAGCAGAACCACCTGGACAAAGGTCAAGTACGCGGCGACCCTCGGGCGGCCGAGCGCCGTCAGCAGCGCATAGACCGGGAACGCCAGGGCGAACATGGCGGCGGCGGGCGCCAGGACCTGCATCAATGGCGCGCACTCCACCCATTGCGCGCCAAGAATGACCGCCACCGCATCGTGCGCGATCAAGGCAACGCCGGTACCGATCGAAAGCGCCAGCAGCGCCACGCCGGAAAACACCTTGGCGAAGATGCGCGAAAGCTCGGCGCGGTCATCCATGATCTTGACATAGGCCGGCATCAGCACCCGCGACATCGGCTGCGACAACTCGACCAGCGGCGAGGCGGCGACGTCGTTCGCCACGTGGTAAAGGCCCACCTCTCGGGCGGTCTTGAACCGGCCGATGATGAGCGTGTCGATCTGGTCGGCGAGATACTCGAAGATCGAGTGGGACAGGCTCCAGAATGAGAATGCCCACATCTCGCCGACCTTCGACAGGTCAAAGCGGGGCCGGAACGAATGCAACACATAGGACAGCACAAAGAACGTGCCGTTGAATGCCAATATGCCGGCGACCAAGGCCCAATAGCTGCGCAGGAGGAGTGCCAGCGTGACCGTCACGCCAAAGGCTACGATCTTGGGAAGCACGATGGTCAGGGAATCGCGGAAGAAGTCCATGTTCTTGCGGAACCAGGCGATGCCGGGGTTGGCAGCGCCCTGCAGCACCAGCACGAGTGCGAGACACTGCATGACGGGTCCCAGCGCAGGCTTGTCGAACCAGCCTTGGATCAATGGGGCCAGGCCGACGACGACGATCGCCAGCGAACCGTTGACGATCATCTGCAGCGTCCAAGCCGTGTCGAAATGCTCGCGCCGCGGGTCGGCTTCCCGGATCAACCAATAGACCAGGCCGAGTTCGCTGAAGACCCCGATCAGCCCGGTCAGCATCGTCGCCAGCGCCACCAAGCCGAAATCGGCGGGCACCAGCAGCCGCGCCAGGATTATCGTGCTGACGAAGCCGATCCCGCGCACCGCCCAGCGCGCGGCGACCATCCACGCCGCACCTTTGACGATCTCGCGCTGGATGGACATCGGATCAGCGTTGCCCTTCGGGTGCCGCAAGCTTCGCCCCCGGCAATAGAGTCCGGCGGCCCCGGCAGGTCAAGCCCGTCGCGTCACAGCCCGTCGGGCGCTGCGACGCCCAGCGCGTCCGCCGTTCTGCGCAGGTCGTCTCGCACGTTGGCCGGCAACGCGATTCCCTCGCGCAGGAGTTGCTCCTCCAGCCGCGCCTCGATCTCGCCGGGCATGAGTACCGCCGCGTGCCCTTCCGCCGGCGCGCTAGCCTTTAAGCGGTCGATCATGTCGTCGATGCGCTCGGCGAAAAGGGCCGGTGGCTGGAAGGCGGCGATGTCCAGCGCCAGGAAGAAATGACCGATGTCCTGAGGATCGGTGAAGTTGCGGTACATGTTGTTGAGCAGGCCCCCGTAGGCCGCGCCTGTCAGCACCCCGCACAGCACGTCGACGAAGACCGCCAAGCCCGATCCCTTGGGCCCCAGCGGCAGAATCACGCCCGCCTCGGCGGTTCGGGCGTCGGTGGTGGGCCGGCCGGCGCGATCGAGCGCCCAGCCCTGCGGGATCGGCTCGCCGCGCTTGGCCTTCTCGACTATCTTGCCGCGCGCTACGACCGACGTTGCCATGTCGAGCACGATCGGCGGGTGCCGACCGGCCGGCACTGCGAAGGATAGCGGGTTCGTCCCGATCACGGGATCGCGGCCGCCCCACACCGCCATCGACGGCGACGCGTTGGTCGAACTGATTCCGACGCACCCATGCGCGGCTGCTTCCATCGTGTACATCGAGCAGATGCCGTAGTGGTTGCTGCGGCGCGCGGCGACGCAGCCGACGCCGTGTTCCTTGGCAAGGCGGATGGCCTCCTGGTTGGCGTGCCAGCCCACGACCGCGCCCGAACCGTTATCGCCGTCCAGCGTAGCGACGCCCCCCAGTCGCCGCTCGAAGCGCAGCCGCGGCTGCGGATTGACGACGCCGCGGCGGATGCGTTCGGTGTAGATGGGGATACGCGTGATACCGTGCGAGTCGATGCCACGCAGCTCGGCCCGGATCAGGTTGTCGACGATCAGCTGCGCATGGTCGTCCGGCACCCCGGCTGCGCGGAAGCAGGCGGCGCCGAACCGCGTCAGCGCCGCGACAGCGAAGCGCGGCTCGTCCATTAGCTGCGCCCGAACCCGGGGCC
>CAYMTM010000016.1:0-14352 GCA_964393375.1 uncultured Rhodospirillaceae bacterium
ACCCGGTGCAGACGACCAAGACCTCGGTGCACGGGGCGATCAACATGCTGGGCCTGGCCAAGCGCGTGAAGGCGCGCATCCTGCAGGCCTCCACCAGCGAGGTCTACGGCGATCCGACCACCCATCCGCAGCAGGAGGAGTACTGGGGCAACGTCAACCCGATCGGCCCGCGCGCCTGCTACGACGAGGGCAAGCGATGCGCCGAGACGCTATTCTTCGACTACCACCGCCAGCACGGCCTGAAGATCCGCGTCGCGCGGATCTTCAACACCTATGGGCCGCGCATGCACCCGAACGACGGGCGCGTGGTGTCGAACTTCATCATGCAGGCGCTGAAAGGCGAGCCGATAACGATCTTCGGCGACGGCAGCCAGACGCGCGCCTTCTGCTACGTGGACGACATGATCGACGGGCTGGTCAGGCTGATGGCGGCGCCGGATACGGTGACGGGACCGATCAATATCGGCAACCCGGCCGAGATGACGGTGCGCGAACTGGCCGAGCGGGTGATCCGGCTGACCGGGTCTCGCTCGACCCTGGCGTTCAGGCCGCTGCCGGTCAACGATCCGACCCAGCGCTGCCCCGACATCGCGCTGGCGAAGAAGGTGCTGGGCTGGCAGCCCGAGGTCGAGCTGGAGACGGGCTTGAAGCGCACGATCGACTACTTCCGCCGCTTCGTGTGACGGGACGACGATGGACCTGGACGCCTTCTACGCCGAGGAGTTCGACCAGCACGCGGAATTGCTGATCGCCACGCGCGCGCAATGCCGTGCGCCCTTCACGGCGCTGGTGGGCGCGGCGGCGGCGAGCGTGCGGGGCGGCGGCAAGCTGATGTTCTTCGGCAACGGCGGCAGCGCGGCGGACGCCCAGCACCTGGCGACCGAGCTCGCCGTGCGCTACGTCAAGGACCGCGCGCCGATCGCCGCCGTCGCGCTGACCACCGACAGCTCGGCGCTCACCGCCATCGGCAACGACCTGGGCTTCGGCCAGACCTTCGCGCGCCAGCTGCGCGCGCTGGGCCGGCCCGGCGATCTGGCCGTGGGAATCTCGACCTCGGGCACCAGCGCCAACGTGATCGAAGCGCTGAAAGCCGCACGCGAGCTGGGTATCGCCGCCGCCGGGCTGACCGGCGCCTCGGGCGGCACCATGAAGGGCCTGTGCGATCCGCTGATCTGCGTGCCGTCGACGGTGACGGCGCGCATCCAGGAGATGCACATCATGCTGGGGCAGATGCTCTGCGGCGCGCTCGAGCGCGAGCTGGGGCTGGTGTGACAGGGCGATGAGCGAACGCGCCCACTTGGCCGCCATCGTCTCGCGCCTTGCCGGCGTGCGCGTCGCCGTGATCGGCGACGTGATGCTGGACCGCTATGTCTACGGCCAGGTCGACCGGGTCTCGCCCGAGGCGCCGATCGCCGTGCTGCGCGTGGAGCGCGAGCAGGCGATGCTGGGCGGGGCCGGCAACGTCGCGCGCAACCTGTCGGCGCTGGGCGCCGCGACGACGCTGGTGGGCGTCATCGGCGCCGACGCGGACGGAGCGGCGATCGTCAGCGCGATCGAGCAGCTCAAGCATGTCGCCTCGGGCCTGGTGGTGGAGGCGCAGCGTCCCACCACCCTGAAGACGCGCTTCGTGGCCGGCAACCAGCAGCTCCTGCGCACGGACCGCGAGACCGCCCTGCCGCTGTCGGCCGAGAGCGAGAAGAACCTGGCCGCGGCGATCGACCGCGCCGTAGCCGCCGCCCAGGTCGTGGTGCTGTCGGATTACGCCAAGGGCGTGCTGGACGACGCGCTGGTGCGCCGCGCCATCGACCGCGCCCGCGACCAGGACAAGCCCGTGATCGTCGATCCGCGCGGCAGCGACTATCGCCGCTACCGCCGCGCCAGCGTGGTGACCCCCAACCGCCGCGAGCTGGAGCTCGCCGCCGGCACTGGCCTGCCGCGCGCGGCCGGCGAGGAGTCCGACGACGCGATCGAGCACGCCGCAAGGCGCGTGCTGCTGCAGGCCGGCATCGACGCCATGCTGGTCACGCGCAGCGAGCAGGGCATGACCCTGGTCGAGCAGTCGGGCCTTCCGGTCCACCTGCCGGCGGAGGCGCGCGAGGTGTTCGACGTATCGGGCGCCGGCGACACCGTGGTCGCCGCGCTTGCGGCGGCCCTGGCCGCCGGCGCAAGCCTTGCCGATGCGGCGCGCCTGGCCAATGCGGTCGCCGGGATCGTGGTCGGCAAGGTTGGCACCGCCGTCGCCTATCCCGACGAGATCCTGCACCAACTCCATGCGCGCGAGGTCATGGGTGCGGAGGCGAAGGTGCTGGGCCTGCACGCCGCGCTCGACCGCATCGCCGGCTGGCGGCGCAAGGGATTGCGGATCGGGTTCACCAACGGCTGTTTCGACCTGCTGCATCCCGGCCATGTTTCGCTGCTGTCCCAGGCGCGCGCCGCGGTCGACCGCCTGGTGGTGGGCTTGAACAGCGACGGCTCGGTGGCGCGATTGAAGGGACCCGGCCGGCCGGTCCAGGGCGAGACCGCCCGCGCCCTCGTGCTGGCGTCGCTGCAGTCCGTCGACATGGTCGTGGTATTCGACGAGGACACGCCGATCGAGCTGATTCGCGCGATGCGGCCCGACGTGCTGGTCAAGGGCGCGGACTACACCGTCGCTACCGTCGTTGGCGCGGATGTGGTGCAGGCGTACGGCGGCAAGGTGCTGCTGGCGGATATCCTGCCCGGCCATAGCACCAGCGCGACCATCAAGCGCTTGGTTCGATAGGGATAGGTAGTTTCCCCTAGGTCCGGTCGACCTCGGGATCGGAGAGGCCGCGCAGGCGGTCGGCGGCAACCATCGCAAAGCGCAGCAGCAAGGCGCGCCGGCGGGCGCTGGCGACCATGGCCGAGGGCGCCTCGCGCACCAACGCGGCGCCGTACGCATCCGCGACATACAGGCCGCAGGACGGCGGGATCAGGTCCGCCGGAAAGCCCTCGGCGATGGCGAAATAGAATCGGTCGCAGTAGTCGAGATAGTCCTGCCACTTGTGGTCCGACCGGAAGTCGGCGGCCGACGTCTTGACCTCCGCAACCACAATGGCGCCGCCACGGTCGATCCCGATCACATCTACGCGACGGCCATTCGGCAGGACCAATTCGGTCAACGTGCTGAAGCCGGCCTGGCCTAGATGCCGGCACAAGCCCCGCGCGATGGATTGGGCGGTTGGCGAAAGCGGGCGGTCGTCTGGCATTCGATAAGCCTAGCACAAGGACCGGCCCCTGAGGAACAAACCGTGGCCGGCGAGAACAGGACAAATCCGCTGTTAATCATGAAGGCAATCGGTTAGACTGTTCGATGGTCTGTGGGCAGGCGATGCCGACGTATCGCTCTTCCACCTGCAGCGAAGAGCAAGAGTTTGAGCCTTTCGATCGCCAATTCTCCTACTAACAACCTGGGCCTCTCCGCCGCACGCGCGCAGTTGCTCGCGGGCGGGGTTCGTCCGCGTGTCGTACCCGGCGCGATCCGCGCCGGCTCAACCGGCTTCATGGACCATGCGTATCTGACTTCAGCGAGTAAGGACCGAGTTTGATGGCTAACAGCAAGCTTTTCGTCGGCAATCTGCCTCATGCCCACACCAGCAACGACCTTGAGACGATGTTCGCGCCTTTCGGCACGGTAAAGTCGGCCCAGGTGATCCAGGACCGCATGACCGGCCAGTCGCGCGGCTTCGGGTTCGTGGAAATGGAAACGCCGGAGCAAGCGGAGGCGGCCAAGGCGGCGCTCAACGGGTCGGTGGTGGGCGGCCGCACCCTAACGGTCAACGAGGCGCGCGAACGCACGCCCGGCGGCTTTGGCGACCGTCCGCGCGGCCCGCGCGGCGGCGGCTATGGCGGCGGCGGTGGCTACGGCGGCGGCGGCGGTGGTGGCTATGGCGGCGGCGGCGGCGGTGGCTACGGCGATCGCGGCCCGCGCGGCGGCGGCTACGGTGGCGGCGGCGGTGGCTACGGCGATCGCGGCGGCGGTGGCGGCTATGGCGACCGGCCGCGCGGCCCGCGCGGCGGCGACCGCGGCGGCGGAGGCTATGGCAGCCGTTAGGCCGCCTGCGTCATCCGCATAGCGTTGCGAGCCGGCCGGGTCATTCCCGGCCGGTTTCGTTTGGGCGGAACAGCAGGTTGGCGTAAGCCTGGGGATGCGCAAGGTCGATCTGCGCCAACGCCGCCAGATCGCTGAGCGGGCGCAGATGGCCGGGATCGCCGCGCGTGACCACCGCCATCGCATAGCCCAATTCCAGCATCCGGCCGATCGGCGCCATCGGATCCCCGCCCATCGCGCGGATTCCGCTCGGCCAGAATTCGACCAGCACCACCGGACGGTCGCGCGCCAACCTGGCCTCCGCGCCGGCCAGCACCTGGGCTTCGGCGCCCTGCACGTCGATCTTGATGAATCCGACGCGCCGGTCCGGCAGGTGTCGGGCAAGGTAGGCATCGAGGGTCGCGGCCTCAACCGGCGCGGCACCGGCCGGCGCCTGCACATTGGCGGCCGCAAGCGAGTGTCCGCCGCGATTGTCGCGATCGCGATAGAGCATCAGCTCGCCGGCCCTGGCGCCAAGAGCAAGTCGCTCGGCGACGACATTGTCCAGGCCGTTGAGGGCCAGGTTCGCGACCAGCGCCGCGTGGTTTTCCGTCTCCGGTTCGAAGGCGATCACCCGCCCGGTGGGGCCGACCGCGCGCGCCGCAACCATCGCGTAGTGGCCGATATTGGCGCCGACATCGACCACCGTCATGCCGGGGCGCAGGCAGCGCAGCATGATGGCGGTCTCGATCGGTTCGTATGCGCCGCGATGCAGGATCGTGCGGGCGATGTCCTTGCGCTTCTGCGGATCGACCCAGAGACGGTATTGCGCGGTCCGCATGGCAAACGGCGATTGCGGTGCGACCGCGTAGAACAGAGTCTTCCACAAGGCCCGCGCCGCCCCGCCGCGGGTGATCGCCGGCGTGGGATAGCGGTCGGCGATCCACTGGAACAAGGCGGTGCGGGGGTCGGTCATCGCATCGGCGGAAGCAGCCTGCTAGAGCGGCGTACCATAGACCGAAGGGTCGAAGCGCTCCATCGCCCATTCCGGCCGCGCGAACGGCTTGAAGCCGAACTGGGCGTAGAGGCTGTGCGCATCGCGCGTGGCCAGGGTCCAGCGGCGGAAGCCTTGCAGCGCCGGATGCGCCAGGATCGCCGCGATCAGCTGCTTGGACAGGCCGCGCCCGCGGAATTCCGGCAGCACGAACACGTCGGCGATATAGCCGTAGCTGGCGTAGTCGGTGACGACGCGCGCAAAGCCGGCCTGCACCCCGTCCGGCGCGTAACCGCCAAAGCACAGCGAACACGCGATCGCGCGCTCGACCCGCTCGCGCGGGATGCCCCTGCACCAGTAGGCGTCGTCGTGCAGGAAACGGAAGATCGCGTCGACATCGAGCTTCCCGCGGTCGGTGCTGATGAGATATCCGCCCGCGCGACGCTCGAACACGGGCGCGCCGGCTTCAGCCATGCGCGCCTCCCGTCAGCGGCTCGAGCCGACTAGGCGACCCGCAGACTGCGTCGGCGAACCGACCTCCAGGGCTGGATTTCGCCGGCGATGCCGTCGAGCGCGCCGGTGAAAAGCTCGCGAACCAGCAGGCGCTCCTTCACTTCGCCCGGCATGAACAGGCCGTGCGCCATGGCCGGGGCGAAGCCGAACCGGTCGTAATAGCCGAGATCGCCCACCAGCAGCACGATCCGGTGCCGCGCCCAGCGGGCCGCGTCCAGCCCCGCGCGCATCAGCGCGGCGCCGATGCCCTTGCCGTGCAGGTCGGGCGCGACGGCAAGCGGACCCAGCAGCAACGCGGGCCTGGTGCCGAGGCCGAGCGTCCGGCCGTCGATGGTGACCGGCCAAAAGCGCAGCGTGCCGACCAGCCGTTCGCGCGCTCCCGCCTCCGTCGCGCGCGCCACGAGCTTCAGGTCATCGAGCGCGCCGACGCCCTCGCGGAACCGGTAGGAAGTCTTCGACTCCCGGTTGGCGCCAAAGGCCTGGTCGAGAAGGTCTTCGATGGCAGGCCCGTCCTCGGGCATTTCGGCGGTGATTTGGTACATGGACAGAGTCCTCGGGTGAACGACGAAACGACGGCACGCAAAGCCGGGCGCTTGAGCGCAGGCCGTCGTCGGACCTAGAGGGGATTTGGGTGCGCGTTGGACGCGCAAAGGCTCGACGAACGGTCTAGGGCTGGGCGCCCAAACCCGTACGTCGTCGTCGCTCGATCCTGAGGAACCAGGAAACCATCACGCGACCGATACTGGAATCGACCTGGGCTGTCAACGATTTATCGCGAATCGGCGGCGGCCCGTCAGCCGCCCCGCTTGAGCGCGTCCAGCCTTTCCCGCAGGGCGGCATATTCCGGCGAGGCGGGATCGAACTGGCCGAGCAATCTGCCCCATAATTCGGCAGCGCCGATCCGGTTGCCGCTGGCCGCCTCGGCCAGGCCCACCTGCCAGAGGGCCGCGCGGTCGTTGGGATTGCCGTCCAGGCGGCGGCGATAGGCCTCGATATCCGCGCCCGGCTTGCCGGCGCGGATCATCGCAGCGTCGAGCACCGGCGAGGGCGCCGCCGCCTGCGCCGGCACGGAGGCCACCGCGACGCCGAGCTGGCGTGCAGCCTCGACGATGCGCGGGCGCGCCGCGGGGTTGGCCGTGGCCCCCTTGGCCGCGGCCTCCGAGGCCTTGGCGTCCTCGCCCAGCACCTTGTAGGCACGGATCAAGCGCAGCCAGCCCTCGACGTCGCCGGGGTCGCCATCCAGGCGCGCGGCAAGCCCGTCGACCATGCCGCGGATCATCGCCTGGCGATCGCCGGCCGACATGTTCTGCGCCGCCGCGACATCCGCCGCCGTCGGACCGCGTTCCGGCCGCGGCGCCGCCGCTTGCTGCGGCGCAGTCTGCGGCGGAGCAGCCTGCGCGGCGGCAGATTCGATCGGGCGCGGCAGGCTTGCCAGCAGCTTCGCCGGATCCTGCTTCATCTCGTTCGCCATCGCGCCGATGCGCTCGCGTAGCATCGGCAGGTAGGGTGCCTCGGGCGGCGTGTCGCGCGCGAGCGCCACCAGCAGGTCGAGCCCCTCCTTCATCTTTCCGGCTTGCGCCTCGGCGATCGCGACATAGAAGCGCGCGCGCGGGTCCTTGGGCTGCTGCTTCAGCACCTCATCGAACTCCGCGCGCGCCTGGGCCGGGACGGTGCCGTCCGCGGCCATGATGCGCGCCTCGCCGAGCGCCGCGACCAGCTGCGGGTCGCGCTGGGTAAGCGCCACCGCGCGTTCCAGCGCCGTCACCGCCTCGCGATGGCGGTTGAGTTGCTGGTAGGAGCGCGCGAGCAGCGACCAACCTTCGGGATCGCCCGGATTGGCCTCCAGCCGCTTGGCCAGGCGCTCGGTCAGCGACTGCATCGACTCGGTCGTCCCGCCGCCGGCGGGGTGCTGGTCGGGCGGCGGCTGCGTGACCGCGCTGCGCTGCTCCATGCGTTGGGCGAAGGGCTGGCCCGGCACGCCCGGCCGGCCGAGCTGGGCATAGACCGAAAGCGCCAGCAGCGGCGCCGCGATCGCAATGCCGGCCGCGACCAGCGGCGCGGCGCCGGAGGCGCCGACCGGCTGGCCCTTATCGGCGCCGGCGGCAGCGAGCAATCGCCGCTCGACTTCGAGCCGCGCCGCCTGCGCCTGGTCGTCGCTCAAGACGCCGCGCGCGCGGTCGCGCTCGATCTCGGCGAGCTGGTCGCGATAGACCTGCATGTCGTAGGCCCTGCGCGACGCCGTCTGCTGCGCCGTGCCGCGCAGCAACGGACGGGCCATCGCCAAGCCCAGCCCGCCGGCGAGCAGGATGGCGACGATCCAGAAGATCATGGCTTGCGCCCTTGCGCCGACGGCGCGCCGTCGGCGAGCAGCGCGTCGAGCCGGCGGCGCTCGTCGGCGGTCAGCGGCGCGATCGCCGCCGGCGCCCGGCCGCGCCTGCGCGCGAGCACGAACAGTCCCGCCGCGCCCAGCACCAGCACCAGCGCCGGCCCGAACCAGAGAAGGTAGGTCGCCGGCTTCATCGGCGGCTTCAGCAGCACGAAACTGCCGTAGCGTTGCGTCAGGTAGTCCAGCACCTGGCGGTCGCTATCGCCCGCCGCCAGCCGCTCGCGCACCAGCACGCGCAGATCGCGTGCGAGCGGCGCCGCGGAGTCGTCGATCGACTGGTTCTGGCAGACCAGGCAGCGCAGCTCCTTGCTCAGCTCGCGCGCGCGCGCCTCGAGCGCGGGGTCTTTCAGCACTTCGTCCGGCTCGACGGCGAGGGCAGGGGCGATCAGCACGAGGGCGAGAAGGAAGGCGGCGAACGCGCGCCATGTCCTTCTTCCGTCGTGGCCGGGCTTGACCCGGCCATCCACCCCGAAGGCGATGGAACGAGGAAGCGCGGTTACCCGGGTCAAGCCCGGGCATGACGAGGAAGGCAATCGCGCGGCCCGCTTCACTTCTTCAGCTTCTCGATCAGCGGCAGGACGCGCTCGTTGAGCTCCTCGGGCATCAAGGGCCCGACGACCTTGTAGCGGATGCGTCCCTCGCGATCGACGAGGTAGGTTTCGGGCACGCCATAGACGCCCCAGTCGATGCCCACGCGCCCGCTGCCGTCGAACCCGATGCGGGCATAGGGATTGCCGAGTTCGTCGAGGAAAGCCTGGGCGTCGGCGCGCCTGTCCTTCCAGGCGATGCCCACGACCTGGGCCTTCTTCTCCTTCGCCAGGCGCAGCAGCAACGGATGCTCGATCCGGCAGGGCACGCACCACGAGGCGAATACGTTGACCAGCGTCACCTGGCCTTTCAGGTCGGCCGCCTTCAAGCCGGGCTCGCCTTCGTGCAGCGGCGGCAGGTCGAATTCTGGCACCGGCTTGTCGAGCAGGGCCGACGGCAGCTTGCGCGGGTCGAGGCCCAAGCCCACCCAGAACATCGCGACGATCATCGCGAACAGCGCCACCGCCAGCAGCGGCAGCAGGACGCGCCGGCGCGGCGGGACAGGCGCGGTCGCGGCCTGCTCGGCCACGATTCAGTCGTCCCCGGCCGGCTGGCCGGCGGCGTCCGGCGCGATCCGCCGCGCGCGCGCCGGTGCGCCGATGCGGAAGCGCCGGTCGCTGAGGCTGACCACGCCGCCCGCCGCCATCAGCGCCGCGCCCAGCCAGATCCAGGTCACCAGCGGCTTGTGGTACAGGCGCACGGTCCAGCCGCTCTGCGCGTTGCCTTCGCCCAGCGCCGCATAGAGGTCGGTGAAGCCGATCGTGGCGATCGCGGTCTCGTTGGTGGCCTGGCGCTGCACCGGGTAGAAGCGCTTGGCCGGCTCGAGCACCGCGATGTCCTGCCCGCCGCGCGAAACCACGATGCCCGCCTGCTCGGCCGTGTAATTCGGACCCTGGATGCCCTGGCGCACGCCCGCGAGGGTAAATTCGTAGCCCGCGAGCCGCGCGCGGTCGCCCGGCTTCATGTTCTGGATCGACTCGCTCTCCCACGCCGCCGTTGCCGTGATGCCGGCCACGGTGAACGCCATGCCCGCATGGGCGATCAGCATGCCGTAGGACGCGCGCGGCAGGCTGGCGGCGCGCTGGATGCTGTCGGCGAGGCTGCTGCGGAACAGGCGGATGCGCTCGGCGAACTCGGTCAAGGTGCCGAAGAACAGCCACGCCGCGAGGAACAACCCGAACGCCGCCAGGACCGGCCCGCCGCGCGCGAACCAGAGCGTCGCCAGCGCGACTACGACCGCGATGGCAAAGGCCGCCATCAGGCGCTGCAGCGCGCCCGCAAGATCGCCGCGCTTCCACGACAAAAGCGGCCCCACCGCCATCGCAACGATCAGCGGCACCATGATCGGCACGAAGGTCAGGTTGAAATAGGGCGCGCCCACCGACAGCTTGTCGCCGCCCATCACGTCGCTGAGCAGCGGGTAGAGCGTGCCGAACAGCACCGTCGCCGTGGCCGTCGCGAGCAAGAGGTTGTTCAGCACCAGCGAGCCTTCGCGGCTGATCGGGGCGAACAGCCCGCCGGTCTTCATCGTCGGCGCGCGGATCGCGTAGAGCGTCAGCGCCCCGCCGGTGGTGAGCGCCAGCAGCATCAGGATGAACACGCCGCGCGCGGGATCGGTGGCGAAGGCGTGCACCGAGGTCAGCACGCCCGAGCGCACCAGGAACGTTCCCATCAGGCTCAAGGAGAAGGCGACGATCGCGAGCAGGATGGTCCAGCTCTTCATCGCGTCGCGCTTCTCCACCACCGTTGCGGAATGCAAGAGCGCCGTGCCCACCAGCCACGGCATGAAGGAGGCGTTCTCCACCGGGTCCCAGAACCACCAGCCGCCCCAGCCGAGTTCGTAGTAGGCCCAGTAGCTGCCCATGGCGATGCCGCAGGTGAGGAAGCACCAGGCGAGCAGCGTCCACGGCCGGACCCAGCGCGCCCAGGCCGCGTCGATGCGTCCCTCGATCAGCGCGGCGACGGCGAAGGAGAAGGCCATCGAGAAGCCGACATAGCCGAGATAGAGGAAGGGCGGGTGGATCGCCAGCCCTATGTCCTGCAAGAGCGGGTTGAGGTCGCGCCCGTCGGGCGGCGGCGGGATGACGCGCTGGAACGGATTCGAGGTCAAGAGGATGAAGAGCAGGAAGCCGATCGCGATCCAGCCCTGCACCGCCAACACCCGAGCGCGCAACGCGGGCGGCAGGTTGCCCCCGAACAGCGCGACCGCCGCGCCATAGATCGCAAGGATCAGCACCCACAGGACCATCGAGCCTTCGTGGTTGCCCCAGGCGCTGGTGAACTTGTAGAGCAGCGGCTGCAGGGAATTGGAGTTCTGCGCCACGTTGGCGACCGAGAAATCGGAGGTGACATAGCAGAAGATCAGCGCCGCGAATGCCAGCGAAACGCCCAGGAGCTGGCCCAGCGCCGCCGGCCGCGCCACCTCCATCCAGGCCGTGGCGCCGCGTTGGGCGCCGACCATCGGCACGCTGCCCTGCACCAGCGCCGCGACCAGCGCCAGGACCAGCGCGAAATGGCCGAGTTCGGCGATCACGGCTGCGCCTTTCCTTGCTTGCCGGGCTGGCCGGGCGGCGTGTCCTTCCACTGCCCGGATTTCTTGAGCGCGTCGGCGACCTCTTTCGGCATGTAGTTCTCGTCGTGCCGCGCCAGCACCTCGGAGGCCACGAATACGCCGTCCGGCCCCAGCCTGCCCTCGGCGATCACGCCCTGCCCCTCGCGGAACAGGTCGGGCAGGATGCCGCGATAGGTCACCTCGATCGACTTCGAGAGATCGGTGACGCGGAAGGCGGTGGTCGTGCCGCCGTCGAGCTTGCGCACGCTCTTCTCCTCGACCAAGCCGCCCAGGCGGAACCGCTGCGAGGGCGCGAGCGGCTTGTCGGCGATGTCGCTGGGACTGCGGAAGAAAACGATGCTGTCCTGGAACGCCATCAGCACCAGCCCGACCGCCGCGCCGAGGCACAGCATGGCCGCAAGGACGACGTAGAGGCGCCGCCGCTTGCGGGTCACGGCGCGGCCCTGGTGGGGGCGGAGTTGGGGGCGGGCTTGGGATCGCGCAGACGCGCGCCGCGGCCGGGCAGCGGCGGCAGGCTGTTGAGTTCGGCCTCGCGCGCCTTCAAGTCGCGCAATGATGCGAGCAGTAGTCCCACCAGAACCGCCGCCGTGATGCCGAAGGCCGGCCACACGAAGGCCGCATAGCCGCCCATCGCCAGGAAGTTCGTGATCGCGTCCAAACCAGTCCCTTGTCCCGTCGGTTCCGTCCCCGATTTGGCCGGCATTCTAGCGCCCGCGCCCCTTGAGTCGAGGGGACCCCAAGGCACTGATATCGTTGAAACAAGCACCCCCGGCGGCGCGCCGTTCCCGCTTCACGCCCCGGCCCGCGCCAACCGCAACGCCCGCGCGCGGCGGGCGGCCAGTTCGGCCCTGACGCGCAGCAGAAGCACGACCACGTAGTAGGCCTTGAACGCCACCGCCATCGCCAGCAGCGGCCAGAGCATCGAGGGATGGATCGTCGGCCCGCCCAGGCGGATGACGCTGGCGGGCTGGTGCAAGGTGTTCCACCAGTCAACCGAGAACTTGATGATCGGCACGTTGACGAAGCCGACCAGCGCCAGGATCGAGGCGGCGCGCAGACCCCGCTGCTCGTCGTCGAAGGCGTTCACCAGCGCGATGTAGCCGAGATAGAGGAAGAACAGCACCAGCACCGAGGTCAGCCGCGCGTCCCACACCCAGTAGGTGCCCCACATCGGCTTGCCCCACAGCGAGCCGGTGACGAGCGCCAGGAAGGTGAAGCAGGCGCCGATCGGCGCGGAGGACTTGGCTATGACTTCCGCCAGCGGATGGCGCCAGATCAGCGCCACCGCGCTCGCCGCCGCCATGGCGGTGTAGACGAACAGCGCCATCCAAGCGGCCGGCACATGCACGTACATGATCCGCGCCGAATCGCCCTGCTGATAGTCGGCAGGGGAAACGAACAGCGCAAGGTAAAGCCCGATCGCCAGCGCGGCGACCAGCACGACCGCGGCGATCGGCTGCGCGACCGCGGCGATGCGCAGGAAGCGGCCGGGATTGGCGAAGCGATGCATGGGAAGGACTTTGCGCCGCCATGCCCGCCAAGACAAGGCGGCGTCGCACCGCGCCGCGCAGATGTGATCGGACAGGAAAAAGGCCGGAGGGGCGTTCTGCCCGTCCGGCCCAGGACGATCGCGGGCGAATGCGACCGTTCGATTCCCCTTGGTTCTTTCGGAAGCGGCCCCTTAAAGGATGAAATTGGCTTCGGTCAGGAAGCTGGCCGAATGGTTGTTGATCGTCAGCGTGTTGCCGGCCGAGAAAGTCAGCACGGCATGGTTGCTGGCGTCGTTCGACAGGATTGCCTGCACGTCGGCGAAGCTGGAGAAGCCGAAGGCCGACATGTCGATCTTGTCCTCGGCGCGGAAGTCGACGATCACATCGGCGCCGTCGAGGGCGGACTGGATCACGATCACGTCGGTGTCGCTGTCCAGGTTGGTCCAGATCGTGTCGTCGCCCGCGCCGCCGATCAGCGTATCGGGACCGGCGCCGCCGAAGATCGTGTCGTTGCCGTCGCCGCCGATCACCAGGTCGGCGCCGTCGCCGCCGCGCACGACGTCGTTGCCGTCGCCGCCGTCCAGCCAATCGTCCCCGCTGCCGCCGATCACCGTGTCGTTGCCGTCGCCGCCGAAAACCGTGTCGAACCCGCGATTTCCCCAGACCACGTCGTCGCCGTCATCGCCGAACACGCAGTCGTCGCCGTCGCCGCCGAAGACGTTGTCGTTGCCGCCGTCGCCATGGGCCACGTCGTCGTGCCCGCCCGAGCGCACAATGTCGTTGCCGGCGCCGCCCGTCAGCTCGTCGTTGCCTTGGACGCCGAAGAGCGTGTCGTCGCCCGCGTCGCCCTCGAGCCAGTCGTTGCCGGCGCCGCCGTTGGCCGTATCGTTGCCGCCGCCACCGATCAATCCGTCGTCGCCGCAGAAACCGAACAGCGTGTCGTCGAAGTCGTAGCCGACGAGAATGTTGTCGGCGTCGTTGCCTTGCAGCGTGTTGGCGCCGTAGAAGCTGCCCCAGACGTTCTCGACCGCGTACAGCACGTCGCCGTCCGCCCAGCCGGGGCTCGACTGCGGACCGCTCAGGCGCAGGTCGACATGCACGCCCTCGGGCGATTCGTTGTAGTCCGCGAAGTCCGAGCCGTTGCCGCCGTCCATGTGATCGGCGCCCGGCCCGCCGTTCAGCACGTCGTCGCCGTCCTCGGCGTAGATCCGGTCATTGCCTTCCTGGCCCACCAGGACGTCGTTGCCGCCGCCCCCCACGAGCTGGTCGTCGCCGCACAGGCCCACCAGGAAATTGTCGTTGCCGTCGCCGTAGAGGTAGTCGTCGTGGAACGAGCCGACGAGATTCTCGATCGAATAGTAGCGGTCGCCCTCGGCGTCGCCGCCATGGCCCCGGCCGGTCGCGAGATTGGCGTCGACGCCGTAGCGCGAGCCGAAATACGCCGCCCAGTCGTT
The DNA here is from genome assembly GCA_964393375.1 of uncultured Rhodospirillaceae bacterium. Taxonomy (GTDB): domain Bacteria; phylum Pseudomonadota; class Alphaproteobacteria; order JAEULC01; family JAEULC01; genus JAEULC01. The sequence continues at coordinate 14,046 of CAYMTM010000016.1, forward strand.
CCCGGCGCCGCCGTACAGCCGGTCGGCGCCCTTGCCGCCCTCGAGCGTGTCGTCGCCGCCGTTGCCGTTGAGCGTGTCCTTGCCGCCGAGCCCCCGCAGGAAATCGTCGCCCGCCAGACCGCTGATGATGTCCTTGCCCTGGGTGCCGTCGAGATTGTCGTTGCCGGGCGTGCCGTTGATCACGGCCATCTGGGGCTCCTGCTACCTGTTGAAGCCGGGCTAACCTGCCTTTGGCAAGCCTTACGCGCCGCGTGCCAGGACGTTGCAAGTCTTAAGCATGAAGAGGCTAAAATGCAATCGAATTTTT
>CAYMTM010000016.1:14362-34329 GCA_964393375.1 uncultured Rhodospirillaceae bacterium
ATTTTTAGCCAACTAGTATAGGTATTCATGAAGTATTAAGGTTAATCGCGTGCATTCTTCATTCCGTCGCCTGGCGCAATGCCGCGGCGCCGGCGATCGGGCAGAGCGGCAGGGCTGCGGCCAGCAGGGCGCCGAGCAGAAGCAAGTGCGGCCTCGCGCTGGCACCGGACAGCGCCGCTTCGACCGCGGCGGCGCCGAAAATCAGCGCCGGCACGTAAAGCGGCAGCACCAGTAGGGCGATCAGCACGCCGCCGCGCCTGGCGCCGAGGGTCAGCGCCGCACCGACGCCGCCGACCAGGCTCAGCACCGGCGTGCCAAGGAGCATCGCGCCGATCAGGGTTGCAAAGCCCTCGGCCGGAAGCTGCAGCAGCACGGCCAGGAACGGCGCCGCGGTCACCAGCGGCAGGCCCGCGACCAGCCAGTGCGCCAGCGCCTTGGCGAGGACGACCAGCGGCAGGGGCACCGGCGAAAGGACGATCAGCTCGAGCGCGCCGTCCTCGAAGTCCTGCTGATACATGCGGTCGAGCGACAGCAGCGCGGCGAGCAGCGCCATTACCCACAGCACGCCCGGCGCGATGCGGGCCAGCACGTTGGCCTCGGGCCCCACGCCGAAGGGAAAGAGCGCGACCGCAAGGACGAAGAACAGCACCGCCATGGCGGCGTCGGCGCCTTGGCGCAGCGCCAGGCGCAGGTCGCGCGCAACGATGGCCGCCAGCGGAATCATGCCGCATCCTCCGGCGTCCCGCCGAGATCGAGGTGCTGCGCGCCGGCGATCGCGAGGCCGCCATGGGTGCTGGCCACGACCACCCCGCCAGCGGCGCGGTGGGCGGCGATGGCGTGCTCGAGAGCGCCGACCGATTGCCGGTCGAGGCCGGTTGCGGGCTCGTCGAGCAGCCAGAGCGCGCGCGGCACCGCCACCACTCTCGCCAGCGCCAGCCGCCGCCGCTGGCCGGCCGACAGGTAGCGCGCCGGCAGCAGCGCGAGCGCCTGCAGGTCGAACCGCATCAGCGCAGCTTCGCCGGCCGCAGGATCGCCGTCCGCGAAATCGATCCAGAAGCGCAAGTTCTCCGCCACGCCCAGGGCCGGCTTTACCGCGTCCTGGTGGCCGAGATAGGCAAGCCGCGCCCGATGGGCCTCGCGATCCTCGCCGACCGGCGCGCCCTGCCAGAAAAGCCGGCCTGCGACGGGCGGCAAGAGCCCCGCCATGACGCGCAACAGGCTGGACTTGCCGCTCCCGTTGGGCCCGGTGAGCACCAGTGCCTCGCCGGCGGCGAGCGCGAAATCGAGGCCTGCGAACACGTCGCGTCCGCCGCGCCGGCAGCAAAGCCCTTTGCCGGCGAACAGCGCTGGCGGCGTGGCGGAATCGGCGGGAGGGGTCATGCGGTCGCGTGGGCGCTGGGTGAGGCGCCGCATCATACAGGCATCGCCGGGCAGGCGCGGGCGAAAGAAAAAAGTAACGGCCGCTCGGGGGGGGCCGAGCGGCCGTCGATCACAGCCTTCGTTCGGCTGCTAGAAAGGCCGCGGGGGGATGCGGCCTCTCACTAGAGGGGAGGTCTAGAAGCCTCAGTACAGCGGTCGACTATGGTGCGGGTATGCCGGATTTAAGGCTTTTCTGTGATTTCGGCCCAGCCGGCCCGACGGATTTCCGCGATTTCCCGCCCTCAGGCGTCGGCCCACCGGCGCAGCAGGTTGTGATAGACGGCGGTCAACTCAACGGTGGCGGGATGATCGGGCAGCGCCTGGCCGACCCGACGAATGGCGTTGTCGAGGTCGAACAGCAAGCTGCGTTGGCCGTCGTCACGCACCATGCTCTGGATCCAGAAGAACGAGGCCACGCGCGCCCCGCGCGTAACAGGCTCGACGCGGTGCAGGCTGCCGGAGGGATAGAGCACCATGTCGCCGGCCGGCAGCTTGACCGTATGCGCGCCGTATGTGTCGTCGATGACCAGTTCGCCGCCGTCGTATTCTTCGGGCGCGCTCAAGAACAGCGTGGCCGACAGGTCGGTGCGGACGCGATGCGGGCGTCCCGGCACCTGGCGAAGGGCGTTGTCGACGTGATTGCCGAAGTGCTGGCCGCTCGCGTAACGATTGAACAGCGGCGGGAAAACCTTGAGCGGGAGAGCGGCCGCGACGAACGGCATGTTGCGCTCGAGCGCTTCCAGCACCAGCTCGCCCAGTTCGCGCGCTGCCGGATGGCTTTCCGGTACCTGGGCGTTGTTCTTGGCCCTGGCCGACTGAAAGCCGGCGGTTACCTTGCCGTCCACCCACTCGGCCTGATCCAGCACCCGGCGGCAATGCCCCACCTGGTCGGGCGTCAGCACCGCGGGAATATGCAGCAACATCAGGGCTCTGCCTCTTGCGAAAGCGTATCAATTGCATTTAGTACCGGCGATTCCGGGCGATGGCAAGATGCAAGACGAGAAGGGCCGCGGCATGGCGGCCGCGGCCCTTCCCGGCAGTGGACCGTCGAACGGCCCGGTCAGAATTTGAAGCTGGCGGTCATAAGGCCCGAGCGCCCGGGCCCGGGGATGTAGTGCGCGCCGCCGGCATGCGCCGAGTAAATGTAGTCCGCATTGCCGAGATTGTAGCCGTTGAAGCGCAGGTCGATGTTCTCGGTCACGTGGTAGGCGACCATTGCGTCGACCAGCACGTAGCCCGGATCCTCAAGCCCGTTATTGGCGTTGGTGAAGTGGCGATGGCCGACATACTGGACGCCGAAGCCGACCTGGATATCCCAGGGCGTCTCGTAGGTGGACCACAGGCTGAAAGAGTGGGTGGGCACGTTGTTGAGGCGCTTGCCGATCTCGGCCGCCGTCGCCGACTTGAGAATCTCGCTGTCGAGATAGGTATAGCCGGTAAAGACCTGCCACTTGTCCATGAGGTAGCCCGTCGCGCCGATTTCCATGCCGCGCACGCAGGCGGCGCCGACATTGGCGGTGTCGCCGGTGATCGGATCCGTGCCGCTGCGCGCGTTCCGCTTGTCGATCCAGAACGCGGCCGCGTTGAGCGCGAGCTTGCGGTCGAGGACCTCCCATTTCGTGCCGAACTCGTAGGTCTGGTTCGTCTCGGGCGGAGTGGTATCGGTCGCAGGCGTGATCGCGACCTCCTCTGCCGAGGGATTGAAGGAGGTCGAGTACGAAAAGTAGACGCTGCCATAGGGCAGCGGCTTGCCTACAACCGCGACTTTGTAGCTGGGTTCCGTATCGACGCGTCTTGCGCTCGACGTCGGCTGCGTGCCTCCCGCGAAGACGCTGGAGTGCGCGGCATAGCGGTCGTAGCGTATCCCGGCCGTGAAGTCGATGACATCGCCGAAACTGAGCGTACCGAACCCGAATCCCGCCTGGCCATGCGCCAGCGTCTCCGTCAGGTTGCCGAGATTGACCGCCGGAAAATACCGCGCGTCCGGGTCAGGATTGAACAGTCGGCCGAGCGCCGGCGTCGGTGTAAAGGCGAGTAGCTGCGTGTCGTAGCTCTCGCGCGAGACCTCGATGCCGGCGTTCAAGGTGAGCTGCACGCCGCCGGCTTCGGACTTGAAGCGCGAGACGACATCGGTCTGGTTGATCAGCAGCGTGCTCTCGATGTCGCGCCCGGTCGGATTGTGCTGGACAGTGTTCGCGGCGACGCTTGGATTGCGCGGCGGCGTCACGATGGCGTAGCGCGTATTGTAGGAATAGCGGCCGACGCTGCGCACCGTCGCCATGTCGTCGAAATCGTGCTCGTATTTGACCGTCAGGGCCGTACTGTCGACCTCGTCGGTATTCAGGTTGCGGAACCCATACCAGTTGTCGCGGTCGACCGGCGCCCGCCGCCCGGCCAAGGTCGGCTGGCCGTAGTCCGATATCCTGTTCTCGCTCAAGTGGAACAGGCCGATGTTGAGCCGATCCCCCGTGCCGATCCCGAAGCCGAGCGATGGCGCGAAACCCCAGCGGTTGGTATCGATCACGTCGCGACCGGCCGTTTCGTTCTCGTGCACGACTGCGTTCAGCCGTACTGCGCCGTTCCAGAATCCGGTTTCATGGTTCACATCGGCGGTGGCGCGCTTGGTCCAGTCGGTGCCGATGCCGAGCGTGCCGACGTAGAAGTTCTCCAGCCGCGGTGCCTTGGTCACCTGGTTGATGAACCCGCCGGTGGTGCCGCGGCCGTTATACGCGCCGGAGCCGCCTTTGCCGATCTCGACCGCATCGAGCGCAAAGGAGTCGGTCGAGAATCGTGTGAACGTGTCGCGGATTCCGTCGACATAGGTGTCGTTGGCGCCGGCCAGGCCGCGGATGCGATACTGGCTGCCTTGGGGGCCGCCGCCCTCGCCGGCCCCGATGGTGATGCCGGGCACGTTGCGGAGCGCCTGGTCGACCGTCGTGGTCTGCTGCTGGTCCATCAGCACGCGCGGAACGACGGTGAAGCTCTGCGGCGTGTCGAGCAGCGGCTCGGTGAACTTGTTCGACTGCAGCCGTTCGGATCTGTATTGCTGGTAGGGCTTCTCGGCTTCGGTCGTCACCGCCGGCATCTGCGTGGGCTGTCCCAGGGTCTGCGCCCGGGCCGGCGGACCTGCCGGCAGGCCCAGCACCACACTCAGCGCCGTTCCGGCCAAGAGCGCCCGCGACAGCGGAAGGCGCGGCGAATCTGCATCGAGGCACGTAGCCATTGCACTCCTCGGCAAGCGAACCAAGTTGCGAATGACTCTAATTATCAGTGAGGCGCGACGCAAGATATTTGCTACTAATTCTTATAATTCATCGAATATGTTGCATAAGCGCCTCAGGCATAGGCAACCTGGCGGCAGCATCCGGTTGCCAGAGTCCGGTTGCTAAGGAGGACGCGAAGGGGCGGCTTGGCGCAGCTATTCGGCGGCGGCGCGCTCGATGGCGTCGGCCATGACCTGCGCCAGGCAGGCATAGGACCGATCGTTCATGTGGAAGCGGTCGTTCGAAAGCATGGTATCGAAGCTGAAACGGCCGGCGTCGACCCAGGCGTGCATGACCTTCTGGCGATGGAACACGGCAATGCCGAGGTCCTGCGCGAGGTGGGCGAACAGCTCGGGATAAGGCGCAGCGCCGGCGGCGGCGATCCGCGGCGTGTATTGAGGCGTGACGACCATGACGTCGATCCCCGCTTCATGGAGCCGGCGCACGCCTTCGCGCAGGACCGCGAGGAACTCGCCGGCCGGCACCCCGCGCAGCGCGTCATTGGTGCCGGTCTGCCAGACCACCAGGTCGGGGCGCAGGTCGATCGCGTCGCGCTGCAGCCGCGCTAGCATGTCGCTGGCGAGTTCGCCGCCGATCCCCTTGTTGATCACGCGGATCGCGCTCATCGGAAAGCGGCGCGTCAGCTCGGCCTGCAACTGGCTGGGATAGGAGAACTCAGGCCTGCTGGCGCCGATCCCCTCGGTCGAGGACGATCCGATTGCGACAATCCGCAGATTATCCTCGTCCTTGAGCTTCAAGAGCGTTCGATTGGGCAATCCGTCGAGCCGCGCGACGCGGCCGGGGCAGGCGCAATCCCTGCGGCCCAACATGGGTTCGCGCGGCTCGCTGACCGCCAAGGCAGCGGTGACTTGGCCCTGGGCGGCCGCGATGCCTTGCGCCGACAGGAAGATTCCCGCCAGCAAGACCGCGGCCGCGGCCCTAGACAGCAAACGCAAGGCACGCCTCGTTCGTTGACCCGCCGCGCTCCTCGCCGGTGCAGCTTGTATAGCCAACGGGCGAGGGTAGGCCCATAGTCCTAAAGAGCCGCCTACGAGTCACGCGGATTTTGCCGGTTTTTGTTGTGACCGGTTGCGCCCGGCGGGTTGCCGTCCTATCTGGGCTGCGGTGCTTACGACCCGGAAAAACCGCCGGGATTCAGAAGGATAATTGGCCAGATGTCCGCTGTGCCGACGACTTCCCCGGCTGCCGATCGCGACTTGCGGCTCGACTTCTTCCGCGGCATGGCGCTGATTTTCATTTTCATCGACCATATTCCCGGCAACAAGCTGGCCTATGCCACGGTCGGCAGCTGGAACTTCTGCGACGCCGCCGAGATCTTCGTGTTCATCTCCGGCTACACGGCGGCGCTGGTCTTCGGCGGCATGTCGCAGCGGCTCGGGCCGGTCCTGACGGCGCTGCGGATCTTCGCCCGGTGCTGGGTGCTGTATGTGGCGCATGTCTTCATCTTCGTGGCCTTCATGGCCCAGGTCTCGCTGAGCGCGGAGCGCCTGGCCAACCCGATGTTCCTCGAAGAGACGGGGGTCGACGAGTTCCTGAAGACGCCGCATCTGGCGGTCGCGCACGCCCTGACGCTCACCTTTCAACCCGCCTTCATGGATATCCTGCCGCTCTACATCGTGCTGATGCTGGGGCTTATCGCCGTCCTGCCCCTGATCGCGCGGTTCCCGTGGGCAATAATCGGGCTTTCCTTTGCGCTTTGGGTCCTGACGCTTCGCTACCACCTCAATTTTCCGACCTATCCCAACGGCGCGTGGTTCTTCAGCCCGGCAGGCTGGCAGTTCCTGTTCGTGATCGGGGCCTGCCTGGGCTTCCCGCGCGATAAGCCATGGCTGCCCTGGCTGCACCGGCGATGGCTGGTCTGGCTTTGCGCCGCGATCCTGGTGCTCTGCGCTTCGGCCAAGCTGTTCTTATGGATGCAGTATACCTACGGCCTGGACTTTCCGCGCGTAAGCCGCGTGGTCTACTGGGGCCCCGGAGGCAGCAAGACCGCCCTGGGGGTTTACCGGCTCGTTAACTTTCTCGCCCTCGCCTATCTGGCAGCCTACCTGATCAAGCCGGGCGCCGTCTGGCTTGCCTCGGCTGCGACGAGACCGGTCATCCGGATAGGCCAGAACTCGCTTTATATTTTCTGCATGGGTATATTTCTGTCCTATTTGGGGCATTTGGTCCTGGTCGAGATCAGCTCGCGGATCGTCGTCCACCTGGGCGTGTCGGCGGCCGGAATTGCGATGATGGCAGCCGTAGCGGCTGCGATGACCTGGGTGCGCCAAGCGGAGCGGACCCGGCGTGCCGCCCGAAGGTGAGGATCGCGGGATGCGCAGTCGATTGCTGACTTTGGGCATTTTCGCCGGAGCCGTTTGGTTCGCCCTCGCTCCGACTCGGTCGGGGCAGGCATCCGAGGCGAAGGTCCCCGAACTTTGCCGCGTCCCCGCCTACATGACCGCCGATATGGTCGAATTCCCTAACGCCGCGCGCCGCCTCGCGGAGGAAGGACAGCTGACCATCGTGGCCATCGGCGCTTCCAGCACCGAGGGCACCGGCGCATCGAGCAAGACCAAGTCCTGGCCGGCGCGCCTGGGCGCGCTGCTGGGCGAGCGGCTGGCCGGAGTGAGGGTCAACGTCGTCAACCTCGGGCAGCGGCGCCAGACCGCGCGCATGGTGCTGGACCGGCTCCATCACGAGGTGGCGCAGATCAACCCTGCGCTGGTGATCTGGGAAACCGGCACGGTCGAGGCGGTGCGGGCGACGGACCCGGCCGAGTTCGCCCAGATCCTGACGGAGGGCGCGGCGCTGGAATCGGAACACGGTGCCGACCTGATCCTGATGGATCCGCAATATGCCCGCGATACGGCGCGGCTCATCAACTTCCAGCCCTATGTCGACGCCGTGCGGCAAATGGCGGGCCTGCCCGACGTCAACCTGTTCCCGCGCCACGAAATCATGCGCTACTGGTCGGAGGAAGACCGCCTGACCCCCCGGACGCGGGACGAGATGACGAAGGGCAACGACGATATCTACGACTGCGTCGCGCAGATTCTGGCCGACGTGATCGACCGCGGCCTGCGTCACGTCGCGCATGCGCAGCGCCGCTAAGTGACGCCGGGCGTCGAAACGGCCGCCGCGCCGGCCCCGACGGGCGAGCGCTCATGTGGTAGGCCATGACCGGTCCGGAAAAGATCGACAATCCGCGCGCGATCGTCGACCGGCGCGCCCTGATGGCCGAGGCCGAGGCGGTGGCCAGGCTGCCCGACGGCCAGCGCCGCGCGGCGCTGCTCGCCATGTTCAAGAAGGCGATGAAGCGCGGCCAGGACGAGATCCGCCGGCGCTTCGACCAGCGCAATATCGGGGCCGAGGCGATGCATGCCCGCGCGCTGCTGGTCGACCAGGTCGTGCGCGTGCTGTTCGACTTCGCCAGCCTGCGCGAGTTCCGCGCACCCAATCCCAGCAAGGCCGAGCAGATCGCGATCGTGGCGGTCGGCGGCTACGGCCGCGGCGAGCTGGCGCCGCGGTCGGATATCGATCTGCTGTTCCTGCTGCCCTACAAGCAGACGCCGCGCGGCGAGCAGATCGTCGAGTTCATGCTCTACATGCTGTGGGACCTGGGCCTGCAGGTCGGCCATGCCACCCGATCGATCGAGGAATGCCTGCGCCAGGCCAAGGCCGACATGACGATCCGCACCGGGCTGCTCGAGGCCCGCTATGTCTGGGGCGACCAGGACCTCTACCGCGAGCTGAAGGCGAAGTTCGAGGCCAAGTTCCTGCGCGGCAACCCGGTCGATTTCATCGAGGCGAAGCTGAAGGAGCGCGACGAGCGCCACCAGCGGATGGGCGACTCGCGCTATGTGCTGGAGCCCAACATCAAGGACGGCAAAGGGGGCCTGCGCGACCTGCACAGCCTGATCTGGATCGCCAAGTATTTCTACAAGATCGGCGAGCCCGAAGCGCTGGTCCAGCGCGGCGTGCTGACGGCCGAGGAGGCGCGCACCTTCGTCAAGTCGCGGGAGTTCCTATGGTGCCTGCGCTGCCATCTGCACTACCTGACCGAGCGCGCGGAGGAGCGGCTGACCTTCGACGTTCAGGCCGAGATCGCGCGGCGCATGGGCTACACCGACCACGCAGGCACCAAGCGCGTCGAGCGGCTGATGAAGCACTACTACCTGGTCGCCAAGGATGTCGGCGACCTGACGCGGGTGATCTGCGCCGCGATCGACGCCGAGACCAAGCGCCGGCCGCTGGCGGCGCTGCAGCGCATTGCGCCGTGGCGGCGGGACTTCGGCGATTTCGTCGTCGACCAGGGACGGCTCGACGCCAAGCGCGAAGATGCGTTCGCTGCCGATCCGGTCAACTTCCTGCGCCTGTTCCACGTTGCCCAGGCCAACGGGCTCGACCTGCATCCGCACGCGCTGCGCCTGGTGCGCCGCGACCTGCGGCTGGTGAACGCGCGCCTGCGCGAGAACCCGGAGGCGAACCGGCTGTTCCTGGAGATGCTGACCAGCGAGCACGACCCCGAAACGACCTTGCGGCGCATGAACGAGGCCGGCGTGCTGGGCCGCTTCCTGCCCGATTTCGGCCGCGTGGTCGCCCAGATGCAGTACGACATGTACCACGTGCACACGGTCGACGAGCACACGATCTACGCCATCGGCATCCTGCACCGGATCGAGAAGGGCCTGTTGAAGGAGGACCATCCGGTTTCGAGCGAGGTCGTGCACAAGGTGCTGTCGCGCCGCGTTCTTTACCTGGCGGTGCTGCTGCACGACATCGCCAAGGGGCGCGGCGGCGATCATTCCGTGCTGGGCGAGCAGGTCGCGCGCGAGCTGTGCCCGCGGCTGGAGGAGACCGAGACCGTCGCGTGGCTGGTACGCTACCACCTGCTGATGAGCTACGCCGCCTTCAAGCGCGACATCGACGACCCCAAGACGGTCACGGATTTCTGCGCCCTGGTGCAAAGCCCGGAGCGCCTGCGTCTGCTGCTGGTGCTGACCGTCGCCGACATCCGCGCCGTGGGTCCGAACGTGTGGAACAACTGGAAGGCGACGCTGCTGCGCGAGCTGTACTGGCGCGCCGAGGAGGCGCTGTCGGGTGGCCTGGCCGCCGCCGGCAAGGGGCTGAGAGCGCGCGCCGAGGCTCGGCTCGACGAACTGCGCGCCGAGCTCGAGGATTGGACCGAGGCCGACTTCGCGCGCCACCGCGAGCGCTGCGGGCCTGCCTACTGGCTTGCCTTCGACACCCAGACCCTGGCGCGGCACGCCCGCATGATCCGTCGCGCCGACCGGGACGGGGCGCCGCTCAGCGTCGACACCAAGGTCGACCGGCCGCGTGCGATCACCGAGGTCACGATCTACACCGAGGACCATCCCGGCCTGTTCAGCCAGATCGCCGGCGCGCTGGCCTTGAGCGGGGCCAACATCGTCGAGGCCCGCATCTTCACCACCAACGACGGTATGGCGCTGGATACCTTCTCGGTCCAGAGCGCGGAGGGCGGCGCGTTCGACCGGCCGGACAAGCTGGCGAGGCTCGCCACCCGTATCGAGCAGAGCCTGTCGGGCAAGCTGCGGACGCGCCAGGAACTGGCGAAGCCGCCGGCGATCCAGAGCCGCACCCGCGTCTTCAAGGTGCCGCCGCGCGTGCTGTTCGACAACAAGGCGAGCGCGACCCACACCGTTGTGGAGGTCAATGGCCGCGACCGGCCGGGCCTGCTCTACGACGTGACGCGGGCGCTGACCGCCAACAATCTGCAGATCTCCTCCGCGCGCATCTCGACCTATGGCGAGAGCGTCGTCGACGTGTTCTACGTCAAGGACATCTTCGGCATGAAGGTGGACGAAGAACACAAGCTGGCGAAGCTGCGCGAGAGCCTGCTGGCCGCGCTCGCCGAGCCGGGCGCGGCGCCGGCCGCCCCGGCCGAGGAACCGCTTGCGCGCCGGCGCACGCCAGCCCAGCGCGCCCGCGCCGTGGCGGAGTGACGCTGGGCTTGTCTTGCTGTCTCGTTCTGGCCGGCGGTGGCCCCGCCATCCACGCCGACTCTTTCTTTGCCACAGAACAGCGTCGATGCCCGGCCCGGAGACCGGGCGTGACGGGCCCGGGGGATATCCCGTGAATCAGCGGCAAGTCCGGAACGCCTAACCCATGGCCCTTCTTCGCGGCATTGCCACGATCGGCGCCAACACGATGGCCAGCCGCGTGCTGGGTTTCATCCGCGACGTGATGATGGCCGCCCTGGTGGGCGCGGGCGGCATGGCCGACGCGTTCTTCGTCGCCTTCCAGTTCCCCAACCTGTTCCGCCGGCTGTTCGCGGAGGGCGCCTTCAACGCCGCCTTCGTGCCGCTGTTCGCCGGCACGCTGCACGAACGGGGGCCGGACGCCGCGCGCGCCTTCGCCGGCCGTGCGCTTTCGGTCCTGCTCGCAGTGCTGCTGCCCTTCACCGTGTTGGTCGAAATGGCCATGCCCTGGCTGATGCTGGCGTTCGCGCCGGGCTTCGCGGGCGATCCGGACAAGCTTGCCCTGGCGGTCCAGTTCACCCGTATCTGCTTTCCCTACCTGCTGTTCATGGCGCTGGTGTCGATGCTGGGAGCGGTTGTGAATGCGATCGACCGCTTCGCCGTTGCGGCGGCCGCGCCGATCCTGCTCAACATCATCATGATCCTGGCGCTGCTCGGCCCCGTGCACTGGACGACGACGCCGGGCCACGCGCTCTCCTGGGCGGTAGCCGTCGCCGGCATCACGCAGTTCCTGTGGCTGGCGCAAGACGCGGCGCGGGCGGGCATGCTGCCGCGCCTGCCCGCGCCGCGGCTTTCGCCCGACATCAGGCGGCTGTTCGCGCTGATGCTGCCCGGCATCTTCGGCGCCAGCGTGTTCCAGCTCAACCAGTGGATCGGCACCGTGCTGGCCTCGCTGCTGCCCTCGGGCGCGATCTCGTATCTGTGGTACGCCGACCGCATCAACCAGCTGCCGCTGAGCGTTGTCGGCGTGGCAGTCGGCGTGGCGCTGCTGCCGCTCCTGTCGCGCCAGCTCCGCGCAGGCGAACTGGACGCGGCCCGCGCCAACCAGAACCGCGCCATCGAGTTTGCGCTGCTCTTGACCCTGCCGGCCGCGGCGGCCCTCCTGGCCTCGGCCTGGCCGATCATCGCGGTCCTGTTCCAGCGCGGCGCCTTCGGCTGGGAGGCCGTCGACAAGACCGCCGCAACCCTGACCGCCTTCGCCACCGGGCTTCCGGCCTACGTGCTGATCAAGGCGCTGTCGCCCGGTTTTTTCGCACGCGAGGACATGGCGACGCCGGTCAAGGTGGGCGTCGCGGCGATGGCGGTGAACGTCGCGCTGGCGGCGCTGCTGATGATTCCGTTCCAGCATGTCGGCATCGCGATCGCCACCTCCGTTTCCTCCTGGGTCAATGCGCTGGCGCTGGGCGTCGTTCTTTGGCGACGTGGCTTCCTGCGGCCTGACGGCCGGCTCAAGCGGCGCCTGCCGCGCATCCTGGGCGCGAGCGCGCTGATGGTCCTGGCGCTCGTTGCGGCGAAGTGGGGGCTCGCGGACCAGTTCCGCGCCGCGACGCTCACGCGGATCGCGGCGCTGGCGCTGCTGATCGGCGTCGGGTTGGCGGTATTCGCCATGGCCTGCCTGGCGCTGGGTGCCGCGCAGCTGCGCGACTTGCGGGCAGCGCTCAGCCGCAAGACTTGACCGCGGGCGCGCCCAGCGGCGATAAAGCCCGCCCTTCCACCGACCCGATTCCAAGCGAGTTCGGCCGATGAGTCTGATCTTCTCGGGCATCCAGCCCACCGGCAACCTGCACCTGGGCAACTACCTGGGCGCGCTGCGCAATTTCGTGCGGCTGCAGAACCAGATGGACTGCATCTTCTGCGTCGTCGACATGCACGCGATCACGCTGTGGCAGGACCCGGCGGAGCTGGCGAAGTCGACGCGCGAGGTGGCGGCCGCCTTCATCGCCGCGGGGATCGACGCCAAGAAGCACATCCTGTTCAACCAGAGCCGGGTGCGCGCCCATGCGCAGCTCGCCTGGATCTTCAATTGCGTGGCGCGCGTCGGCTGGCTCAACCGCATGACCCAGTTCAAGGAGAAGGCGGGCAAGGACCGCGAGAACGCCTCGGTGGGCCTTTACGTCTACCCGGTGCTGATGGCGGCCGACATCCTGGCCTACAAGGCCACGCACGTGCCGGTGGGCGACGACCAGAAGCAGCATCTGGAGCTGGCGCGCGACATTGCGCAGAAGTTCAACAACGACTTCGGCGTCGAGTTCTTCCCGATCATCGAGCCGATCATCCAGGGCGAGGCCACCCGCGTCATGAGCCTGCGCGACGGCAAGAAGAAGATGAGCAAGTCCGACGCGTCCGACTACAGCCGCATCAACATGACCGACAGCGCTGAGACGATCGCGCTCAAGGTCCGCAAGGCCAAGACCGATCCGCATCCGCTGCCGGACAACCTCAAGGACCTGGAGACGCGGCCGGAGGCCGACAACCTGGTGGGCATCTTCGCCGCGCTCAGCGACCGCACGCGCGAGGGCGTGCTGAAGCAATACGCGGGCGCGCAGTTCTCCGCGTTCAAGAACGACCTCTCGGACCTGGCGGTCTCGGTGCTGGGGCCGATCGGCGCGGAGATGCAGCGCCTGACCAAGGATCCCGGCTATGTCGACGGGGTTCTGCGGGACGGGGCGCGGCGGGCCGAGGCCCTGGCCGAGCCGATCCTTGCCGAGGTCGAACGCATCGTCGGCTGGCTGAAGCCTTAGCCTCTTGCGGCAAGCCGTTTTTTTGCAGTGCGATAAAAGCTTGACTTGGCGGGAAAAATGTTCCATTTAAACGGCGACACGGTTTCTCGCGATTGCGCGATGCGCCCTGCGGCCTTGCCGCCCCGGCGCCTCATCCCGAGACAACTCCCCTGAACCTGGCTGTCCCAGTCGCGCTTGGGTAGCTGCGACACGATCCGTCTGCCCGGCCCTGGAATGGCCGGGAGCGGACATAAGGAACTGTTTTGACCACGACCGATACGACGTTCGCTTCGCTCGGCCTTGCCGAGCCGATCCACCGCGCGCTTGCCGCGGACAACTACGCAACCCCCACCCCGATCCAGGCCCAGGCCATCCCGCTGGTGTTGGCGGGCCGCGATCTTCTGGGCATCGCCCAGACCGGCACCGGCAAGACGGCCGCTTTCGCGCTGCCGATCCTGCATCGCCTTGCCGCCGCCCGCACGGCCCCCGGCCCGCGCGGCGCCCGCGCGCTGGTGCTGGCGCCGACGCGCGAGCTGGCGATCCAGATCGCCGACAGCTTCCGCCGCTACGGCCGCCACCTGAGCCTCCGGCAGGCGATCGTGTTCGGCGGCGTCGGCCACCGCCCGCAGATCGACGCCATGGCGCGCGGCGTCGACATCCTTGTCGCCACGCCCGGCCGCCTCCTGGACCTGATGAACCAGGGCTTCGTGCGCCTGGAGCGCGTGCAGCACCTGGTGCTGGACGAGGCCGACCGGATGCTCGACATGGGCTTCATCCGCGACGTGCGCAGGATCGTCGCCGCCCTGCCCAAGGCGCGCCAGTCGCTGCTGTTTTCGGCCACCATGCCCGAGGACGTGGCGCGGCTCGCCGCCGAGATGCTGCGCGACCCGGCGCGCGTGGAAGTGACGCCCGTCGCGACGCCCGTGGAACGAATCGACCAGCGCGTCTACCATGTCGAGCAGCCGCGCAAGCGCGCGGTGCTGGCCGATCTGCTGGCCGACCGCGCGATGGCGCGGGTGATCGTCTTCACCCGCACCAAGCACGGCGCCGACCGCGTGGCGCGCCAGCTTGGCCAGTCGGGCATCGACGCTCAGGCGATCCACGGCGACAAGTCGCAGAACCAGCGACAGCGGGCGCTCGCCAGCTTCCATGCCGGCGCGCTGCGCGTGCTGGTGGCGACCGACATCGCCTCGCGCGGCATCGACGTGGACGACGTGACGCATGTCGTGAACTACGAGCTGCCGCACGAGCCGGAGAGCTATGTCCACCGCATCGGCCGCACCGCGCGCGCCGGCGCCGCAGGCGTGGCAATCTCGTTGTGCGACCCGGCGGAACGCGCCAATCTGCGGGCGATTGAGCGGCTGACGCGGCGCAGACTGACGGTGGTCGGCGACGAACTGCCCGCGCCGGCAAACGACCGGGAACAGGCGCCGCGTCCGGCCGGCGCGCCGAAGCGCGGCCGCAACCGACGGCGCTTCCGCTTCAATCAAAACCGCGCCGCCTGATCCGGCAAGGGAGCATCCGATGGCAAAGGAAGAGCTGATCGAATTCGAGGGTGCGGTCGAGGAGGTGCTGCCGGAGCGGCGCTTCCGCGTGCGGCTCGACAACGGGCACCGCATCCTCGCCTACACCTCGGGCCGCATGAGCAAGGCCAAGATCCGCACGCTTGCCGGCGACCGGGTGACGGTCGAGATGACGCCCTACGACCTGGAGCGCGGGCGCATCATTTTCCGCCACAAGGACGAGCGTGCCGCCACGATGACCGCCGCCGGCCCGCAGCCGCGCAAGCGCTGGCGGTAGTCAGCGTCAGCCGCCTTTCCCGCTCACCCCCGCCTCGGCGAAGGTCGCCATGCCGGTGTGGCAGGCGACTGCGCCCTTCAGGACCATGACGGCAAGGGCCGCACCCGTGCCTTCGCCCAGCCGCATGTCGAGATCGAGGATCGGGCGCTTGCCGATTCGCTCGCACAGGCGCGCGTGGGCGGGCTCGGCCGAGCAGTGTCCGACCTGGCAATGGTCGAGCAGGTCGGGGCGGAGCTTGTGGAGCACCGCGGCGGCGGCCGTGCAGGTGTAGCCGTCAAGCAGCACTGGCAGGCGTGCGAGCCTGGCGGCCAGGACCGCCCCCACGATTGCCGCCAGCTCGCGCCCGCCCAGCGCGGCCAGCATCGTCAGCGGATCGTTCGGCGGAGCGCGGTTGCGCGCCACCCCCGCCGCCACCGCGTCGATCTTGCGCTTGAGCCCCGGCCCTTCCACGCCCGTGCCGGGCCCTACCCAATCCGAGGCTGTGCCGCCGAAGAGCGCGTGCGCCAGCGCCGCGCCGGCCGTGGTGTTGGCAATTCCCATCTCGCCCAGGCAGATCACATCGAGGCCCGGTTCGACCGCCATCATGCCGTAGGCGATGGCGTGCGCGCATTCCTCCTCGTCCATTGCCGGGCCTTGCGTGAAATCGGCGGTCGGTCGGTCGAGGTCCATCTCGTAGACCCTGAGGTCGGCATCGATCGCCTTGCAGAGCTGGTTGATCGCCGCCCCGCCCGCCACGAAGTTTTTGACCATCTGCGCGGTGACCGCGGCCGGATAGGCCGAGACGCCCTGCGCTGCGACACCGTGATTGCCGGCAAAGACCGCGACGCGCGGACGTTCCAGGCGCGGCGGGTGGCGGCCCTGCCAGGCGGCGAGCCACTGGGTCAACGCCTCGAGCCGCCCCAGCGCGCCGGGCGGCTTGGTCAACTGCCTCTCGCGTGCCGCAGCCGCGTCCGCCGCCGCCTGGTCGGGGCCCGGCAACTCGGGCAGCAGCGCGCGGATTTCGGCGAAACCGGCGATTTGCTGATGCGACATGGGGGCTCCGGGCGGCTTGACTGACGGCGGCGGGCGGCTTGTCTATAACGGGCAAGCGCCGCTTCGGCCAGCGTCGACGCAGAGGCCTTCGCGATGATCACCGGTCTGCCGCCGCCGAAAGAAAGTCCGGTCATGGCCTGGGCGCGCGATCTCAAGATCGCGATGATCTTCTTCACCCGCGTGCCCGTCGCCTATGACGGCGCGCTTGGCCTGGCCCAACTCAAGCGCGCCTGGAGGGCCGTGCCGCTGGCGGGGGCCGTCATTGGGGCGGTGGGCGCCGGCGTCTATGTCGCCGCGCATCGCCTGGGACTGGGCCCGGTGATGGCGGCTCTGTTGGCCGTGGCGGCGACGGCGCTCTTGACTGGGGCGCTGCACGAGGACGGGCTGGCCGATTTCGCGGACGGCTGCGGCGGCGGGCGCGATCGCGAGCAGCGCCTGGCGATCATGCGCGACAGCCGGATCGGCACCTACGGCGTGCTGGCGCTGGGCCTGACGACGGCGCTGCGCGCCGCCGCCTTGGCCATGCTTGCGGCGCCCTATCTGGTAGCCTTGTCCCTGGTCGCGACCCATGCCGTGGCGCGCGCCGCCATTCCCCTGGCCATGACGCGCCTGGACCCGGCCCGCAGCGACGGGCTGGCCGTCGAAGCCGGCAAGCCCGCGGCCGCGACCCTGGCGATCGCGCTGGGGCTGGCCGCGATCCTGGCGCTGGGTCTCTTGGGCGGGGCGGCGGGGGCTGCCGCCCTGCTTGCCGCCTGCATGGCAGCCTTGATGGTGGCGATGCTGGCGCGCCGGCTCGTCGGCGGCTATACCGGCGACGTCCTGGGCGCCGTCGAACAGGCGGCCGAGGCTGCAATCCTGGTGACATTGGCGGCAATGAGCGGAGCAAGATGAGCGGCTTGACGATCACGCGCTGGTGGTGGGTGCGCCATGCCCCGGTGACGGAGGACGGCGGCTGCGTCTACGGCCAGTCAGACCCGCCGGCCAACGTGTCGGACGTCGAGGCCTTCAGGGCGCTGGCCGAAATTCTGCCGCGCGACGCTGTCTGGGTGGCGAGCCATCTGCAGCGCACGCACCAGACCGCCGAGGCCGTTGCCGCCCACGGCCTGCCCAAGCCCGATCTGATCGTCGACCCCGACCTAGCCGAGCAGTGCTTCGGCGAATGGCAAGGGCAGAATCGCAAGCACATCTATCGCACGCACGGGCTGCCGCACGAATTCTGGCTGGCGCCGGCGCGCACCAGGCCGCCGGGCGGCGAGACCTTCGTCGAGGTGATCGAGCGGGTGAAGCGCTGCGTCGACCGGCTGTCGGTGGAACATGCCGGCCGGGATATCGTCGCTTATGCCCATGGCGGCACGATCCGCGCGGCGCTGCAGATCGCCAGCGCCTGCGCGCCGGAGGTCGCGCTGAGCTTCGCCATCGACAACCTGTCCGTGACACGGCTCGACCATATCGACCCGACCGGCCCCACCGCATGCTGGCGCGTCAACGGCGTCAACTACCCGCCCCGCCTTGGCCGGGTGAACGGCGGCCCCGTGGCGTGAGCACCTTCGCTTGAACGCCCTGCCGCGCTTGACCCTGGTCCTGGGCGGCGCGCGTTCGGGCAAGAGCCGCCACGCCGAAGCGCTGATCGCGCAATCAGGACGCGGCTGCACCTACATCGCGACCGCCCAGGCGCTGGACGACGAGATGCGCGCGCGCATCATCGAGCATCGCGCGCGCCGGCCCAAGCACTGGACCACGATCGAGGCGCCGATCGAGCTTGCGGCCGCGCTTGGCGGCCGCGATCCCGACCGGCCGCTGCTGGTCGACTGCCTGACGCTCTGGCTCAGCAACGTGATGCTGGCGGAGCGTGACGTCGCCGCCGACACGGATATGCTTGCAGCGGCGCTCGAGGCCTGTGCGGCGCCGGTCGTCTGCGTGTCGAACGAGGTGGGTTCGGGCGTTGTGCCGGACAATGCGCTGGCCCGCAGCTTCCGCGAGGCGCAGGGCCAGCTCAACCAGCGCATCGCCGCCATCGCCGACCGCGTGGTGCTGATGACGGCGGGCTTGCCGCTGGTGCTGAAGGGATAGTCTGTTGCGGGGATGCCGGAAGGTACGGTATTGGAGTTCTGCCGACGGTCCCGTTGAGGGCCAAGAGGGAAGCCGGTGCGGGACTTTTTCCCAATGCCGGCGCTGCCCCCGCAACTGTGAGCGGCGAGCATCCGGCCGATCCCGGCCACTGCGGCGCACGATGCGCCGCGGGAAGGCCGGCCGGATGCCGCGACCCGCGAGCCAGGAGACCTGCCGCCGGCGCCGACGGATCGTCCGTCACCCGCGAACCGGGCGGGGTGTCCCGGAGAGGCTTTCCCACGCGATGAGCGCGCGCATTCCCGCCACCGTCATCACCGGCTTCCTGGGCGCCGGCAAGACTAGCCTGTTGCGCCACACGCTGGAGACCGCCCAAGGCAAGCGTCTGGCGGTCGTCATCAACGAGTTCGGCGACCTGGGCATCGACCGCGAGATCGTCGCGGGCTGCGGCATCGAGACGTGCCGCGACGAGGACATCGTCGAGTTGGCCAACGGCTGCATCTGCTGCACCGTGGCCGACGATTTCCTGCCGACCATCCGGGCGCTGATCGACCGCCCGGATCCGCCCGATCACATCGTGATCGAGACCTCGGGGCTGGCCCTGCCCAAGCCCCTGGTGAAGGCTTTCAACTGGCCCGAGGTGCGCGCGCGCGTGACCGTGGACGGCGTGATCGCGGTGGTCGACGCCGCCGCCTTCGCCGCCGGACGCTTCGCCGACGATCCTGCGGCCGTCGAACGCCAGCGCGCAGCCGACCCATCGCTCGATCACGACAATCCCCTGGAGGAGGTGTTCGAGGACCAGCTCAACTGCGCCGACCTCGTGGTCTTGAACAAGCGCGACCTGATCGACGACGGCACCCATGCCGACATCGCGCGCGAGATCGCGGGCGGCCTGCGGCCGGGCGTCAAGCTGATCGACGCCAACCATGGCCGCGTGCCGATCGCAGCCCTTCTGGGCATTGATGCTCGGGCCGAGGACGACCTGGCGCAGCGCAAGTCGCATCACGACGCCGAGGACGGCCAGCACGACCACGACGACTTCACCAGTTTCTCGGTCGGCCTGCGGCAGGTCGCGGATACGGACAAGCTGGTGCAGGAGCTGCGCCGCGTGGTGGCGGCGCACGACATCCTGCGCGTGAAGGGTTTTCTTGCCGTGCCCGACCGGCCGCGGCGGCAGGTCGTGCAGGGCGTCGGCGACCGTTTCCAGACCTATTTCGATCGTCCCTGGCGCGCGGACGAGGAGCGTCGCGGCGCGCTGGTGGTGATCGGGCGAACCGGGCTCGATCGCGCGGCGATCGAGCGCGCGATCCAGGCCGCCGCCGGCTGACATGCATCTGCTGGCCGCCAAGCCCGGCGCGGTCGGCGACGACGACCAGGCCCAGGACCTGGGCCAGACGCCGGGCGACATCGTCGTGCTCAGCGCGGCGGACAGCGAGATCGCCTGCCTCAGCGCCGCGCGCGCGCGGATGGGCGGCGACGCCCCCGCTCTGCGCCTGGCCAGCCTGTTGCGCCTCAGGCACAACCTTTCGGTCGATCTCTATCTCGAGCAGGTCGCCGCGCACGCCAGGCTGGTGGTCGTGCGCCTGCTGGGCGGCCGGCGCTACTGGCCCTACGGCGTGGACGAGCTGGTCGCGCTGGCGCGC
>CAYMTM010000017.1:0-12414 GCA_964393375.1 uncultured Rhodospirillaceae bacterium
CACCGCCGCCTCCTCCACCGCCTCCCCCGCCGCCTCCCCCGCCGCCGCTGCCACCGGTCCCGCCGGTGCGGCCGAAGCTCGGCTGCCCGCCGGTGTAGCCCATGTCGTAGTAGTAGGAGTCACCGCCTGAACCGGGGTTGTAATCGTTCAGGTCGTATTCCTGCTGCTCGTCGCTGGAGTAAATCACGCCCGCATGTGCCCCCGCCGTGGCAAGGGCAACGACCGCGCCGATAGCGACGCTGGCAAGCAATCCCGTTTTCAACTTTGTCTTCATGGCGAGAAACGCCTCTTCCTAAGGGTTCCTGCCGTCCAAAAAGCAATTCTAATGCCAGAAAAATTTCTCTTTAATTTCAATAAACTTACCGATATGCACCGGCCGGGTGCCTGTCGAGTGTAAAGAGATTTTTAACAACGTTTGCTCAACTCTTTGGTTAATATCCTTAATTGGAGCATTAACCAGAGGCTGATCCAGGTCAGGCCTGCAGCCTGAACGCCCGCCCAACGCTATCGTGAAAACCGCGGGATACGCCTGCTGGCGCGGCCTCGCTCAGAAGAAACTCTGCGGGACGAAAATCGTGTCGCCGGGCTTCAGGAACTGATTCGCGGCGATGTCGCCGTCCTTCATCAGCTGGTCGAGCTTCACGCGGATGTTCTGGTAGCCCTTATCCGTTACCCGCGTGATGACCGAGCGATCGCCGGCGGCAAACGGCGCAAGGCCGCCGGCGGCGATGATCGCGTCAAGCGCCGTCATGTTCTCGCGGTAGGTGATGACCGTGGGGCGGCCGACCTCGCCGACCACGCGGACCTGTTGCGTATGCGGGCCGGAGAAGCTGGAAACCAGCACGGTCACGACCGGATCCTGGATGTATTTCCCTAGGATGCCCTCGATCTCGCGGGCTACCGTCGTCGGCGTCTTGCGGGTCACTTCGAGGTCTTCGATCAGCGGTGTGGACACCCGGCCATCCGGCCGCACGGCCACGCGCGCAGAGAGCTCCGGGTTACGCCACACGAAGATATCGAGCGAGTCGCCCGGACCGATCTCGTAATTGTGCAGCGCGATCAGCTTGGAGGTGTCCTGTGCCGGAACCTCGACAACGTTCGGCGGTCCGCCGCAGGCGGTAAGCCCGACGGCAATGCCAGCCACGAAAACAGCGCCAAAGCTGCGAGCCAAAGCCGTGCCGAACATATCGCGAACCCCTTTTTGTTTCATGCTATGAGGACGGTTGACAACCGGTCAAGGAAAAATGCCCCGGAATCCAGGTTTTGGGCGCGAATGGCGAGGGAGTGTTGCCGTGTCGCTGCCCCTATGGGGGCGGTGTCCGTTGCGAAATTTATGATACGTTAGCAATTGTAACCGCCTAGTTGGATCCGGTCCTGTGGCGCCCGCGCGGCCACGCGATCCCGAATCGCGCACAGGGATATGCCGCTCGTGGGATAAAGAATGCAGAAAGTGAAGATTCTCTTCGTCGATGACGACCAGGGACTGAATCGGCAGCTGCGCTGGGCGTTCTCGGAATTCGAAACGCGGGGCGCGCATGATCGGACAAATGCCTTGAAGGTTGCAGGCGAGTTCAAGCCGCAGGTCGTCGTGCTTGATCTCGGCCTGCCGCCGGACGCGCAAGGTGCCAGTGAGGGGCTGAAGACGCTGGTGGAGCTCAAGAAGCTGCTGCCCGCCTCCAAGGTCATCATGCTCTCGGGCAACGAGGAGCGCGAGAACGCGGTGATGGCGGTCAAGCTCGGCGCCTATGACTTCTGCCAGAAGCCAATGGACCAGCAGGTCCTACGACTGATCGTGGAGCGGGCGATCAACCTGCTCGGGCTCGAGCAGGAGGTCGGCAAACTAGCCGGCAAGGCGCCGGTTCGCCGGCTTGAGAGCATCATCACCGGCGCGGCCAACATGCAAGAGGCGTGCGACCTGGTGGAGCGGATCGCGCCGACGGATGCCTCGGTGCTGCTGCTCGGCGAAAGCGGCACGGGCAAGGAACTGTTCGCGCGCGCTCTGCACGACCTGAGCCCGCGCAAGGCGAGCCCGTTCATCCCGATCAACTGCGGGGCCATCCCGGAATCGCTGCTGGAAAGCGAGCTGTTCGGGCATGAGAAGGGGGCATTCACGGGGGCCGAGCGCGCGGTCGTGGGCAAGATCGAGCTGGCGGATGGCGGCACCTTGTTTCTCGACGAGATCGCCGACATGCCCTACACGCTGCAGGTCAAGCTGCTGCGCTTCCTGCAGGACCGGATCGTCGAGCGTGTCGGCAGCCGCAAGCCGGTGACGGTCGATGTCCGGGTGGTCTGCGCGACCAACCAGGACGTCGAGTCGCGCATCGCCACCAACAAGTTTCGCGAGGACCTGTTCTTCCGCATCAACGAAGTGACCGTGCGGATCCCCGCACTGCGCGACCGTCAGGGCGACCCCGAGCTGCTGGCGCAGTACTTTCTCGAGCATTTCGCGTCGACATACGGCAAGTCGATCGCAGGCTTCTCGTCCGAGGCCCTGCAGGTCATCCGGACCCATTCGTGGCCGGGCAACGTCCGCCAGCTGCAGAACTGCATCAAGCGCGCGGTCATTCTGAGCAAGGGGACGACGATCACCGCCCCGGATCTCGGCATCGAGGGCGAGCGAGGCAGGGAGCGCGCCGCGCGGTCGCAACCGGAAGCAGCCGAACCGCTTGCCGCCGATGCGCCGACCGCGGGCGCGGCTGGTGCGGTCGTCAATCTGCGCGAGGCACGCAACCTCGCCGAGAAGCGGGCGATCGAGGCGGCGCTGGCGGGGACGGGCGGCAATATTTCGAAGGCGGCCAAGCTGCTGGGAGTCAGCCGGCCCACGCTCTACACGTTGATTTCCGAGTACGGCATAGCGGTCAAGGATGAGGGAGCCGAGGGCTAGGCGCAGTCAGCCCGATTGCGAAAGATGCGTCCCGCCGACCGGCGACGGGCGCTGTCGCAGCCGGTCCTCGCTCCGATCAGCGCACGAGGATGAGCGTCAGCCCCGCCCAGAATGCGATCGAAGCCGTCGCCATGAACAGCAGCGACCTGCGGGTCGACCACCGACCCTTTTCGTCCAGTTCGTCGGACCAGTCCCGCGCGTCGGGCATACCCTTGTGCAGCGTCACTGAAGACATCGTGGACCTCTCCCACCTGCGGACCGTTCCGGCGCCATGCCGTACCGTCCGGTACTCACGCCCCCAGGTTGCCGCAAATTTCCTTATTTTTGCTTAAAAGGCGCGTCACATTCGACCTTCTTTGCAGCCAGTTCCAGCAGCGTGATGCTTCACCGGAAGTTAAGTGAATTTCAAGAGTCGTTAAGTTGATACACTGCCCTGTAGTTTCCGTTCTGGTTTTAAGGGGGGCCAGCAACCAATTCGTGACCGCTCGAGGCGGGCTGCATCGACGACCCGGACGAATCGTCGGCGGCCGGCGCAGCACGCGATGTGATCGCCGCGATTCGTGGGCTGGTCCCAGTGCTTCCCGGCTTTACGGCTGCTTGGGCTTGGCGGCGGGGGTGGGGCGCGTGGGTGCCGGGACCGGCAGGTTCTTTTGCGCAACGCATCGGGCGGGCGCCAAAACGCCCGCGGAGCATCGGAATACCTTCCCGTCCGTCATGGCGACGTAGACGAAGGGCTCTTTCTCGCAACCGACGACCATTGGAAACGCGGCGGAATTCCGCGGTGCCCCTTCGATCGCGCTGCAACTGTCGTTGGCGCAGTAGTAGACGCCACCGTCGCTGTAGACGATGAAGGCGGCGCGGTGCGTGTCGGGGCTGCAAATATGCACCGGAATGACTTGGTCCCCGCTTCCGGCAACGGCCGCAGCCGGCGCCAGCAGGCATAGCACAGCCGCCAAGCGCGAGATTTGACGTCCCATGGTAAGCCGTTGTGACACGGCGATGTCGGCCCTGGCAAGGTTGCATGGGGCCGCATGCGACACGGTGCTGTCGGCATCAGTCCGCGAATAGCCGCGGCCGGGAGGCATCGCCAAAAAAGCTCAACTCGCCGCGCACGACGTTGAAAAGCTGGGGCAGCTGGTCGCCGCGAATCATCCGCAGGTACATCGGTATTGCGCCGTCGCCGCGGGCAGCGCGATTGCCCGCCGGAGCCCGTCTGGCGCCGGCATTGAACTCGAACACCGTCACCCGGCGCCCACGCGGCAGGGAGCGCTGCCGTCGCTGGATCAACGGCATGTTCGGGCGATAGGACAGGATCGCGACGCCGACGAACGCCGGCATCAGCACCGCGATCAGCAGCAGCGCCGCCGCAACGTCGGCAACGCGGGCAAACGCTCTCTTGCGATCCGGCACGGGCGCAGTACAGCACCCTTTGTGGATACGTTCATGCATCCGATTTGCTTCCATTCTGCTCGCCGGGATCGCCGCAGGTGCATCGCCACCATGCCGATCGCCTCGCGAGAAGGGCGCGCTTAGCACTGACGAGTCCACCCTGGACGCCCCGCGATTAAGATTGCCTGAACGGGAACTCTCAGCGTCCCTGACGCAGCGAAGCTATTGTTGGGGAAGCCATGCGTCTGTGACGCTGCTCACAGCGACGACGACAGTCGAATTGTCCTCGCAGCAGAGATGTTTGGTCGAAGTATTTAATTTCCTTATGAACTCAATCTGCTGCCGCAAGGCCCATATCAGCCCGACCGCCTTGGTCTGGATTCGACGGCTGAAACAAGATCTTCCAGGGAGTCCATGATCGAAGACCTGAATTTTCGCCAATCGGGCAACTGGGCAAGGACCTGACCGACCGCCAGCAGCGTCCGACGTTGGGATTCCACCATGGCATTCAGCTCGTCTACTTTCTTCGTTGTATTTGCCAAGGCGCTCATAACATGATCATAATCGCCAATCTCGACGAGGTCGGCACGGGCCGGCCGCACCAGCTCCAGCGCCGTCCCGACGACGGGTTCGATCGGGGTTGGGGCGGCCACCCGTTCGGATTGCGTCTCTGCCCGCAGTTCGGTCAGGCGGAAGTTCAAAGCGCCCAGTTCCTCCCGCAGGTCTTTGGTAACTTCGTCGATATGCATCATGTCGCGGTTAAGCTGCAGGAAACTCTCTTCCAGGCGCGACAGGCGGTGCGCATTGTCGTCGATGGAGCTGCCAGGCGACGGGCCGGCCAGCGTCGGCGGGATCGGGACTGCGGGTGCGCGATCCGGCTCGATCTCGGGAAACCGCGGTTCGCTGGGGCGATATCCGTTGGCGGCCCGGCGGTCGATCGCACGCTGACCAGGCAGGTCGTCGACGGCGCGCGTGCGGACATAGGCCGCAATCGCGATCATGGCCAGGCAGATCGTCGAGAAGACGAGGATCAGGTTTAGGACACGCTGGTTGGCGGCCAGGTATTCGGCGGCGACCGCCACATAGGCCATCAGCCCGTCGAGCATGGCGTATAGAACGTCTGCCATCGCCAAACCTCCGAGAGGGCCCGCGCTGTCCGCCGCCAATATGCGGCGGCCAGCACGCCCCTACAACACGCCAGTGGCGCGCCCGCCGGGGCCAGGGCACGCCTTGAACTAGCACAAATGATGGCCGGTGGGACGCCTATCGACCCAGGATCGACCCGAATAGTTCGATTTGGCCGGCTGTCGTCGCATCCCAGCTGAACTGCTCGGCATAGGCGCGGGTGGCGGTGCGGGGCGGCATGGCGGCATCGAGCGCGCGCACGGCGTCGGCGATCGCGCGGGGCGTGCGTTCCTGCACCAGCAGGCCGGCCTCCGGCGCGCGCACCACTTCGGGCGAGCCCCAGACCCGGGTCGCGACAACCGGCGTGCCGCAGGCCATCGATTCGAGCAGCACGTTCGGCCAGCCCTCGCGGTCCGAGGCGAGCACCAGCATGCTGGCGGCGCTGTAGTGAAAGCGCAACTCTTCCTGGTCCACGGCGCCGCAGAACCGAACCCTGGCGCTCAGGCCCAGCGACGCGGCAAGCCGTTCCAGGCGATCCCGCTCGGGGCCCTGGCCGACGATCAGGAGATCGAAACGGTCGAGTCCGACCAGGGCCTGGATGATCAGGTCATGGCCCTTGCGCGGGATCAGGTGTCCGACGGAAAGCAAGGCCGGCCCGCGGATGCCCAGCCGTGCCCTTGCTTCGGCCGGGTCCACCGGGCGGAACCGCTCGAGGTCGACGCCGTTGCGCAATACGCGGATCTTGTCGGCCGGCAGCCCGCCATCGGGCCCCGCCTGGCGCAGCATTTCGTCCTTCAGCGCCTCGCAGACCGTGATGACGCCGCTGGCCTGACGCGCCGCCCAATAGATCATCCGACGCTGCAACCCATACATGGCGATCTCGGTGATGTCCGACCCGCGCGCGGTGATCGTCAGGGGCTTGCCCAGGCGCCGCGCGGCGATCGCCGCGGCGACGCCGTCCGGGTAGAAGTAGTGCGCGTCTATCAGATCGAAGTCGAACCCGCCGCGCAGGATGCGCCGCATCGCGCGCTCCGCCGTTGCGGCAAGGGCGAAGGGCGCGAACGTCATGCCGAACTTCGGCACCAGCAGGTAGCGCGCATGCTCGACGTCCAGACCCGCCCGCGTTTCCCGCGTCGGAATGCGGGCAAACGGAACATAGGCGGCGGGGAAGGGCGCCCAGGCCGGGAACCACGGGCTCGGCGCAACGACGCGCGCTTCGACCTGCCCCGACTGGACGAGCTTGCGCAGGCGGGTCTCGACGAAAATCCCGTGTTGGGGAAAGACCGCGTTGGGATAGAGTGTCGAAAAGGTCAGTATGCGCAGCATGCGGGTCACGCCCGCCGCGCGTGCGCCGCGACGGGACGCTCCTGCGGCGCCCGGCTCGCGGCCATGGCCGGACGCAGGATCACGGGTACTGCATCTTTCGAACAGGGTAGTGCATGAAAACGTGGCTCATCACCGGCGGGTGCGGCTTCATCGGGTCGCACTTGGCGGACCGGCTGTTGCGAGCAAAGGACCGCGTGATTGTCCTCGATGACCTGTCGAGCGGGCGGAGGGACAATCTTTCATCCGCGGCCGAGTTTGTGAAGGGGGATATTCGCGACTCCGGTCTTGTATCGCGCCTGATGCGCGAGGCCGACGGATGCTTCCATCTTGCCGCCATTGCCTCGGTTGCGCGCAGCAACGAGGACTGGCCCGGCACGCATGCGGTCAACCTGACCGGGACGATCAACGTGATGGACGCGGCGCGGCGCGCGCGCCCGGACGGCGGAAAGGTGCGCGTGGTCTACGCATCGTCGGCGGCGGTCTATGGCGATTGCGCCGACCTGCCGCTCGCGGAGACCGCGCCGACCCGGCCGCTGACGGCCTATGGCGCGGACAAGCTGGGCTGCGAGCTGCACGGCCGGGTCGCCGAGTACGTGCACGGCGTTCCCAATGTCGGCCTGCGCTTCTTCAACGTGTACGGGCCGCGGCAGGACCCGGCGTCGCCCTATTCCGGCGTAATCGCGATCTTCGCCAAGGCCGTTCTGGAAGGGCGGACACCGACTATCCTGGGCGACGGCAAGCAGATCCGCGATTTCATCTTCGTCGACAACGACGTCGACGCCCTCGTCGCGGCAATGGCGCGCGACGACCTGCGCTGCGGCGTCGTCAATGTCTGCACCGGTCGCCCGACCTCGATCGAGGCGTTGGCACGGCTGATTTTCCAGGTCTGCGGCGTGCCGGCGAAGCTGGACTATGGTCCGCCCCGCAGCGGTGACATCCGCGAATCCCTCGGCAATCCCGCTCGGCTTGCCTCGGTGCTGGGCGTCGTGCCGTCGGTTACGGTCGAAACCGGGATGCGCTGCACCCTCGACTGGATGCGCAGCGTCGAGCCGGCGGGCGCCTGACCGCACCCGGTCAGGGGATCTGTTTCATCATCTCGCCGGCCTTGGCCTTGTCCTCGGCGGACCCTTTTTCCATCACCAGCTTGAGCACCGACCTCGCCTCGTCCGGCCGGTTCAACTGTGCCAGACCGCGCGCCAGGCTGAGCGACGTGTCGATGTTGTCGAGCCCGTTGGCGCGCGCCATGCGGAGCAGCCAGACGCCGCGCGCGGGATCGTTGCCCTCGATCAGGAGTTGGCCCAGCGTGTCCTGGATGTCGCGGCTGCCGGGTGCCGCGCGGTTGGCGGTTTCGGCGAGGGCCAGGGCACGCTTGTCCTTTGATTTCGCATAGATCCAGGCGAGGTTGTTGAGCACCACGGGGTTGCGCGGCTGGGCGGCAAGGGCCGGCTCGTACTGCGCCACCGCCTTGGCGTCATTGCCCAGCCGCATATAGGCCTCGCCGAGCGCCAGGCGGATACTGACATCCCGGGGCGCCTTCGCCTGCATCTGCTCCAGCAGCTCTATTGCCGCCTTCGTGTCGCCGGCGGCGACGTACGCAGTGGCCAGGTCGCGCTGCGCCGTCGGCGGAGCCTTGCCCGAACGGATCAGGTCCTTGTAAAGCGCGATGGCGTCGCCCGGCCTCCCGCTCTGCAGGGTGGCAAGCGCCAGCAACTCCTCCATGGTTCGCGGCGCGCGGTTGGCCCTGATCCACGCCGTGGCGGCGTTGCGGGCCTCGCCCGAACGCCCCTCGTTGATATCCAGCGTCATGCGCGCGAGCAGGGCGGGCATGTAGTCCGGGCGGGCGGTCAGTGCATCCTTGAGCATCGCCATCGCGCCGATCGTGTCGCCGCGTTGCTGCAGCACGCGCGCAACGGTCATGTACGCCTCGGGCGCCTTGGGGTTGACGCCGATGAGCTGGCGCAGCGTTCCGGTGCCGCCAGCCGTATCGCCCGCGTTGTATTGGGCCTGCGCCAGGATCTGGATCGCACCCGCCGTATTCGGCCGCCGCGTCCAGAATTCACGCGCCACCTGCAGCGCCCGCTCCTTATTCCCCCGGCGGATTTGCAGGGCGACGACCCGGGCGGTGGCGACCTCGGCGGTCGGATCCGACTGGCGCGCCCGCTCGTAGTACTCCAGCGCCTGCTCCTCATTGCCACGGATCATCTCGATGTTGCCGAGACCGAGCGTCGCCTGGCCAAGGTTCGGGTTGGCCTGCAAAAGCTGGCGATAGCCCTCTGCGGCGCGATCGCCGTAGCCTTCCTGCAGGTCCAGCAGCGCGACCGTCAAAGCGCCGCTGGTTTGCGCCGGCGCGACGCGCGATGCCTCGCGGAATGCCGCGCGGGCCTTATCCCACTCGCCTGTCACGATATTGATCGTGCCGATCAGCAGATGCGCCGTCGGCTTGTCCGGCTCCATCGCCCTGACTGTCTCGGCGGCCTCGAGCGCCTTCTTGGTATCGCCGCGGCGCAGATGGGCGAGCGAGAGTGCCGTGCGCGCGGGAATCGATTTGTTGTCCTGATCGATGGCGGTTTCGATGTCGGTCAGCGCCTTGTCGCTTTCGCCGACCTGCATTCGGCCAAGCCCGATGCGCAGCCGCGCCGTGGGATCGTCAGTGGCCGACGCAGCCTTGTCGAAGGCGTTCTTGGCCTCGACGGCGTTGCCCAGCGCCAGATAGGCCGAGGCAAGCGCCACGGCGGCGTCCGGAACCGGATTGTCGCGCTCGACCAAAGGCCGCAGCAGGTCCACGGCACGCTGGTAGTTCTGGCGTCGCGATACGATGTCGGCCAGCGTGATGCGCGCGCGCACGTTCTCCGGCACGAGGTTCAGGTATTTCTCGAACAGCCCCTCCGCCTGGGCCATCTCGTTCAGGCGGTACTTCGTCAACGCCAGCAGGTAGAGGTTGGGCGGATAGTCGTCCAGCAGGTCGCCCAGCTTCTCCAGGCGGTCGGCGGCCTCCTTGAAATCGCCCTTCTTCAACGCGCCCAGTGCGAACAGGCTGTTGGCGACCGGGTGGGTGGGACTCAGGCGCAACGCGGCGACAACTTCCTTGCGGGCGTCGTCGAGCTGCCCTTCCTCGATCAGCAGCGCGGCATGCGCGACCAGGGCCGCAATGCTGCTGGGATCGGCGGCGATCGCGTCGGCGAAGTCCTTCTTGGCGGCGTCCTTGTCGCCGCCCAGGCGGTTCAGTTCGCCCCGCAACGCCAGCGCCTCCGCGTTCTTCGGATTTTGCGCCAGCACCTTTTCCAGCGCGGCAAGCGCGACGTCGCGCCGGCGCAGGCCGAGATTGAGTTGGCCGAGCCCGAGATGGGCGCGCGCGAGGTCCGGACTGATCGCGATGGCGTCGTCGAAGGCCTTCTGCGCCTCGTCGAGCCGGCGATGGCGCATATGGGCATAGCCGCGCCACGCCTGGGCCGTCGCCCGCGCCTGGGGATCGTCGAGCTGGCCGACGACCCGGCTCATGTCGTCCATCTTGTCGGTGATCGCCAGGATCCTGCCGAGGAGGTCGATGGTCTTGGTGTCGCGCTTTCCCAATTCGACCGCGCGGCGCGCTTCCTTGTCGGCCGTCGCCACGTCCCCGACCTTCAAATTGACTTCGGCAAGCGCGGCGCGCGCGCTCGGGTTGTTAGGCTCCTCGCGCACGGCGTTGCGCAGGCTGATTAGCGCGGTGCGGAAGTCGCCCTTCGCCATCTGCTCCTGGCCCTGCGCAAGGTAGTCGGTCGGCCGCCGCAGCATCAGCGTGGCCGCTACGCCGGCTACCACGATCAGCGCCAGTACTCCGACAATGATGAACCAGCGGCGCTTCGAACCCGCCGCGCCAGGTTGGACTTCCGTCATGGCTTCCGTCCCAAGATCGCTGTGTACCGTATTGATCTAATGATATCAGACCATCCCAGCAAGGACAGGGGCAGGGATTTCCGGCTTGGCCGCGGGCGTGAAATTTACCATGCCGCGTGCTAGCGTCCCGGCGGCCGCTCATGGCGCGCCTTGCAGGCTGGGGGGCGTGCCGCCCGATGTGGTTCATCCTCTCGAAGCTGTTCTGGGTCGTTTTCGCGCCCGTGAACCTGCTGGTGGGCCTTCTCGCCGTTTCCGTGGCATGGATGATCTGGCGCAGGCGTTCCATCGCCGCGCGACTGGTTGCGGCCTGCATGGCGGCGATCACGCTGGCACTCGGAATTCTACCGATCGGGCATCTGCTGCTCCTGCCGCTCGAGGACCGCTTCGCGAAGCCGGCGCCCGCACCCGCGCGGGTCGCCGGCATCATTGTGCTGGGCGGCGCCGTGCGCCCGGACATGACGGCGATGCGCGGCGAGGTGGCATTGAACCGGGCGGCCGAGCGCATGACCGAGGCCGTTGCGCTGTCGCGACGCTATCCAGAGGCGCGGATCGTCTTCACCGGCGCCAACGCGGCGCTGTTGCCGACCGGGAACACCGAGGCCCAGGTCGCGCGGCGTTTCTTCGGCGAGATGGGGATCGACAGCGATCGGCTGGTATACGAGGACCGTTCGCGCAACACCCGCGAGAACGCGCTTTTCACGCGCGAGCTCATCGGACCCGCGGCCGGCGAAACCTGGCTGCTCGTAACCTCGGCACGCCACATGCCGCGTGCCATTGGCTGCTTCCGCAAGGTCGGATGGAACGTCGTTCCCTGGCCGGTCGACTACGAGACCGCACCGCAGCTGCTGTTCGACATCGACCTAGACATGCTGTCGAACCTGCAAGACCTGAACGACGCCGCCCACGAATGGGTCGGTCTGCTCGCCTATTGGCTGCTCGGCTATTCGCCCGCACTGTTTCCAGGCCCGTGAGGGCGCGCGCGCAAGCCTTGAGCCTCCTTGTCGTGACAAGTACCATGGGGCTGCGATCCGCCTTCCCTCTCTCCACCCATCCAGGAACAGTCCCATGTACAAGCGCATCCTTCTGACCGGCGCCGCCGGCATGCTCGGCCAGTATCTCCGCCCGCATCTGCACAAGCGCTGGCCGCTTCGAAGCTGCGACGTGAAGCCGGTCGGCAAGCCGATGAAGGGCGAGGAGATCGTCACCTGCGACCTCAGCGACCGCGCCGCCGTGTTCAAGGCGACCAAGGGCTGCGACGCCGTGCTGCATTTCGGCGCCATCTCGATCGAATCCGATTTCGACCAGATCCTGCAGGCCAACATCATCGGAACCTACAACGTGTTCGAGGGGGCGAGGCGCGCAAGAGCCAAGCGCGTGATCCACGCCAGCTCCAATCACGCGGTCGGCTACCACCCGCGCGACGCCTTCATCGATTCCGATGCCCAGCCGCGGCCCGACACGTATTACGGCGTCAGCAAGGCCTTTGGCGAGGCGCTGGGGAGCATGTACTGGAGCAAGTACGGGATCGAGCACGCGTCCTTGCGCATCGGCTCATGCCGCGCCGAGCCGGTCGACCGGCGCGGGCTTTCCACCTGGCTCAGCTTCCCCGATCTGCTGCAGCTGGTTGTCCGCTGCCTGGAGGCGCAGCGCCTGGGCTACGCCATCGTCTACGGCCAGTCGAACAACGACCGCGCGCTGTGGGACAACAGCAAGGTGTCCTACCTGGGTTTCCGGCCCCAGGACAACGCCGAGAAGTTCGCCGCCAAGCTGCTGAAGGGCGCCCAGGTCGAGGACCCGGAAGATCCGCAGGTCAAATA
>CAYMTM010000017.1:12424-34152 GCA_964393375.1 uncultured Rhodospirillaceae bacterium
ACGATCACCGGCACCGTGCGGCCGCCTTGACCCACCAAGAAGCCGCCGCTGTGGCAGGGATAAGCCGGCCTGCGGCGGACTGCGCGCGGCGGTGAAACAGAAGCTGGCGCTGCTGCCGGGCCTGCTGTGCGATGCGCGCCTGTGGGCGCATCAGGTGCGGCACCTCGCCGAACTGGCCGATCCGTGGGTCGCCGATTTCACGACGCAGGACTCGATCGCGGCGATGGCGGACTCGGTGCTGGGCGCCATGCCGAAGCATTTTGCACTGACGGCGCTTTCGATGGGTGGCTACGTGGCGCTGGAACTCATGCGCCGTGCGCCGGAACGCGTGACACGCCTCTGCCTGATCGACACCTCGGCGCGCCCCGACACCGACGCGCAGGCCGAACGGCGGCGCGGCTTGGTCGCGGTGGCGGGGCGGGGGACCTTCCGCGGCGTGACGAGGCGCCTGCTGCCCTTCCTGATCCATCCCGATCGGGTAACCGATGCCGACCTGGCCAACACCGTGATGGCGATGGCCGAGAGCGTGGGCCGCGATGCCTATGGCCGCCAGCAGCATGCGATCCTCGGGCGCACCGACAGCCGCCCGATACTGCCCCGAATCGCCTGTTCGACCTGGGTGATCTGCGGCCGCCAGGACGCCGTCACGCCGCTCGACCGTTCCGAGGAGATCGCCGCCGCGATCCCCGGCGCGCGCCTGGCGATCATCGAGGATTGCGGCCACCTGTCGGCCCTCGAACGTCCGCAGGCGGTAACGGCGCTGATGCGGCTGTGGCTGGCTTCCCTCTAGGCTGCTAGCTTGCTGCCGTCACCTTGCCAAGGCGCTCGAATGTTCCTCCGCCGATTGCGCCATCCTATCCTGGGTCTGGCCGCAACCGCCGTCGCCGCTCCGGCACTTGCCGCGATTTGGCCGGGGTTCCTTTGGTCCATGCAGGCGCCGTCGCAAGCTCTGCGGGCGGAAGACCCAGCGGTCGAATTGCTTTCGGTCGATCTTGTCGTGCGCTGCGAACGCGACTGCGCGGTCAATGCCAAGTATGCCGTCAATACGCAGGAGCCCGGTGCCAGGCGCTTCAGCGCCATCCTGACGGACCCGGCGCCCACGGTCCGGGTCAACGGCCAACCTGTCGCGAACCTGTCCAAAGGCGGCGTGCCGGCCGACGACATGGCAAAGCTGCGCGCTGCCTACGACGGCAATCTCGTGTCGGGCCGGTTCGACGGCAAAGACATGCGCAAGGTCGCGTTCGCCGCGGCACTGCGTGCCGGCGCCAATACGGTGGAAATCGCCTATCGCCAGCCCTTCAGCGTTCGTGGCCAGGGAACCGAGAATGTCGGTCTCGGATTCGTCTTCGATACCGCGACCCTGCCGGTGTGGAGGCGGACGCAGGGCTTCAAGGTCGCGCTCACCCTGTCCTTCGTACCGGCGCTCGCGCAGGCGTTGAAAGGCTCGGGCATGAAAGGCGACGTCGTCGAATTTGGCTGCGCCGCGTATGGCGGCAAGAAGGAATTTCCCGAGCACCGATCAAAGCCACCCGCGTCCGAATTGCCGATGGAGTATGTCGGCGACCCGCCGACCAGTTTGTGGTGTACGTTCGCGGCGCCCGGCCGTGTGCGCTGACAGGCGCGCAGCCTATCGCACGTATCCGTGCTGCTTGAACCAGGCGACCGCGTCCTTCAACGCCTCGGCGGCGGGGCGTGGCTGATAGCCGAGTTCGCGCGCGGCCTTGTCGTGCTTGAAGAACATCTTCTTGCGCGCCTGGTTCAGGCCGTCGACCGTGGCGAAAGGCTCCTTGCCGCTGACATGCCGGGCCCACAGTTCGGCCATGTAGGCGAACGGCAGGATCAGGCCGTGCGGCAGGCTGACGGTCGGCGGCCGGCGCCCGACGATCCCGGCGATGATCGCCAGGATCTCGCGCAGGGTCAGGTTCTCGCCGCCCAGGATGTAGCGTTCGCCGGCACGGCCTCTTTCGAAGGCGAGCAGGTGTCCCTCGGCCACGTCGTCGACATGCGCCACGTTGAGCCCGGTATCGACGAAGGCCGGCATGCGGCCCGAGGCGGCTTCGACCACGACCCGGCCCGTGGGCGTCGGCTTGATGTCGCGCGGACCGATCGGCGTGGAGGGATTGACGATCACGCAGTCGAGGCTCAGTTCCGCGATAAGCCGGCGCACTTCCTCCTCGGCCAGGAACTTCGAGGTCTTGTAGGCGCCGATCATGTCCCTGATCGAGACAGGCGTGTTCTCGTCGGCGGGCGTGCCGTCGGGCAGCTTCGCCAGAACGGCTACGGAGCTGGTGTAGACCATGCGGGTCGCGCCGGCCTCGGCCGCGGCCAGGATGATGTTGCGCGATCCCTGGACGTTGGTGTCGATCATCTCCTGCGGCCGCGGCGCCCACAGGCGGTAATCGGCCGCGACATGGAACAGCGCCGCGCAGCCCCGGGCGGCACGGTCGAGCGAAGCGCGGTCGTTGAGGTCGCCCTCGGCGATCTCGACCTTGAGCCCTTCCAGGTTGCGCCGGTCGCCGCCCTTGCGTGCCAGCACGCGCACGTCGTGGCCGCGCGCCAGCAGCAACCGCGCGACGGCCGAGCCGACGAAGCCCGTTGCGCCTGTGACAAGCGTGGTCACGGGGCTGAACCTTTGGCCTGCATACTGCGTTGATAGCCCGGCTATGCTATAGAAGCCAAGGACGCCGTCGCGGGCGGCCAGGCAAGGCCGCGCCGCGCCATCATCGAACAGGCGGGATGCTGAAGCCGACGACCTATACGTTGCTGGCGGTCGGATTGCTTGCCGCCATCGTCATGGTGCTGTGGCAGGGGGTCGGCGTTGTCGCCAGCACCGTCGCGCTGGTTGGCTGGTGGTTCCCGTTGCTGGTTGCCTGGTACGTGTTTCCGGTCCTGGCCATGGGCTGGAGTTGGTCCCTGGTGTTTCCTCCCGGCACCGGGCTGCCGCTCGCGGCCCTAACCTACGTCAACTACCTGGGCGCGTCGGTGAACGCGCTGCTGCCGGTCGGCGCGATCGGCGGCGAGGTGGTCAAGGCGCTCATGGTGGTCCGGCGCGGCGTCGCGGGCTCGCTGGCCGGGGCCGCGGTCGTCACCGACAAGGCGGCCCAGGCGGCCAGCCAGCTCGCCTTCGGGCTCATGGGCGTGGGGGCGCTGATATTCCTCGAGGCCCATGCCGACATCGTCACTGGCCTGCTTGGTGCGACGCTCTTTTTCTGCGTCCTGCTCGGCGCTTTCTTCTGGTTCCAGCGCGAGGGCATGTTCACGCGGCTCGCCCGCGGGATCGAGCGAATGGCACGCGGGCGCACCTGGTGGAACGTCGTGGGCGGCGCAGCGCAGCTCGACGCGGCGCTCGACCGCATTTACCAGCATCGCTGGCGCATCACGGGCGCGTGCGCCTGGCGCCTGGTGGCGCGGCTGCTGTTCGTGGTGGAGACCTGGGTGATTGCCAACCTGATGGGCCATCCGATCGGCTGGGTCGAGGCGCTCATGCTGGAAAGCCTGACCCAGACCGTGCGCGGCATGGCCTTCGTCGTTCCGAGCGGCCTGGGCGCGCAGGAGGGGGCGTTCCTGCTGCTGGCCGGCGCAGCGGGCCTGCCGACCGAGGTCGCGCTGGCGCTTTCCCTCGTCAAGCGGGGCCGCGAGATCTGCGCCGGCACCCCGGCGCTCGTCGCGCTGCAATGTGGCGCGGGCCGGGAGCTTCGGGCATGGCGGCGCGGGGCCTGATCCCTGGCGAACAATTGGCGAACATCGGGTTGGGATTGAGGCTGGACAAGGGCCGCCCGCTCGCGCAAAAAGGCGCGCGGCCGGAACCTAGGCCTGCGCCGTCGCCCTGTCTGTTGCGTTGCCCCGATCGGGAGTTTCCATGAAGGCCGTCATGCTTGCCGCCGGCATCGGCAACCGGTTGTCGAAGGACCGGCCCGAACCGCCCAAGGTCCTGTTGCGCTTTGCCGGCAAGACGCTGCTGGAACGGCATATCGAGAACCTGAGGCGCGAGGGCATCGCCGAACTGGTGGTGGGCGTCGGCTACGAGGCCGACATGATTGCGGCCGAAATCAGGCGGCTCGGCGCCGGCGATTTTGTGCGCACGGTCCACAACCCCCATTTCCGCGACGGCAGCGGGATCACCCTTGCCACCCTGGCCAAAGACTTCGCCTGCGGGCGGGACGTGCTGCTGATGGACGGGGACGTTCTCTACGAGGACGAGGTGCTGACGCGCCTGGTGCGCACGCGCCACCGGAACTGCTTCCTGATGGATCGCGACTTCGAGCCCGGCGACGAGCCGGTGAAATTGTGCCTGCGCGGCGGCGCCATCGTGGATTTCCACAAGAAGGTTCAGGGCAGTTTCGACCTGATGGGCGAATCGGTCGGGTTTTTCCGTTTCGAGGCGGCCGTGGCGCGCGACATCGTCGAGCGCTGCCGCTTCCACATCGACAATGGCGAGCGCGCGCTGTGGTACGAGGAATCGATCCGCGACGTGCTGTTGGCCCGTCCGGCGGCCACCTTCGGCTACGAGGACGTGACCGGCCT
Source organism: uncultured Rhodospirillaceae bacterium (assembly GCA_964393375.1). Lineage (GTDB taxonomy): Bacteria > Pseudomonadota > Alphaproteobacteria > JAEULC01 > JAEULC01 > JAEULC01. The sequence goes on from CAYMTM010000017.1 coordinate 16,949, forward strand.
GTCCTGGATCGAGATCGACTTTCCGGACGACGTCCGCCGCGCCGAGGAGGAGGTCCTGCCGCGGGTCGACGGGGTCCGCGTCTAATTTCTGCCATCTTCCCGTGGTTGCGTCTTTGCGGGGGATAAACGTTTGGCTTATACCGCTTGTGGCGCGGACCGTCGGACCGCGATGCAAGCCCGTGCGTCCGCCGGGCTTCGCCCGTCAGTCGGACCGGGACCAAGACAACAGGAGGAGGTACTCCCGTGATTCGTCACACGCTAGCAGCCATGGCCGTGGCGGCCACTGTTCTTGCGCCCCAGGCGGTTCCCGCCCAAAGCAACGCCACCGTGCTGACGTATGTCGGGACCATCGGGGAGAACACCCGGATGGGAACACAGACCTTCACGATCACCGCCAGCGGAAAACCCGACAGCTATACCGTACAGGGCAAGGTCGACCTGGATTTCAAGATCAAGGTCCTGCTGATGAACTACCACGTCATCAACCAGTCGAACTACACCGAGAGCTGGGAGGCGGCGAAGCTGAAGAGCTTCAAGGGGCAGACCCGCGACCGTGACGACAACTACGTGATCGAGATGATCAATCAAGGCGGCAAGGTGCAGGTATCAGCCACGAAGAATAAGGACAAGCCCGTGGTCCGCGACGTCAGCCCCGATATCGCGCCCGCCAGCTTCTGGCTCGAAGGCTGGTTCATGAGGGTGCCGCGTCCCCAGTACATCAGCACCAACAGCGGCAAGGTCAAGCCCGCCAAGGCGCCGAAGCTCGAAGGCCAGCAGCAGGTCAACTACAAAGGCAGCTCGGTCAAGGTCAACTACTACACGATGGACTTTGACGGCGAGAAATACGAGTTTTGGTATTTTGCCGACACTGGGCTGCTCTACAAGCGTGCGGAGCCGAGCGAGGGCGGCAAGGTCGTCTTCACGTTGCAGTAGTTGCCCGCAGCCGCCGCCCCGGCGGCCCGGGCGCGGCATCTGCCTGATCCTGGCGACCGGCGCGGCGTCGGCGGCGGCATCACCGAAGCGTCTGCGCGACAATCGACGCCGCGTGCCGCGAAATCCACCGTGTCCTGAAGCGTTCCGCGCGGCCATCTCCCGCGTATGGCAATGACCGCGCGCGGCGGCGGCGATGTCGTGTTGGAGGTGGTGCGGTGATGCCACAGGCTGCAGCCGCATGGCAGGGTCGCGTTGGCGGTGCACAAAAAAATCTGGTAGGTTCGGCAGGGATTCTGTATCGAGGACCGTCACAGGCGCTAAGTCCTTGACGCGAGTGTGGTTTTAGTCGGAAAGACGGCACGATGGCGGAGCACTCCAAGCCGGAATTCAAGGTGATCTTGGCGCAGCCCCGCGGTTTCTGCGCCGGGGTGGAGCGGGCGATCGAGATCGTCGAGCGGGCGCTGGAGATCTACGGGCCGCCGGTCTATGTCCGCCACGAGATCGTCCACAACAAGCGGGTGGTGGAAAGCCTGCGCGCCAAGGGCGCCAAGTTCGTCGAGGAGCTTGACGAGATCCCGGACGGCGGCGTGACCGTGTTCAGCGCGCACGGCGTGTCCGAAAAGGTCGAGGGCGAGGCGAGCCTGCGCGACCTGCCGGTGATCGACGCCACCTGCCCGCTGGTCTCCAAGGTCCACAAGGAAGGCCAGCGCTACGCGGAAAAAGGCTACGAAGTCGTCCTGATCGGCCATCACGGCCATCCCGAGGTCGAAGGCACGATGGGACGGATTCCCGGCGGCTGCCGGCTCGTCTCGACCGCCGAGGGCGTGGCCAAGCTGCAGGTGCGCGACCCCAAGAAACTTGCCTACATCACCCAGACCACGCTCAGCGTCGATGATACGCGCGACGTGATCGAGGCGCTGAAGCAGCGCTTCCCGGACATCGTCGGACCCGATGTCAAGGACATCTGCTACGCCACGCAGAACCGCCAGGCGGCGGTGCGCGAGCTGGCGGGCGAGGTCGACGTGCTGCTGGTGGTCGGCGCGCGCAACAGCTCGAACTCGAACCGGCTGCGCGAGATCGGCGACGAGATGGGCGTGCCCAGTTACCTGATCGACGATGCGACGATGCTCGACCCGAAATGGCTCGCCGGCGCGAAATCCGTCGGGGTGTCGGCCGGCGCCTCGGCGCCGGAAGAACTGGTGCAGGAGCTGATCTCGCGCCTGGGCGAGATCGGGACGATCACCCTGGAAAAGATGAACGGCGTCGAAGAGAACATCCAGTTCAAACTGCCGCGCGTACTGGTCGAGGCGGCGGAATAAGAACCGACAAGTAGGGCAGTGGCTCGATCGCGACGGCCATGGGCGCGTCGGGTGAGGGTGTGAGAAAGGGATAGACGTGGGCGTACCTCTGATCGCGCAGGTCCGGATCGGGGCCTACCTTCTGAAGCAGCGTTTGCTGGGCCGGCAGCGTTTTCCGCTGGTGCTGATGCTCGAGCCGTTGTTCCGCTGCAACTTGGCCTGCGCGGGGTGCGGCAAGATCGACTATCCCGACGAAATCCTGAACAAGCGGCTGTCGGTGAAGGAGTGCCTCGACGCGGTCGACGAATGCGGCGCACCGGCGGTCGCGATTCCCGGCGGCGAGCCGCTGCTGCACAAGGAGATCGGCGAGATCGTCGCCGGCATCGTGGCGCGCAAGAAGTTCGTCAGCCTGTGCACCAACGCGCTGCTCCTCGAAAAGAAGCTGCACCTGTTCAAGCCGAGCCCGTACCTGACCTTCTCCGTCCATCTCGACGGCGACCGGGGCCAGCACGACAAGTCGGTCTGCCAGGAGGGCGTTTACGAGAAGGCCGTCAAGGCGATCAAGGTGGCCAAGGAGAAGGGCTTCCAGGTAGGGATCAACTGCACGCTGTTCGACGGAACCGACGCCAAGCGCATCGCCGACTTCTTCACCTATGTGACCGAGGACCTCAAGGTCGACGGCATCACCGTGTCGCCGGGCTACGCCTACGAGCGCGCGCCCGACCAGCAGCATTTCCTCAACCGCCAGAAAACCAAGAACCTGTTCCGCGACATCTTCCGCCGCAACACCGGCAAGAAGTGGGTGTTCAGCAATTCGCCGCTGTTCCTGGACTTCCTGGCCGGCAACCAGCAATACCAGTGCGCGCCCTGGGGCATGCCCGCGCGCAACGTGTTCGGCTGGCAGCGGCCCTGCTACCTCCTGGGCGAGGGCTATGCCGCCAGCTTCAAGGAACTGATGGAGCAGACCGACTGGGGCAGCTACGGCACCGGCCGGTACGCCAAGTGCTCGGATTGCATGGTCCATTGCGGCTACGAGGCGACGGCGGCCTTGGACGCGGTCAAGCACCCGCTGAAGGCGCTCGCGCTGGCGATGCGCGGTATCAGGACAGAGGGCGAGATGGCGCCCGACATCGACCTGTCCAATGCGCGTCCGGCCGAGTACGTGTTCGACAAGAACGTTCAGAAGTTCGTGGCCGAGACGAAGCACGCTCCCAAGGCGTCATCCGGCAAGAACCTCGGCGAGCCGAAGAGCCACGCGGCCTAATACGTCGTGCGCGATCCGGCTGTCGCGCGCCAGACGCACGATCGCCGGGACCTCCCAGGGCCTTAAGAGCAGTCGACCGAACACGGCGGCCGGACGGATTGTGCCGTCCGGCGCCATCCCCGCCATCGCCGACGATGGAACCGGGCGATTTGCCGGGTCGGCGATGGCGCGCAGGATCAGCAGGGGCGTTGCGGTATCGGCCGCCGCGCGGGCGACGCCGTGGCTTTCCATATCGACCGCGACGGCCTGGGTCGCCCGGAACAACGCCGCCTTGGACGCAGCCGTCGCCACGGGAATGTCGCTGCCCGCGATCGGCGCCGTGACGCAACGTGCCGTGCCCCCTAGCGCCCATACCAGGCGTTCGCGGAAATCCGCGGCCGTGTCCGTCCGCCGAGGCTCCGGCCCGGGCACCGCCACGCTGGACGCTACCACCAGGTCGCCCGGTCGGAGCGCCGGATCGAGCCCCCCGGCAAGACCAAGGCTGACAAGCACCTCCGCGCCCTCGCGCACCATTTGCCGGGCGGCGGTCTCGGCACGGCCGGCGCTGCCGCCGGCGGCGAAGACGGGCGTGCCCGGCGGCCATGCGGCGGCCGTCGCGTCGATCTCGCTCTTCAGGCCGACGATGACGCCGAAGCGGGGCACCCTGGTTGGCACCGGACGCGGAGGGCGCGCCCGGGCTTGCTCAGATGCCGTAGGGCGTGGTCAGCGCGTTGCCGCTGGTCAGGTTGCGGTAGCGCGCCAGCGCCCAGAGCGGGAAGTAGTGGCTGTAGCCGTGGTACTTGAGGAAGAAGATCCGCGGGAAGCCCACGGCCGTGTACCATTTCTCGTCCCAATGCCCGCCCTGCCGGGGCGCATTGAGCAGGTAGCGGATCCCGCGCGCCACCGCCTCGGAATGGACCTCGCCCGCCGCCATCAGACCCAGCACGGCCCAGGCGGTCTGGGAGGCGGTCGAAGCCTTGGCGAGCCCGCCATGCTCCTTCTGCCAGTACGTGCCGCAGTCCTCGCCCCAGCCGCCATCGGGGCGCTGGATGCTTTTCAGCCAAGCCACGGCCTTCTGGATGTAAGGCTGCTTGCAGTCCTCGCCGACGGCGTTGAGCGCGTGCAGGACCGACCAGGTGCCGTAGATGTAATTGGTCCCCCAACGGCCGAACCACGAGCCGTCCTTTTCCTGCTCGGACTTGAGGAACTCGATCGCACGCATCAGGGCGGGGTGCGAGGGCGGGTAGCCAAGCTGCGCCAGCATACCGAGGCAGCGCGCCGTCACGTCGGAGGTCGGCGGGTCGAGCAGCGCGCCGTGGTCCGCGAACGGGATATGGTTCAGGTAGTAGTAGGTGTTGTCGGCATCGAAGGCGCCCCAGCCGCCGTTCTTGCTTTGCATGCCGAGGACCCACTCGACGGCCCGCTCGATGGCCTGGCGGAAGCGCGGCGCCCCGTTGCGGTCGAGCCCCATGACGACCACGGCCGTGTCGTCGACGTCCGGGTAGTAGTCGTTCTTGTACTGGAAGGCCCAGCCGCCGGGGCGCACCTGCGGCCTCCAGGCCGCGTAGTCGCCGACGGTCTTCAGCACCTGCTTGCTGGCCAGCCAGTCGAAGGCCTTGCCCATCACCTCGCCGTCGCGCTCCTCGCCGGCCTCGATCATGGCATGGGCGATCAGCGCAGTGTCCCAGATCGGCGAGGCGCAGGGCTGCATGTAGGCGGTGTCGCCCGAAAGGTCCATCAGCTTCAGGATCGCCTTCTTGGCCGTGACCACGTCCGGATGGTCCTTCGGATAGCCGAGCATCTTGAAGCACAGCACGGTAAAGACCATCGGCGGGAAGATGGCGCCCACGCCGTCCTCGCCGTTCAGGCGCTCGGTGATGAAGGCCATCGCCGCATCGATCGCCTTTTTGCGCAGACGCTTCGAGAACAGCGGCTCGACCTTGTGCAATACGCGGTCGAGCCAAAGGAAGAACTCGCCCAGCGGTTTGCCGCTCGGGTTGACCTGGTACGACTTCTCCTGCTCCGGGGGCTGGACGAACAGCTCCTGGATGTCGACCCCGCGCGGGTTCTCTGCGCGCGCGCGCAGGGCCATCAGCACGGTCATCGGCACCAGCGTCGTGCGCGACCAGTAGGAAATCTTGCTGATGTGGAACGGGAACCACTGCGGCAGCAGCATCAGCTCTACCGGCATGCACGGCACGGCGCGCCAGGGCACCTGACCGAACAGTGCCATGTAGAAGCGCGTCAGCACGTTGCAGCGTGCGGCGCCGCCGTGCTTCAGGATCGCCGCGCGCGCGCGCACCATGTGCGGCGCGTCGATGTCGTCGCCGACGATCTTCAGCGCCCAGTAGGCCTTCACGGTCGCCGAGATGTTGAAATCGCCGCCGAAGTAGAGCGGCCAGCCGCCATGCTCTTCGGCCTGCGTCTGGCGGATGTAGTCCGCCATCCGGGCCTCCAGAGCATCGTCGATCTCACCGAGGAAATGTTCGTAGAGGATGAACTCGGCCGGCATGGTCACGTCAGGCTCAAGGACGTAGACCCAGTGGCCATCGTCCCTTTGCCGACGCTTCAACCATTCGCGCGCATCGCTGATCACGTCGTCCAACAGACGGCGATCCACATGCGTGGTGTCGTCCGGACTGAACTGGACCTGATCCCGCGTCGGCGCGCCGTCGATTGTCTTTTTGACAGGCGACGCTTGCACAGCCTTGCTCCTCTTGCATCGCAACATAATTGCGGGTCCAGGGGATGTCCACCCGCGGTGTAATCGCTTCTTAACCGACTCGACCCTCCTGTTGCCAACTTGCAACAGTCGCGGCGGCGGCGAATCCCGACCGTATCGACCCCTCGATGGTCGCGGGAAGGCCGGTATCTGTCCAATCTCCTGCCAGCACCAGATTGCGCCATGGGGTGCGCGTAGCGGCTCTGCGGCGTTCCTCCACTGGCGTCTGGGCAAAGGTGGCGCGCTTCTCTTTGACGATACGGCAAACGGGCAAGGGGGCGCCGGTGGGAAGGCCCAAGGCCGGCACGATATCCGCCCACATGCGCCGGGCGATGGCCTCCTCGTCGATTTCCGCAAGGGCGTCGGCGGCGCTGACGGTGACGGACACCACGTCGCGGCGAAGGAACAGCCACTCCGCCGTACCCCCCAGGACGCCGATCAGCGGGCTGTCGAAGGGCAGGCGCGGCATAGGCGCGCCTTCGAGCCGGAAATGCCCGTTGACGATGGCGCGGCTGCCCTGGGGCGTCTCGATGCCGGGCAGGGCTCGCTGCGTCGAGGCCGGCGGGAGCGCCAGCACGACCGCATCCTCGACCGGGACGCGGCGGTCGCCGGCGAAATCGAGCGCGCGGGCGCGTCCGCCCTCAAGCACGACCGAGCGCAGGCGCCAGCCCAGATTCAGCGCCACCCCCCGCGCAGCCAGCCATTTCACCGCCGGGTCGACGAAGCTCTCCGAAAGCCCTTCGCGGGCGACCAGCGGTCGGCAGTTCCGCCCGCCGCGCAACACGGTCTCGGCAACGACCGGCCACAGCAGCTTCGCCGTCGCTGCCTGGCACTCCGTGTTCAGCGCTGCGACCGCCAGCGGCTGCCAGAAGCGCTTGAACAGCGGCGAGGCGGTGTCGAGGCAATCCGCCACCGTCTCGTCCGGGCCCGCGTTGCGCAGGCGGAGCGCGCCGAGGAATTGCTTCAAGGTCGCACCGGGGATTCCGCGCGGCGGCAGCGGCAGGCGGCCGAGGACCGGCCCGTCCGCGAAGGTCACGGTCCAGCGCGACCCGGTCGCCAGATCGACGAAGGGAAAGGCCGGGCGCGTCGGACCTACCAAGCTGTCGGCGGATCCGACCGCCGCCAGGAATGCGCAGGCGGCCCGATTGGCGCTGAGCAGCAGGTGGTTGCCGTTGTCGATCCGACGGTCCAGCACGGTGTCGTGGAACGACCGGCAGCGACCGCCGGCGTGGTCGGCCTGGTCGTAGAGAACGACCTTGCGTCCGGCCTGGGTCAGGCGCAGCGCGGCGGCGAGGCCGGACAGGCCGGCGCCGACGATATGGATCGCGCTCATGGAGCTAGAGGACGCCGTAGCGGAAGGCGTACCAGAGCTTCAGCCATTTCGGCACGCGCACCGGCGTGTCCAGGTCGTGCCAGCCGCGGTGGATCAGCCGGTCGAGGATGGCGCGATAGACGAACATCATCACGACGGCCGGCCGCATTTGCCGGCGCGGGCATTCCTGCAGTTTGCGCACCGACTGACCGAAGCGCCGGCGCGCCAGCAGGGCCAGTTCGGTGCAGACCGCCGGCAGGTTCGGGTGCTTCAGCACCAGCCGAGGGTCGCGCTCGGTGACACCGAAGCGATCGAGATACTCCGCCGGCAGGTAAAGGCGGCCGCGCTCCGCGTCCTCCTTCAAGTCGCGCAGGATGTTCGTGAGCTGCAACGCCTGGCCAAGCGACCAGGCAAGCTCCTGGGCCGGCCGGTCGGTGGCGCCGAACACGCGGATCGACAGCAGTCCGACCGCGCCGGCCACGCAGGCGCAATAGTGCTCCAGCTTCGCCAACGTCGGCCCATGCAAGGTCTCCGAGGCGTCGATCTCCATGCCTTCGATCAGCGCCAGGAAATCCTTCTTCTCCAGCCCGAAGCGCTTGACCGGGCCGAGCAGGGCGCGGGTGGTGGTGAAGGTCGGGCGGCCGGCATAGAGGCGGTCGACCTCCTCCCGCCATTCCTGCAACCGCCGGATCTTGTCGGCCGGCGGCGCGGGATCGTCGGCCACGTCGTCGACCTCGCGGCAATAGGCGTAGATCGCGTACATCGCCTCGCGCTTTTCCTGCGGCAGTACGCGCATGGCGCCGTAGAAGGACGTGCCCGACCGTTCGGTGACCGCGCGCACGTGCTCGCGCGCGGCCGCGTCGGCATCCAGGATGCCCGGTGCAAGCCTGGCCGCTTCCGGGACGGCGGTGTCGGGGGCGGTCATGGGGTGGTCTTATAGCCTCGCAGGCCGCCAAGCACGAGTCGCGCTCTGGCGCTCAGGCGCGACGCGCCGGCGCCTGGCTGCGTCCCTTCCAGTAGCCCCCGCGGCCGCGGTAGTAGGCCAGCGCCGAGTCGAGCGTCATCAGGCTGTAGAGCAGGCCCGCCACCGGCAGCAGGGCCGCGGGCGCCGGGCGTCCGTAAAGCGCCAGCGTGGGCCGGAAGCTCCAGGCCATCAGCAGCCAGGCGAGCCCGGCCATGGCGCCCGACGCCACGCTGCCGTGCCAGGGCGTCCCCAACGCCAAGACCGGCGGCACGAGATACAGCAGCGCCATGCCGGTCACCGTCCCCGCCAGCGCCAGCGGCGAGTAGCCGAGCTGGTCGTAGGCCGAGCGCGCCACCATGCGCCAGATGTCCTTCAGTCCCTCGTAGGGGCGGACCGACCGCGTGTCCTCGGCGAGGCCGAGCCAGATCGGCCCGTTGCGCTTGAGCGCCTTGCCCAAAGCGCAATCGTCGATCACCGCGCCGCGGATCGCCTCGATCCCGCCGGCCATCTTGAGGGCGGCGCGCCGGACCAGCATGCACCCCCCGGCAGCGCCGGCCAGCGGATGGGCCGGGTCGTTGATGCGCGGAAAGGGATAAAGCTTCTGGAAGAAATACACGAAGGCGGGGATCAGCAGCCGCTCCCACGGCCGGCGGCAATGCAGCAGCGCCATCAGCGATACCAGGTCCAGGCGCTCGTGCTCGGCCTTCGCCACCAAGCCGCGCAGCACACCCGGGCCATGGGCGATGTCGGCGTCCGTCAGCCAAAGATAGGGCGCTTCGGGATGCAGCCGGTCCGCCTCTTTGATACCGCTATGTACCGCCCACATCTTGCCGACCCAGCCGGGCGGCAGGGGCGTACCACCGATGACGGCCAGGCGCGCGCCGCGGGGATGCGTCGCGGCGAGGGCGCGGGCCGCATCGGCGGTGCCGTCCTCGCTGCTGTCGTCGACCAGCACGATGCGGAATTGCCCCGGATAGTCCTGGACCAGCAACGAGGCGATGCTGGTCTTGATCACATCGGCCTCGTTGCGGGCAGGGACGACGGCGACGATGGAAGGCCATCCCTCTGCGGGCGGGTCGCCGGCGGCCAAGCGCTGGTCGGCCTTCCAGAACCGGCCGTGGAACCCGACTAGGTAGATCCAGACCGCGAGCGAAACGGCGGACAGAGTCGTCAACAGCATGGCTGAAGGCCCTACCGTCAATTCCCGTCCGGAGCGTGGCGGATGACGCGGCGCTCATGCTCCGACAAGCGCGGCATGAGGACGCCTTAAGTTCTGCGGCGCGTCAGACCCGGAACTTGTAGGTCTCGCCCGGCTTGCGTTCAATATCCGGCGGGAAGCTTTTGCGCTTGTCGGCATAGTACTGCACGCGGTGGTCGCCGTCGCCGAGCTTGTTGTAGGTGATGTAGAGCACCCGCCGCGGTTTGTCGGTGCGGTTCAGCGCCGAGCCGTGCGGCGCGAAGGAATCGAAATACATGACGTCGCCCGGCTTGGTCGGATAGGACACGAACTTCATGTCCGCCATGTCCTTGTCGGTCAGCGGAGTCCATTCGCCGCCTACCAGCCCTTTCTTGTGATGGCCCGCGGCCATTTCCAGGCAGCCGTTCTCGGCGGTGGTCTCGTCGATCGTCACCAGAGCGGTGATGAAGATCGGGGCGTAGTTCCACCAGCCGGCCTGCTGGTCCTGGTGGGGCTTGAACCCGTCGCCGCCCGGCAGTTTGAAGTTGATCTTTTCCTTGAACAGCACCGCGCGCTCGCCGAACAACTGCTCGACTGCGCCCAACATCCGTCGATCAGATAAAAGTCTTTTGAAACCAGCATGATATGGAACAAAGTTCTCAATTCGCTGCAGCACGCGCGTACCTGGTGTGGCCAGGCTGTCCTCGTAGTAGGCCATGTGACGGCCGGGGACTTCCTGCCAGCCTTGAACCTCGGCCGTCCAGGTCGTGATCTCGCGCATTTCCGCGTCATTGAAGGCGCGCGGGACGTAAAGAAATCCGTCGCGTTCGAAATCGGCGATCTGCCGCTCGGACAGAAAGGGAGTGCTGTCCGCGGCTGCGCGGGCGGTCTGAGTCGACATTGTGAATGGCCCCTTTGGCAGGCTTGTCCCGTTGTCGGGCCCGACCTTGCCCATCCGGGCCGGGCTTGGCAAGGGACAGCATGGTCGCAGGGGACGGCCTGCGGACCGGCCGAATCGACGGCCACCGGGAAATCACATGAGCCTCGATCCGGCTTTGGCTAGTACTGTCCTGCAAGGGCCGCCGGGAGCGGCTTGTCCATCGTCGCGCGCACCGGCAGCATCGTCCGCAGCATGCAATTGTTTCCCAAGGCCTCCTGGCACCTGCCCGGCCTCGAGCACCGCGAGGTCTGGACCCCGGGCATACCGTATGACGATCCGGTCCTCTCCGAGTTGTCGCCCGGCTGGCGGCTGCTGATGCTGCAGGACGGCTCGGCCACGCGGTCGCTCTCCGTCCTCACGGGCGAGACCATCGTGGTCGACATCGATGCCGCAGGGGAGGTGGCGGAGGACCCCAATGCCCCGCCCGAACTGGCGCAGCTCGACAAGCCCTATCTGCGCCGCTCGGTGATGCTGCGCACGCGCTCGGGCGTGGTCCTGAGCCACGCCGTGTCGTGGTGGAACGCGGCCGACTATGCGGATTTCCTGCAGGATCCGGCGCTCCCGATCGGCACCAGCATGGAACGCGGCCGGGCCGAGTATTGCCGCGAGATTTTGAGCCTGTTCCTGGCCAGCGGCCGAACGCTCGACGACCGCTTCCGCGCGCGGGGCCCGTTTCTCGGCCGGCACTACATCATGTACCGCGGTGCCAAAGCCCTGAATGTGATTGTCGAGATCTACGCCCCTTCGGTCGCGCGCTATCTGGACGTGACAGGCTGGTATCCGCGCTGGGCCGACAAGCCCGACTAGAACCACACGCTTCCGACGCCGCGGATCGCGCAGGCCAGGAATTGCGGCTTGCTGAGTTCGACGCGCTCGGCGATCGGGTCGCGCTTGCGCAATTCGCCGGTCAGCTTGTCGGCGATCCGCACGATCACCGCGGATTCCATCGCCAAGTGCCTGCTCTTGAGCAGGCCGGGCAGGCGGCGCGCCTCGACCATCAGCTTCGCGGTCTCGTCCAGGCACAGATCCAGCACCTTGCGCATGCCCGGCACCAGGGCCGGGCGGTCGAGGTCTTCGACCGTCACGCCGTTGGCTTTCATCCAGTCCTGCGGCAGGTAGACGCGGTTCAGCGCCCGATAGTCCTTCTGGCAGTCCTGCAGGTGGTTCAGCACCTGCAGCGCGTCGCACAGTGCGTCCGAGGCCGGCCAGTCCGCGCGGTCCTCGCCGTGCAGATCGAGCAGGTAGCGCCCCACCGGCGATGCGGAAAGCCGGCAATAGCCGTAGCGCAAGTCATTCCAGTCCTTGTAGCGAAGATAGGTCGCATCGCGCTTGAAGGCGTGCAGCAGGTCGCGGCAGTGGTCCGTCGTAACGCCGCACTGGATCAGGCTCTGGCGGATGCGCCAGGGCTTCTCCAGCCCGGGCTCGACCTCGCGCCTGCCGAGCAGCACGTCCTCGAAGGCATCCAGACGGCGGATTTTCTCCTCCGCCGGCAGGTGCGGATCGTCGCCTATATCGTCCGCCGCGCGGGCGAAGGCATAAAACACCGCCACATGGGGGCGCAGGCGCTTGGGCAGCAGGAACGAGCCGACGGGAAAATTCTCGTCACCCGATCCTTTGCCCGAGGGCGCCTCATAGGCGGTGGTGGCGGTCTCAGCCATAGCGTTCCTTTAGAGGGACAGCGCCGGCTTGCCAAGCGGAGTCGCCATCTGGCCGGACCCGCGTAGTAAGATGTATCCATGAACGAAGCAGCGGGAACGGCCATCGCACCGGGTGCCGCCAGGGAGGCCGGCCGGCCTCATCGCATCGTCGTTGTGGGCGGCGGAGCAGGGGGGCTGGAGCTGGCGACGCGGCTCGGCAACAAGCTGGGTCGCCGCAGACGCGCGCATGTCACTCTGATCGACCGCTCGCGGACCCATCTCTGGAAACCGCTGCTGCACGAGATCGCGGCCGGCAGCATGGACCAGGGGCACCACGAGCTGGCCTACCTCGCGCAGTCGCACTGGCACGGCTTCAATTTCCGGGTCGGCGAGATGTCGGGGCTCGACCGCCAGCGGCGCACTGTCCACGTTGCGCCCTATCGCGACGAGGACGGCAACGAGGTTACGCCGCATCGCGACTTCCCTTACGACACGCTGGTGATCGCTGTGGGCAGCAGCACCAACGACTTCGGCACGCCCGGGGTTGCCGAAAACGCGCTCAAGCTCGACACGCCCGAGCAGGCCGCCAGGTTCCATCGCCGGCTGGTCAACGCCTGCATCCGCGCGCACGCCCAGGTAGGGCCGTTGCAGCCGGGCCAGCTCGAGGTCGCGATCATCGGCGCGGGCGCAACCGGCGTCGAACTGGCGGCAGAGCTGCGCAATACCACGCGCCACATCGTCGCCTATGGGCTCGACCGCATCGATTCCGACAAGAACATCAAGCTGCACCTGATCGAGGCCGCGCCCCGCGTGCTGCCGGCGTTGCCCGAACGCGTGTCGGACGGGGTTGTCGAACTGCTGAAGGGGCTGGGCGTCAACGTCCAGACCGGGGCCAGGGTGGCGGAGGTGGCGCCGGGGCTGGTGCGGCTGGCGGACGGGCGCGCGATCCCGGCCGAACTGGTGGTCTGGGCCGCCGGCGTCAAGGCGCCGGATTTCCTGGCCGACCTCGACGGGCTGGAGACCAACCGGATCAACCAGCTTGTAGTCCAGCCGACGCTGCAGACGACGCGCGATCCGAACATCTTCGCCCTGGGCGACTGCGCGGCGTGTCCCTGGATCGGGCACGACCGCCAAGTGCCGCCGCGCGCGCAGGCCGCCCACCAGCAAGCCTCGCACATGGTAAAGCAGACCGCCAACCGCCTCGCCGGGCGGCCGCTCCAACCTTGGCGCTATCGCGATTTCGGGTCGCTGGTGTCGCTCGGCGAGTACAGCACCGTCGGCAACCTCATGGGCGCGCTAGTGGGCGGCAACCTGTTCATCGAGGGCCACTTCGCCCGGATGATGTACCTGTCGCTCTACAAGATGCACGAGCTGGCGCTGCACGGGTACGCCAAGGTGGCCCTCGACACGCTCGCCCGCCTGATCACGCGGCGCACCGAGCCGCGCGTGAAGCTGCATTAGCTCAGGCGCCTTCCGGCGCGTCGGGATGTGCGGGGCGGCCGGAAAAGCGCCAGAAGAGCAGCAAGCCCAGCCCGATCCACAGCAGCTCGCGCCCGCGGCGGATCAGGGCTACGGCCAGGCCGATCGACGGCGCGCCGGTGATGGCGCCCAGCGCCAGCATGAACGTGCCATCCTGCGCGCCCAGGCTCATCGGGATGAAGAACGTCCCGGCGCGCACGAGTTGGGCCAGGGCCTCCACGATGATCGCGTCGGTGAAGGGGATCGGATGCCCCAGGAACTCCATGACCACCATCAATTCCACCGCTCCCAGGAACCAGTTGGCGATCGAGAACAGCACCGCCGGCACGAACCGGTCTCGGTGGCGGGCGTAAAAGGCGACGAACTGGTGGTCCACGTCGGCGATCGCGTCGAGCCAGCGTTTCAGCCGGTCGCCATGGCGGCCGCGCCTCAGCCAGTCGCCCGCGACGGTCGCCAGGCGAAACCACTGCACCAGCACCAACGCCAGGATCGCGAGGGCGAAAACGCCCAGCCCCAGTCCGGCCACCAGCTTCATCGTGCCCGGCAGGCGCGTGGAGGCGAGCATCAGCGAGAACCCGGTCGCCAGGAACAGCACGAGGCCGATGAGGATGGACGTCTTCGCCAGGACCAGGGACGACACGCTCTCGCGCAGCCCGATGCCGAAATACTTGCGCAGCAGCAACGCCTTGACCGGCTCGCCGCCGACCGAGCCCAGCGGGGTGGCGCTGTTGACCGCCTCGCCGATCATGCGGATCTCCCACAGCCGGATCAGCCAGGGCAGCGCCATTGCCCGCGTCACCAGCGTCGCCATCCACACCGCCGTGTCGAGGAGGAACGCCAGGGCGTATACGGCGAGGACGCAGCCCGCGCCGATAAGGCCGAGCTCCTTCAGATAGCCCGCCACCTCCCGCAGGTCCGTGCTCCAGAGCACCGCAGCAAGCAGCGCGATGCCCAGCAGGACAAACCCGTAGCGCAGGAAATGCGACACCGGACCGGCGGCGGTCAGGCGCCCGGCAGGCGCAGGGACGGCATGGACAAAGCCTCTTGGCGCAGGGATACCAGCGGCAGGCTATCCATACACGCTGGCGCCCACCGCCGCAAAGCGGCGTAGATCACACGTGGTGGCCGCGAATGCCCTCGATGAAGGAGGCCAGCCAATACACCTGGGCGCCGACAGCTGCTGCCGGGAGCAGGATCCAAGTCTGATCGATCAGCGCCAGCACCATCAGTATGAAGCAGAAATCGGCCCGGGTCAGTTCGCGCAGGAAAAAGCCCGCCGCCGCCAAGGGCTGCGCCAGCGTCGGCCGCGGCGGCGGTTCGCTCGGTGGGGCGTCCCCCGAACCGCCGCTGCCCCGCAGATCCTCCGCGACGCCCAGCGCGTAGTTGATCGTGGCGCCGAGGGCCGCGGCCGCGCCGAACCACAGCCACCAATCGGAATGCCACTCGGAAGCGACGCCACCGGCCAATCCCAGAAACAACGCCGCATGCCCGAGCCAGTCGACGAAGGTGTCGTAGAAGTGCCCGAAACGCGAGCAGAGACCCTTGGCGCGCGCGACCTCACCGTCACAGTTGTCGAGCACATAGAAGGCGAAGAACAGCAGCGCACCAAGTGGCTGGAGCTCGTCCTGTGACGTCGAGAAGCACCATGCGGCGGCCAGCGAGCACACCAGCGACCCGGTGGTGATCTGGTTCGGCGTGACCGGCAGCCGCAGCAGCAGCCGAGAGACGGGGACCGAAAAGTGGCGGATGAGCGGGAATGCGGAACGCGAACCAGCCGCAATGGTCGTCACGGTCATACGATCGGCAGCCCCCTGCAGACGCTGATCTGGATAGGAACGCTATGTCCAGAACATTACGGCATTGTTACCTGATCGATACCGGCTCCGCCAAGACCCTCGATGCGGCCATCTGCCGTTGCCGCCGGAGCGCCAGCAGCGCCGGCAGAACCACCAGGGTCACGACCAGATTCAGCGAGATGCCGATGGTCAGCAGCAGCCCCATGCTGAAGACGCCCTTGTGGCCCGAGATCATCAGGGTGCCGAAGGAGAAGATCGTGGTCATGGCGCTGACGATCACCGCGCGCGGCGTGCTGGTCTCGAGCACCGAGTCGACGGTCTGCAGCTCGCGGTCCCGCAGCACCAGGTGGATGCCGCTGGCGACACCCAATCCGACCATCAACGGCAGCACGATGATGTTGGCGAAGTTGAAGTCCATCCCGATGGCGACCGTGGTCGCCGCAGTCAGGATGCCAGCCAGGATGAGCGGCAGCAGGACCAGCGCCGTGTCGCGCCAGTTCCCCAGCAGCACCATCAGCAAGCCTACGATGCCGACCAGCGAGATGGCCGCCGCCACGTGGAAAGCGTGGATCACCGCGCGACCGGCCATGACGACCGTGACGGCCGCTCCCGTCGCGTCCGGCTGGTGGTGGAGGATCATGCGAACGAACTTGCGCAACTCATCGACGTCGACGAGCTTGACCTTGGGAAACACCTGCACGCGCGCATGCCCGTCCGGCGCCACGTAGCGCACGCGCACGTCCTCCGGCAGGTCGGCAAGCGCCACGGGTTGCGCTCCCATGGCGTCGCGCAGATCAGCCAGGCGCCGCGGCAGGGCGCCGACCAGCCGGCGTTCGAGGTCGGCCACGGCTTCGTCCGATTGGTCCTGGCGGGCGATCGCCGCGGCGAGGCGTTTCACGGCGGCGCCCAGCGCCGGCGGGTTCTCCCGCATGGCGAGGGCGTCGAGCCTTGCCTTGAGGCTTGCCAGCGCCGCGCGCCGCTCCGCGGCCGTGGGCGGCGGCTTGCGCTCCTGATCTACGAGCAGCGGGGTCAGAAATAGCGCAATGTCGGCGATGATGTCGAGCTTCGCTTGCTGGTCGGCCGGCACGAAGCTTGAAAGCGTTACGGCGGAATCGACGTTCGGCAGCCGCTTCAGCTTCTCCGCGATCGCGTCGGCGGCGGCGAGGCTGTCGGTCATGACGACCAGATCGTAGGGACCGAACGCGGCATCGGCGGCCAGGTCGAATAGCGCCTGGACGGATTCGGCGCTGGGGTCCTTCATCTTGAGCACATCGGCGTCGAACCGCGCCCAGGGCAGGAACAGAATTCCCAGCAGGCAGAAGCTGCTCGCCACCAGGACGATCTGGCGCGGCCAGCGCTCGACGATGCCTTCGACGACCGGCTTCGCCTGGGCAACCGCGGGCTTCACTTTCAGCGGCAGGAGCGAGAGCAGCGCCGGCAACAGCGTCAGGTTGACGATGAGCGCCACGAACATGCCGACGCCGGCAATCAGCCCCAGTTCCGCGACGCCGCGATAGTCGGTTGGCCAAAAGGAGAAGAAGCTGATCGCCGCGGTGACCGCGCACAAGGTCAGCGCGCCGCCGTTGCCGGCGCCGGTGGCGCGCAGCGCCTCGAGCCGCGATTTGCCTGTGGCCAGTTCCTCGCGGTAGCGCAGCGTGAAATGGGCTCCGAAATCGTCGCTGAGGCCGATGAACAGAACGGCG
>CAYMTM010000018.1:0-31373 GCA_964393375.1 uncultured Rhodospirillaceae bacterium
TGCCCGCGTGCTGAGCCTGCATGACGGACGCTGCGTCGGGCGGCGCGGGATCTACGCGGGTGCCAGCATCAACATGGGGCCTTGTGCCGCACTGGACCTCGGTGGCGTGACGGTCGTCGTGGGCACCGAGCGAAACCAATGCGCCGATCCGATCTTCTTCGAGATGATGGGATTGGATATCGGCAAGGCGCGCTCGGTCGTGGTCAAGTCTCGCGGCCATTTCCGCGCCGGCTTCGACGAGTTCTTCTCGCCCGACCGCGTGATCGAGGTCGACTGTCCCGGCCTCACCACGCCGATGCTGAACCGTCTCAGCTTCAACCGCCTGCCGCGGCCGGTATTTCCGCTGGACGAGGATGCGACATGGGCGGCGCCGGCCTGACGGTCAGCCGGCCGGCCCGAGCTCGATTTTGAGCCGGGTACCGGCGTAACGGGCCTGGACCGCCAGCGCCTGCCCGGCCGAGACGGGGATGTCGGCCGGCAGGAAATCGACCGCCTGCTTCCAGTGATTGCGTTCGATGCCAGGCGCGGTCGTCATGCGCGTACCCTCGTCAAGGTAGAGATCGTACCAGATGGCCACGGCGTGAAGCGTGCCGGTCGCGGTAGCCGGCACGACGACCTGCCGCTCGCCGGCATTGGCGACGGTCGTACGGAAATCGAAGTCGAACACCGGCACTGGCTCGGTCAGCAGGCGATGCGGCTCGGCGCCCAGCTCGACCATCTGCCCAGCCGGGTTCGAGAACACCTCGAAGGGCGACAGGTCGAAGCCGGCGATCCGGCGGATCGGATTGACGCGGCGCAGGCCCGGTATCTCCACCGCCGCTGCGTAGACCCGCGCGCGCTGCGGCAGGACGCGTGCCTGGGGAGCGAGCAGCCGCTGGCGCGCGTCAGCCAGGCTGGGCAGCACGGCCTCGCCCAGCAGGATGCTGTCGAAAATCTCCATGATCAGCAGGTCGGCGGGTCGAGGCAGGTCGCGCCCCACCTCGACCTGGGTCGACTTGCGCGCGATCACCGATACGCGGTCGGCGAAGCCGTTGGCGATCACGATCTGGCGCGCCACATCGGCCAGGGCCGGATTGACCTCGCAGGTCGTCACCCGCTCCGCCCCCGCACGGGCCGCCATCATGGCCAGGATGCCCGACCCGGTGCCGATCTCCAGTACGTGGTCGCCCGGCCTGACGGCGGCGCGGATAGCGCGGTCATAGGCGTCGTTGCGCGCATCGTCGTTGAGCATCGTGAAATGCCAGGCCGGCACCATCGCTGCGTAGACGATGCGCAGGTTGGAGCGCGCCTCGGCGTCGTTCGGGTCGATTTGCAGCGCGCGGCGCAGGGCGCCGACCGCCTCGCTCGGCCGCCCCAACTCGTGCAGCACGATGCCGAGCGTGGCGTGGGCCTGGCCCAGGTTGGCCTGCATCTGCGCGGCGCGCTGCGCATGCGACAGCGCCTCGCCCGGCCGGCCGAGATCCAGCAGCACCTGCGCCAGCGCGACATGCGCCTCGGCGAAGTCGGGCCTGAGCTCGACCGCCTGCTGGAGGCAGCGCGCGGCGGCGGCGAACTGGCCCAGCGCGCGCAGGACGCTGCCGAGGTTGCGCATCGCCATCACGTCGCCGGGCTTCATCGCGAGCGCGCGCTGCAGCGCCGCCGCGGCCTCGGCCCTCCGCCCCAGCTCCATCAGCATGCAGCCCTGGTTGTTCAGGATCTCGCTGTCGTTCGGTCGCGCGGCCGCAGCCCGTGCGAAGACCGCAACCGCCTCCTCGCCCCGACCAAGGCGGTGGCAGGCGAGCGCGAGGAGGTGCAGCGCGTCGGCGTCGTCGGCGTTCTCGGCCGCCAACGCGCGCGCGGCCTGCTCGGCCTCGGCCGCCTGGCCCGCTTGCAGCAGGCGCCAACCGTCCATCAGGCGGCGATCGCGCGCCGCCGCGGTCACGTCCGCGCCTCCGCGGCCCGCCCCTGCCGCAGCAGGCGCTCGACCAGCCGTGTCCGCGCGGCCGGGGTGCCGCCCGGGCGGTGGGCGAAGACATGCTCTGCCAGGAAATGCCCGGTCAGCCGCAGCCCTTCGGCAATCTCGGGTCCCGCCGGCTCGACCGGCGCGATCAGGAAGCGCGGCAAGGGCAGCAGACGCCGGCGGTAAGGCTCGGCCGCCGCGGCGGACACCGCGCGGCCCGACTTCGGCGAGACAAAAGCCAGGTCGTCATTGGACCCGGTGGCGGCGCAGCTGGCCAGGTCCAGGCCGAAGCCAAGTTCCGTCAGCAGCGCCAGTTCCCAGCGCACGTAGGCGCCTGCGTAGTTCGGCTGGGCCAGCGCGCCGATCAGCGCTGCAAGCCCCTCATAGGCATTGGGATGCGGCTCGCGTTCGGGCAAGGCCGCCTCGACCAGGGCGCAGGCCGACGACAAGGCCGCAAGACGGCCCGGGTCGTCCAGGAAGGCCGCCGCCGTTACGCCCACCGGCTCGCAGACAAACGTGCCTAGATGCTCGGCAAGACGCGCCTTCCAGGTCGCGCGGACCCGGTTGCCCGGCTCGTAGGGCGCCCGGCCCCGCCGGCCGGCCCCGCCCCGCACCAGGCCGGCATGCCGCCCATGCGTCTGCGTGAGCAGAGAGAGCACCAGGCTGGTCTCGCCATGCCGCCGCGCCGCCAGGACGATACCGTCGTCGGTCCAATCCATGGCTCAAGTCGTAGCACGAAGCGGTCGTTTCATGCCTCGAATTCCAGCCCCCAGTCCCGGTAAAGCTCGCGCGACTCGGCCCAGTCTTCCCGCAGCTTCACGTGCAAGGCCAAATGGACCTTGCGGCCGAGGATGTCCTGCAGCTCCCTGCGCGCGGCCTCGCCGATCGCCTTGATCGTCGCGCCGCCCTTGCCGAGAATGATCGGCCGCTGGCTCTCGCGTTCGACATAGATCACCTGGCCGACCCTGGCGCTGCCGTCCTTGAACTCCTCCCAGCTTTCGGTGTCGACGGCGACGGCGTAGGGCAGTTCCTGGTAGAGCCGCAGAAACAGCTGCTCGCGGGTGATCTCCGCCGCAAGCAATCGCGCCGGCATGTCCGTCAACTGGTCCTCGGGATAATGCCAGGGCCCCTCCGGCAGAAGCGCGACCAGCCGCGTCTTCAGCGCTTCCACCCCGTCGCCCTCGGTCGCCGAGATCATGAAAACGTCGGAGAAGGCGTCCGACCGGAACAGTTCGTCGGCCTTGGCGAGCAAGCTTTCCTTCCGCACCAGGTCGATCTTATTGAGCGCGAGTACGGCCTTCCGGCCCCGCGACTTCAGCGCCGCGACAATGCGGCGCGTGTCGGCGTCGATCCGCTTGCAAGCGGCGTCCACCACCAGCACCAGTATGTCGGCGTCTTCCGCACTGCGCCAGGCGGCAGCGATCATCGCCCGCTCGAGCCGCCGTCGGGGCTGCTGGAAAATCCCCGGCGTATCCAGGAACACGATCTGGGCGTCGCCCTCCACGCCGATCGCGGTGACGCGGGTGCGCGTGGTCTGCACCTTGGGCGAGACGATCGACACTTTGGCGCCGACCAGCCGGTTGACCAGGGTCGACTTGCCGGCATTGGGGGCGCCGAGGACGGCTACGAAACCGCAGCGCGTCTTGCGCGCCGGGACCGTCATTGGGCGACGCCGATCTGCCCCAGCAGGCTTGCAGCCGCCGCCGTCTCCGCGGCGCGCTTGTTGGCGCCGGTAGCGGTGGCCTGGCGCCCGTCCTTCAGCGTCACGGTGATCGTGAACAGCGGCTCGTGGTCCGGCCCCTCGCGCGCCACGATGGCGTAGCGCGGCAGGGGCTGGCCGCGCGCCTGCGTCCATTCCTGCAGCGCCGTCTTGGCGTCGCGCGGCGGCTTGTGGTCGGCCGCGATGAGGGATTCCCAGGCCGCAGCGACGAAATCGCGCGCGGCCGCGAGTCCGCCGTCGAGGTAGAGCGCCGCGATCACGGCCTCGCACGCATCGGCGAGCGTACCGACCCTTTCGCGCGCCCGCCGCTGCCCCTCCGCGCCCGCGACGCGCACATGCCGGTCCAACCCCAGTCGGCGCGCAACGTCGGCGAGCGCCTCCTGGCGGACCAGCGCAGCGTGCCGGCGCGCCATGGCGCCTTCCTCCTCGCGCGGAAACCGCTGATACAGCAGGTCGGCGACAATCAGGCTGAGCACGCGGTCGCCAAGAAACTCCAGCCGCTGGTTGTCATCGAGACGGCTGGCGCCGGCCGACGCATGGGTGAGCGCCAGTTTCAGCAGGCCGCGGTCGGCGAAGCGGTGGCCCAGGGCGGTCTCGAGCGCCGCCAGTTCGTCGGCACGCCTACCCCGCCCAACCGTCACGTGATCCCCTGGAACAGCCGGCCGTAGCGGATCGAAAAGGGCCAACGCCAGAATTCCCACCAGGCGGCCCCGCCATCAGTCGAGAAAAAGATCATCTCGGCGCGGCCGACCAGGTTTTCGATCGGCACGTAGCCGACCTGGCCGATATAGCGGCTGTCGAGCGAGTTGTCGCGGTTGTCGCCCATCGCGAAGAAATGGTCCTTCGGGACCAGGAAGACCTGGGTATCGTCGGAGGCGGGCTCGCGGTCGCTCACCTCGATGATACGGTGCTTGCGCCCGTTGGGCAGCGTCTCGATGTACTGGAAGCGGCGTCGCTCGCCGCCGAACGCGTCGGTCTCCACGTAATCGGCGATCCGCTCGCGCACCACCGGCTGCTCGTTGATATAGAGGATGCCGCCCTTGACCTGGATGCGGTCGCCCGGCAAGCCGACGATACGCTTGATGTAGTCGGTCTTGTTGTCCTTGGGCAGCTTGAACACGGCCACGTCGCCGCGCTCGGGCATGGTCGTCAGGATGCGTCCGGGGATCAGCGGCAGGCCGAAGGGCAGCGAATAGCGGCTGTAACCGTAGGAGTATTTCGAGACGAACAGATAGTCGCCGATCAGCAGGGTCGGCACCATCGACGCCGAGGGAATGTTGAACGGCTCGAACGCCACCGTGCGCACGACCACGGCAATGAGGACGGCGTAGAGCACGGTCTTGACCGTCTCCGCCCATCCGCCGGCACCCTTCCGTGACATGGCGCGGTCCTTCGAAGCTATTGAAAAATCTTGATTTATTGGCATTCAGTGCATCCCAAAGGTCGTTGATCTACGCGCGCGTGGCGCAAGGTGTCAAGGACCATTGGTGCCGCCCCCGGGTTCCGCCGAAATAATCACGATGGCCTGTGCCAGGGGATGGTCGTCGGTGATGGTCAGGTGGATGCGCGCCACCATGCCCGGCGGGGTGATTTCGGCCAGCCGGCGCGCCGCGCCGCCGGTCAGCTCGATCGTCGGCTGGCCGCTGGGCAGGTTCACCACACCCATGTCGCGCCAGAATACGCCGCGCCGCAAACCGGTGCCCAGGGCCTTGGAGCAGGCTTCCTTGGCGGCGAAGCGCTTGGCATAGCTGGCGGCGCGGTTGGCGCGACGATCCGACCTCGCGCGTTCGACCGGCGTGAAGACGCGATCGAGGAACCTGGGTCCGAAGCGCGCGAGCGTCTGCTCGATCCGCACGATGTCGATGATGTCGTTGCCGATGCCGAGGATCATCGGGCGCCGCGGCCAGCCGTCTCAGGCGCTGCGGGCGCCGATACTCTCGGCCCGCGCCTTGTCCATCAGCGCGCGCATGCGGCGGATGGCGCTGTCGAGGCCGCTGAACACCGCCTCGCCGATCAGGAAATGGCCGATATTGAGCTCGGCGATCGTCGGGATCGCGGCCACCGGCGCCACCGTGTCGAAGCCCAGCCCGTGCCCGGCATGACATTCGAGTCCAATCCGTTCGGCATGGGCGGCGGCTGCCACAATGCGGTCCAGCTCGCGCCGACCCTCCGCCGCCGAGCGCAATACGGCATGGCAATAGGCGCCGGTATGGATCTCGACCACCGGCGCGCCAAGCGCCTTCGACGCGTCGAGCTGGAGCGGGTCGGCCTCGATGAACATCGACACGCGGATGCCGGCCTTGCCGAGCGCCTCGACAAAGGGGCGCAGATGCGCCTGGCCGCGCACCACGTCGAGGCCGCCCTCGGTGGTGCGCTCCTCGCGCCGCTCGGGCACCAGGCAGGCGGCGTGCGGCCGGTGTTTCAGCGCGATCGCGAGCATCTCGTCGGTTGCCGCCATTTCGAAGTTGAGCGGCAGGTGGATGTCGTGCCGCAGCCGCTCGATGTCGCGGTCGGTGATGTGCCGGCGATCCTCCCGCAGATGGGCGGTGATGCCGTCGGCGCCGGCCTCGGCCGCGAGGCGCGCGGCGCGCACCGGGTCGGGATGCGGCCCCCCGCGTGCATTGCGGATCGTGGCCACGTGGTCGATGTTGACGCCAAGGCGTAGGTGGCGGTGCTGCATCCGGAAACTCCTTGCGTTCAGCCCCGCGCCCGCTCCACCGAATTGATGCTCGGCGTCGCGCGCAGCGCGGCAATGATGTTGGTCAGGTGCTTGACGTCGCGCACCTCGATATCGACCAGGATCTCGAAGAAGTCCTGTGACCGGTTTGTAATCTTCAGGTTGTGGATGTTGCCTTCGCTCTTGCCGATCGCGGTGGTCAGGTTGCCCAGGCTGCCCGGTTCGTTGGCGATCACCACGTCGATGCGCCCCACGCGCGGGGCGTCCAGGGCGTCCTCCTCCCATGCCACGTCGATCCAGCGTTCGGGCTGTTCGGTATATTGTTCCAGCGTCTCGCAGTCGATGGTATGGATCGACACACCCTTGCCGGTCGTGACGATGCCTACGATGCGGTCGCCCGGCAGCGGATGGCAGCATCCGGCATAGTGCACCGCCATGCCCGGGATCAGCCCGCGGATCGGAACCGACAGCGATTCCTTCTTGCCGGCCTTGTCTGTGGCCTTGCGGCGCGACGCACGCGCCGGCTTGGCTGCCGCCTCCTTGTCCTTGCGCCCGGGGAAAACGGCGTTCACCACGGCCGCGCCGGTCACGTGGCCCTCGCCGACATGCACGTAAAGGTCCTCGACCGAGGCGCACTTGAAGGTCTTCAGCACGCCGTCGAGCGCCTTCTCGGTCATCTGCTCGCCGGCTTGGCGGAACGTTTTGTCCAGGATCTCGCGGCCGAGCGAGGCGTATTGCTGGCGCTGCTGGGTGCGGACATAGCGGCGGATGCGCGCGCGCGCGCGTCCGGTGACGACGAACCGCTCCCAGGTCGGATTGGGCGTCTGCGCCTTCGAGGTGATGATCTCGACCTGGTCGCCGTTGGCGAGCTGCGTGCGCAGCGGCACCAGCCTTCCGTTGATCTTGGCGCCGACGCAGGAGTCGCCGATCGCCGAATGGACCGCATAGGCGAAATCGACCGGCGTCGCCCCGCGCGGCAAGGCGAACACCTCGCCCTTCGGCGAGAAGCAGAAGACCTGGTCCTGGAACATCTCGAGCTTGGTGTGCTCCAGGAACTCCTCCGGGCCGGCGGCGTGCTCCAGGATGTCCAGCAGCTCGCGCAGCCAAGCGTACTGCCGGCCGTCGGTCTTTACCTCGCCCTGCTTGTAGCGCCAGTGCGCCGCGACGCCGATCTCGGCCACCTCGTGCATTTCGGAGGTGCGGATCTGCACCTCGACCCGCTGGCCCTGCGGGCCGAACACGGCGGTGTGCAGCGACCGGTACCCGTTTGACTTGGGGTTGCTGACGTAGTCCTTGAACCGCCCCGGAACCACGCGATAGGCATTGTGGATCACGCCCAGCGTGCGGTAACAGTCCTCGACGTTCTTCACGACGATCCGGAACGCGACGATGTCCGAAAGCTGCTCGAACTCGACCGACTTGCGCTGCATTTTCTGCCAGATCGAATAGGGCCGCTTCTCGCGGCCCGACACCCAGGCGTCGATGCCGGCGTTCGCGAGCGTACGCTTGAGCTCGTCGATGATCTGCTGGACGAGGTTCGAGCTCTTGTCGCGCAGGAAGTCGAGACGCGCCAGGATCGACTGGCGGATTTCCGGATTGATCTCGCCGAACGCAAGGTCCTCCAGTTCGTCCTTCCATTCGTGAATGCCGATGCGTTCGGCCAGCGGCGCGTAGATATCCAGTGTTTCGCGCGCGATGCGCTTGCGCTTCTCTGGTTCCTTGAGGAACTTCAGCGTGCGCATGTTGTGCAGCCGGTCGGCCAGTTTGACCAGCAGCACGCGGATGTCCTCGGACATCGCCAG
This sequence comes from uncultured Rhodospirillaceae bacterium, assembly GCA_964393375.1. GTDB lineage: Bacteria > Pseudomonadota > Alphaproteobacteria > JAEULC01 > JAEULC01 > JAEULC01. The sequence continues at coordinate 8,139 of CAYMTM010000018.1, forward strand.
CACCAGCTTGCGGAAATTCTCCGCCTGCTTGCTCTGGTCGGACTGCAGCTCGATGCGCGACAGCTTGGTGACGCCGTCGACCAGGCGAGCAATGTCCTGGCCGAAGAGCTCCTCGATCTCCTCGATCGTGGCCTCGGTGTCCTCCACCGTGTCGTGCAGCAGCCCCGTGATGATCGAGGCGCTGTCGAGCTTCATGGAGCTCAGGATGCCGGCCACCTCCACGGGATGGGAAAAATAGGGGTCGCCGGAGGCGCGCCGCTGGGTGCCGTGCGCCTTGACGGTATAGACATAGGCGCGGTTGAGCGCCTCCTCGTCGACACCGGGGTCGTAGGACTTGACCCGCTCGACCAGCTCGTATTGCCGGATCATCTAGCCATGCCGAACCCGTGCAATTCCTGTTGCTTCAGGAATTTAGGCAGGAACCGGCTGCATGACAAACCCGTCGTGCGGCGGAGCTTGGCCGCACGGAATGCATGGCAGCGAATTAACCAAGCCCGGGGCCCCGCGCGACAGGACCCGGAAGGGGCGCCCCGGGCGGCTATTCCTTTTCGTCCGCGGGCGGTTCCTCGCCGCCCTCGCCGCCCTCGATCAGCATCTCCTCCTCGTCGAGTTCCTCGTTGCGGACGCCGGCGGCGGCCGGGTTCTCCGCGATCGAGCCGAGCAGGTTCTCGCCCATCTGGGTGTCGATGGTGTCCTCCTCCGGCTCGTCAGCCTCGACATGCTTCTGCAGGCCGCGGACCAGCCCGTCGCGCAGCATCTCCAGCTCGATCGTCTCCTCGGCGATCTCGCGCAACGCCACGACCGGATTCTTGTCCCGGTCGCGGTCCACGGTGATCTGCGCGCCGGCGGCGATGTCGCGGGCGCGCTGGGCGGCGAGCATCACCAGCTCGAAGCGGTTCGGGACCTTGAGGACGCAGTCTTCGACGGTTACACGGGCCATGGTTCCTAGCACTCCATTGCCTGGGGCGGTCGGCGGTCGCCGGACCTGCCGCGGCTCTCAACCGGCGTCTGTCGAACGTCGGCAGTGGGCTATCGGGAGGGCCGGGAATATAGGGAGGCCGAAGCGCCCTGGCAAGCGTCACCGTGGTCTCCCGAGATCGAAGAAAAAGCTGTTAACGCCTTGCCGAATCGTGATAAATGGCTCCACATTGATATCCGGGGACGGCCGCCCCGTTTTGATCGGCTGTCCCGAGCGGCGCGGATACTGCCGCTACTGCCATTCGACGAAGCGCCGTTAGCCAGCGACCACCCGATCTCAACCGACGACAGGACCGTTCCATGCAGCTCAGCTTCTACGCGACCGAACGCGTCGCCGTTTTCATCGATGGGGCTAACCTATACTCGGCGGCCCGCTCGTTGGGGTTCGACATCGACTACCGCCGCCTGCTCGAACTGCTGTCGAGCAAGGGCCGGTTGGTGCGCGCCTTCTACTACACCGCGTTGGCCGAGGAGCAGGAGTACTCGCCGATCCGCCCATTGATCGACTGGCTCGATTACAACGGCTACATGATGGTCACCAAGCCGTTGAAGGAGTTCACGGACTCCATGGGCCGCCGCAAGATCAAGGGCAACATGGACATCGAGCTGGCGATCGACATGATGGAGATGGCGCCGCATATCGACCACGTGGTGCTGTTCTCCGGCGACGGCGATTTCCGCCGCCTGGTGGAGGCGGTGCAGCGCAAGGGCCTTCGGGTGACCGTGGTCAGCACGATCCGCTCGCAGCCTCCGATGATCGCCGACGAACTGCGCCGCCAGGCCGACGTCTTCGTGGAGCTGCAGGAGCTGGCGCCCGAGATCGCCCGCGCCCGCGATTCCAACCGTGAGGCGCAGCGCGAAGCCCAGCGGGACCTCCAGCAGCCCGAGCATGGCCAGGGCGAGGACTACGAGGAAGGCGAGGACGACGGCGTCGGCAATGTTGCCGTGGAGGACGAGGCGACCGACTACCACGAGAGCCGGTTCTACGGCGAGCGCGGCGGTTACGGCGATCGCGGCGGCTATGGCTACGGCAACGGGGACCGTCACTTTCCCAACCGCGGCCAGGGCGGACGCTATCGACGCGGCTGATCGCGGCGACGCCCGGTTCCATGACCGCGATCGAGGCGCCGGGCCGCGACTGCCCGCTCTGCCCGCGCTTGGTCGCCTTCCGCGCAGGCAACCGTGCCGATTTCGCCGACTGGCACAACGCGCCGGTGCCGTCCTTTGGCGGCGAGGAGGCGCGCCTCCTGATCGTTGGCTTGGCCCCCGGCCTGCGCGGCGCCAACCGGACCGGCAGGCCCTTCACCGGCGACTGGGCGGGGGACCTGCTATACGCGACCCTCATCAAGTTCGGCTTCGCCAAAGGTACCTATGGGGAGCGGGCGGACGACGGCCTGACGCTCGTCGACTGCCGCGTGACCAACGCCGTCCGGTGCGTGCCGCCCGAGAACAAGCCGACCGGAGGCGAAGTGGCCGCGTGCAGAAAGTTCCTCAAGGCCGAGTTGGCGGGCATGCAACGGCTGCAGGTGGTCGTCGCCCTGGGCAGCATTGCCCACGGCGCCGTGCTGTCGGCCCTGGGCCAGCGGGGATCGGCCTTCCGCTTCCGCCATGGCGCCGAGCACGCGCTCGCAGGCGGACTCGTGCTGGCGGACAGCTATCACTGCTCGCGCTACAACACGAACACAGGCAAGCTGACGCCGGCGATGTTCGAGAGCGTATTCGAGTCCGTCAAGCGGCGGCTGGCTATTTCCTGATCAGCACCACCACGCCGAGCACGATCGCCGCGGCGGACAGCGCCATGCCGGTATAGTAGACGGGCGGCTTCAGAAACCGCTCTTGGCCCTGCATGACGCGGCTGACGGTCGATTCCAGCCCTTCCATCGGCCGGTTGGTGTAAAGCAGGCCACCGATCACGGCCCCGGCCACGATCAGGAATACGCCGATAATCTTCAGGCTCATGGTTTCCACCAACTCCCTGCCCCGGCCGGCGCGCTAGCGCTTCCGGCGCTCCTCGGTCCACTCGCTGGGCGTCGCCGCATCCAACGCCACCTCTGCGCCCAACCCCTCGACAAACGCGACGCCCCGGTCAGGATACAGGCACACTTCGTGTGGAAACCGGTTGCCGAAGGCCCAGATCACCAAGTCGACCTGGCCGTCGTTCTCGAACGCATGCGGCTCGGGGTCCTCGGGCAGGTAGCAGAAGCAATCGCCGGGTCCGACCGCCACCCGCTCCCCGCCATGCAGCAGGACGCCGTTGCCCTGCATGACCAGCAGGATCTCCTCCTGGAAGACATGCTTGTGCCGGGGCGAGGACATGCAGCCGGGTGCCACGGTCTGGATGGCAAGGCCGATCGTCTTGGAGCCCAGGCTGCGCCCGATATCGGCCATGCGCGCCCGGATGTTGCCGCCGAACCCGTAGTCGAAGGGCCTCACGTCCACCAGCTTGACCTTACGCAGCGCCATGGCTTCTCGCCTCAGCCCTTCGCGCGCATCAGCCGCGCCTTGTCGCGCTGCCAGTCGCGCTGCTTGACCGCCTCGCGGCGGTCGCCCTTCTTGCGACCCTTGGCAAGGCCGAGCTCGACCTTGGCGATGCCGCGCGGATTGAAATAGAGGCTCAAGGGCACCAGCGTCATGCCCTCGCGCTTGATCGCGGCGAGCAGCTTGCTTCGCTCGCGCTTGTGGACCAGTAGCTTGCGCGGCCGCTTCGGCTCGTGGTTGAGGCGGTTGGCCTGGGCGTATTCCGGGATGTTGGCGTTGAGCAGGTAGAGGTCGCCGTCCTTCTCTCCCGCCCACGACTCCCCGATCGACGCCTTGCCGGCACGCAGCGACTTGACCTCCGAGCCGAGCAGCACGATCCCCGCTTCGAGCGTGGAATCGATCTGATAGTCGTGGCGCGCGCGGCGGTTCTGCGCCGCGAACCGGCGAGCGCTTTCCCGGTCCGCAGCGCTTCCGCCCGTCGGCATCTCACCCCGCTCGGCGCCGCTGCGCGGCCTCGTTGAGCAGCCCGGCCTGCAGCATCGCCTCGCGCACGCGCTGGCGCGCCACCTCGCTCGCCGGCACCAGCGGCAGGCGCACGAAGTCGCTGCAAAGGCCGAGCAGGCTCGCGCCGTACTTGACCGGCGCGGGGCTGGTTTCGCAGAACAGCGCCTCGTGCAGCGGCATCAGCGTGTCGTTGATGTGCTGCGCCGCCTTGACGTCGCCCTTCTGCCAGGCCTCGTGCATGTCGGCGAGCATCCGGGGGGCGATATTGGCCGTGACCGAGATGCAGCCGTGGCCGCCGCCGCCCAGGTACGGCAGCGCGGTCCCGTCCTCGCCCGACAGCAGGCTGAAATCTTCGCCGCACGCGAGCTTCGTGCGGCACGGGCGGCTAAGGTCGTTGGTCGCGTCCTTCACGCCGACGATGTTCTTCAGCTTCGCCAGGCGGGCCATCGTCTGCACGGTCATGTCGATGACGCTGCGCGGCGGGATGTTGTAGATGATGACCGGAATGTCGACCGCCTCGACGATCGCCTTGTAATGGGCATAGAGCCCTTCCTGCGTTGGCTTGTTGTAGTAAGGCGTGACGACGAGCGCGGCATCCGCCCCGGCCTTCTTGGCGTGCCTGGTCAGGTCGATCGCTTCCTCGGTCGAATTCGACCCGGTGCCGGCGATCACGGGCCGGCGGCCTTTGGCGACCTCGACGCAGAGTTCGACCACGCGCTTGTGCTCGGCATGGCTCAAGGTCGGCGATTCGCCGGTCGTACCGACCGGGACAAGGCCATGCGTGCCTTGGTTGATCTGCCAGTCCACGAAGGACTGGAACGCCTTCTCGTCGACCTTGCCGTCGCGGAACGGCGTGATAAGGGCGACGAGTGAGCCTTTGAACATGGAATTTCTCCCTACCCGCCCGAATCGGGCGATTCGGGCCCCTCGGGCCACGATATCGTCGCCGACACGGCCCCGCAAGCCGGCTGCGGGCGTCCTCACGGCGCGATTGCCGGTGGATAAGTTGTGATCGATCGGATCGGTTGCTATAAGGCGCTGGCACGCGGCCCGAGGTATCCGGCCGCGCGAAAGGACCGGATGTCGCGAGCGTCTCGCCTGACTGCTGCCCTGCTGGCGACCCTGGGCGTCGCCATGGCCGCCGGCCACGGCATCAAGCCCGTTGCCGCCGCCGACAGTCCGCCGGCCGTCCTGCGCGGCTCGGGCGCTGGCCCGAAGGATGCGAAGGACAAGGCCGTCGCAAAGAAGGCGCCGGCCAACAAGTCCGGCGCCACCAATCCACAGACCGCCAATACCAAGAAGCCGGCCGCGAAGAGACCGGCTCCCAAGAAGACGGCCGCCATCGCCTTGCCGGCGACGCTGAAGCCGCTGCTCGGCGACTCCGACCGCGCGCTCTACAAGGAAGCCTTTGCCAAGGCGCGCGACGGCAAGTGGGCCGAGGCGCGCAAACTGGCGGACCGCGCCAAGGAAAGGTTGCCGGCCAAGCTGCTGCAGGCCCTCGAGCTCGCGAGCAATGGCGATTTCGCCGCCGTGGTCGACTTCATCGCGCAGAACCCGGACTGGCCCTACCAGAACGGCCTCCGCCTGCGCGCCGAGGACCAATCGCTGGGCCAGCCGGCCGAGGTCGTGCTCGAGTGGTTCAAGCGCTTCCCGCCGCTCGGGACCAAGGGTCAGATCGCGCTCGCGCAGGCGAAGATCAGCGCCGGCCAGATCGAGGAAGCGAATGCGCTGATCCGCCAGGCCTGGATCAACGCCAACTTCGACGCGGCGGAAGAGCGCGCCTTCCTCGACCGCTACCGCGGTGTGCTGACCGACAAGGACGACATCGCGCGGCTCGACCGGCTCCTCTGGGACGATCAGGTGCCGGCCGCCAGGCGCATGATGACGCGGGTCGAGGAGCCGTACCGCCATCTGGCGGAAGCGCGCATCCGCCTGATGCGCAAGGAGCCGGGCGTCGACGCGATCCTGGCCAAGGTGCCGATCCAATTGCGGAACGATCCCGGGCTGATTTTCGAGCGCATGCGCTATCGACGCCGCCACAACGACTACGAGGGCGCGCGCGAACTCCTGGTCAATCTGCCGCATGATCTGCGCCGGCCGGCGGAATGGTGGACCGAGCTCTCCTACGTCATCCGCCGCACCCATGCGGCCGGCGATGTGTCGCTCGCCTACCGGATCGCCAAGGACCACCGCCAGGACGGCGGCCCGAGCTTGGCCGAGGCCGAGTTCCTGGCGGGATGGATTGCCTTGCGCTCTCTCAACGACACGGTCGAGGCGCGCCAGCATTTCCAGACCCTGCACGGCGCGGTGCGATACCCGGTGAGCCTGGCGCGGGCGGCCTATTGGGCGGGACGCGCGGCCGAGGCGGCCCACGACCAGGTCGCGGCGCAGGACTGGTACCGGCGCGGCGCCAAACACATGACCACCTTCTACGGCCAGCTCTGTGCGAGGCGCCTGGGCGAGGACCCGGCCGCATTCCAGCCGCCCGAGCCGCAGCCGACCGCCGAGCAGATCGCGCGTTTCGAGAAGGGCGAATTGGCGCGGCTGACACGCATGATGGCGGAGATCGACGAGCGCGACCGGGTCAAGCTCCTGTTCCGCCATCTCGCGCAGAACGCCGGCACTTCGGTCGACTATGCCCTCGTCGCGCGCCTCGCCCTGGCGATGGACATGCCGGACCAGGCCGTGCGCGTGGCGCGTCGGGCCGAGCGCGAGGCAGTGCCGCTGACGACGCTCGGCTACCCGGTGCTGAAGACCAAGCAGCCCGATGACGGGCTCGACCCCGCGCTGGTGCACGCGCTGATCCGCCAGGAAAGCGGTTTTGATCGCGATGCGGTCAGCCGGGCCGGCGCGCGCGGCCTGATGCAGTTGATGCCCGACACCGCGCGGCTCGTCGCCAAGGAGCTCAAGATCGGCTACCAGGCTCACGCCCTGACCGGCGACCCGGCCTACAATCTGACGTTGGGGCGGGCCTATCTCAAGTCCATGATCGAGGAACTGGGCGGCGTGCCGGGGGCACTGGCGGCCTACAACGCGGGCCCCGGCCGCGCCAAGCGTTGGCAGCGCGACAACGGCGACCCGCGCGGCGACGAGGACTCCCTGGTCGACTGGATCGAGTCGATCCCGTTCGACGAGACCCGGAACTATGTCCAGCGCGTCCTGGAAGGCGCCTTTGTCTATCGCCTGCGGCTGGGCGCGCCCACGCCGCCGCTGCCGGCCGCGCGCGCGGCATCCGCGACGCCGGTGCAGTGAGCCGGAAATGAACGAACCCCGGGTCCGTTTGGTCGACATCCAAGCCTGCGTCTTCGACGCCTACGGCACGCTGCTCGACGTCAGCTCCGCCGTGACCCGCAGCAGCGCCGCCACGCTACCGCAGGCCGAGCGGCTGTGGCGCCTATGGCGGCAGAAGCAACTGGAATACACTTGGCTGCGCAGCCTGATGAACCGCCACGCCGATTTCTGGCGCGTGACCGGCGAGAGCCTCGACCATGCCATGGAGCAACTGGGGCTGGCGGATCCCGCATTGCGCGCCGAGCTGATGCAGCTCTATCTCCAGCTCGACGCCTATGGCGACGCGCGGCCGACGCTGGAGCGGCTGAAAGCGGCGGGCATGCGCACCGCGATCCTGTCCAACGGCTCGACGACGATGCTTGCCGCGGGTGTGGCGGCAGCGAAGATCCGCGACTGCCTGGACATGGTAATCTCGATCGACGAAGTGGGCGTATTCAAACCCAGCCCGGCGGTCTATGGCCGCGCGGCCGAGCGGCTCGGCGTGCCGGCCAATCGCATCTGCTTCCTGTCGTCCAACGGCTGGGACGCGCATGGGGCCCAGTCCTTCGGCTTCCATTCCGTCTGGGTCAACCGGCACGGACTTGCCGCCGACCGCCTGCCAAGCCCCCCCGAGACCGTCGTCGCGAGCCTTGGCGACGTGCCCGCCCTATTGGGTCTGTAATGAACCTATCCCTGCCGACAGCCGCCCAGGCGCCGGATTGGCGCGACCGCTTCTACAGTTCGCGCGACGGTATCCGTCTCTACTACCGCGAATATGGCGACCCGGCTTCGCGCCGCGCCCCGGTGCTATGCCTCGGCGGCCTGACGCGCAATTGCCAGGATTTCGACCTGCTGGCCCGGCGCCTGGCGCGCGACCGGCGGGTAGTGTGCCCCGATCTGCGCGGGCGCGGCGAAAGCGAGCGCGACCCGGACTGGCGCAACTACCGCCCCGAGGTCTATCTGGACGACCTGCGCCAGTTGCTCTCGGTGGCGCGGCTCGGCCGCGTCGTGGTGATCGGCACCTCGCTGGGCGGCGTGCTGGGCATGGCGTTCGGCGTGGCGATGCCTGGCGCCCTCAAGGGCGTCGTGCTGAACGATACCGGGCCGGAGTTCGACGTCGCCGGCATCGCACGGATCATCGACTACGTCGGCGAGGACGAGCCGCAGCCGGACTGGGACAGCGCCGCGCGGCACATGGCCGACCGCTTCCCGCACCTGTCGGCGCGCAACGACCACATCTGGCAGCGCCTGGTGCACAATACCTACAAGCAGGGCCCCGACGGGCGACTGCACGTCAATTGGGACCTGAACCTCGCCCGCGGCCTGAAGCAACTGGTGCGCAAGGAGCTGCCGGACCTGTGGCCGCTGTTCCGCTCGCTGCGCAACGTGCCGGTCCTGGCCCTGCGCGGGGCGTGGTCGGACGTCGTTACCGCGGCCGCCTTCGACCGAATGCAAGAGGAAAAGCCGGACTTGGTATGCGTGACGGTGCGCGACGTGGGCCATGCCCCCACGATGGAGGAACCTGAAGTGGAGACCGCCCTCAATGAGTTCCTCGCCGATTTCTGAGGCTGCTGCCGCGCCGGCGATCGGGATTGCCGACATCGAGCGCGCGGCCGAGCGAATCCACGGCCAGGCGGTGCGGACGCCACTGCTGGAGTCGCCTGCACTGAACCGGCTTGTCGGCGGACGCGTGCTGGTCAAGGCGGAGATGTTGCAGCGCACCGGCTCGTTCAAGTTCCGCGGCGCCTACAACTGCACGAGCCGTATCCCGCAGGCTGCGCGTGCCGCCGGCGTGGTCGCCTTTTCCTCCGGCAACCACGCGCAGGGCGTGGCCGCGGCGGCCCACCTGCTGGGCATGCCGGCCACGATCGTGATGCCGTCCGACGCGCCGGCGATCAAGGTGGCGAGCACGCGCGCCTGGGGCGCGGAAATCGTCTTCTTCGACCGCCTGCGCGACGACCGCGAGGCGGTCGCACGCAAGATCGCAGCCGACAAGCGCGCCACCGTCGTGCCGCCCTTCGACCATCCGGACGTGATCGCCGGCCAAGGCACGGTCGGGCTGGAGATCGCGGCCGATGTCAGGGCGCTGGGCGCCGAGCCGGCAGCCGTGGTGGTGCCTTGCGGCGGCGGCGGGCTGATCGCCGGCACGTCGCTTGCGATCGCCGCGGCCCTGCCCGGCGTGCCGGTCTACGCAGCAGAGCCGGAAGGCTTCGACGACACGGCGCGTTCGCTGCGGTCGGGCAAGCACGAACGCGCGCAGCCGGGAGCGAAATCCTGGTGCGACGCGCTGCTGGCGCCGACGCCCGGCAACATCACGCTCGCGATCAACAGGACCACGCTGGCCGGCGGCCTGGCGGTAACGGACGACGAGGTCGCCGATGCGATGGCCGCAGCCTTTGCGCACCTGAAGGTGGTGGTGGAGCCGGGCGGCGGCGTGGCCCTGGCGGCGGTGCTGAGCCGCAAGCTCGATGCCCGCGACCGCACCGTGGTGGTCGTCTGCTCCGGCGGCAACGTCGATCCCGACGTGTTCTGCTCGGCCCTGCAACGGGCCGCGAGCCGCCGACAGTCCTAGGCGGCCCCGCCCTTCTTGCCGAGCGGATTGGTCACCGCATCGGCCAGGTTGACGACGCCGTCGCGCGCCGGCGCGGCGACCTCGACCCGCCGGCAATGGCCTTCGATGAAGGCGCCGGACTCGATCGACAGCAGTTCGTGCATGATGTCGCCGGTCACCTTGGCGGTGCGGGTCAACTCGACCCGGTGCGCCTGGATCTGGCCGACCACGGCGCCGCAAATTCGCACCGAGTCAGCCACGATCGCGCCGCGCACCTCCGCGCCCTCGCCGATCGTCAGCATGGCCGAACGGATATCGCCCTCGACGACGCCCTCGACATGGATGTCGCCGGTGCTGACCAGATCGCCGGCAATGCGCAGATCGGCGCTGATGAGCGACGGCGCCGCCGCCTTGCGGTTCCCGGCGGCCGGTGTCTTGACGGTGTGCTGCCCTCCCTTGCCCTTCTCGGCCGCGGTTTTTTCCGCAGCGCCGGTGATCATCCGCCTGATGTCCATCGCGTGTCTCCATCCTGGCCGCGCGCGTGGCGGGAATTACGGTTCCCGCGTCAGTTCCTCGCCACGCTCTTGCGGCTACGGGCTTTGTTGCCAGCCGCGGGTTTGATGTCGGCGACGTCGATTTCCTTGTAGAGGCTCTTGCCGACCTCCAGGAATTTCTGCGGATCGTACTGCTTGCCCTTGACCACGATCTCGTAGTGGAGGTGCGATCCGGAAGTGCGGCCGGTGCTGCCCACCATACCGATCTTGGCGCGGAATCCGACCTTGTCGCCCGGCTTGACGAGCATCTCGTCGAGGTGCCCGTAGCGGGTGACGATCCCCATGCCGTGATCGATCTCGATCATCTTGCCGTAGCGGTCCTTCCGGCTTGCGAAAACGACCGTGCCGGGCGACGGCGCGTATATGACCGTTCGACGCGGCGCCGACAGGTCCAGACCCTGGTGCATCGACATCGATTGCGTGAAGGGGTCGGTTCTGGGACCGAACGTGCTGGTAATCGAATAAGCGTCCAGCGGCGGCGCGAACGGCATTGCGCGCAGCAATTGCTGCAACCCGTCCCACCGTTCCAGCTGCAGGTCAAGCAAGGCGATCGCCGATTGCAACGGCTCCAGCGGCCGCTCCACCCGATCCAGCGGCATGAACGGCCCGCCCTGGCCGCTCGGCGGGAGGGCATGCGCGGTGCGCAGCATCGCCTTCGGGTTGATGCCGGCCAGGGTGACGATACGCTCGGCTTCCAGGATGCTGTCCGCGGCGCGCTCCGCCAGGCGATACACCAGGTTCTGCTGTTGCTCCTGGCTGTCCGCGATGTCGCGCTCCAGCTCCTTGTACTTCGCGCGGTAGAAATCGCGCTCGCGCTCGATCTGATCGCGCTCGTCGGTAGCGAGGTTAAGTTGTTGCAGCGTGCGGTTCAGTGTATCGCGCAAGGTCAGATTGCGCTCCGCCTCGCCCTTCTCGCGGCGCTGCGATTCCTGCAGGCGCGACCACAGCTCGGCGCGCGCCATCGCCACCTGATCGCGCTCGGCCATGGCCGCTGCCAGCCGCCGGCGCACATCGGCCAGGTTGTCCTCCAGCGCGACGCTCATTTCCGTCATCGATTCAAGCTCGCCGTCGAGCTGGCGTATCTGGCGTTGAAGCGCCGCCCGTGCGGCGGCGTCGCGACCGGCCGGTGTATTTCCGTCCGCCGCCGCCGCATCGCCGGCCGGATCGCGCCCTGCGCCGGTCTCGAACATGCCGAGCAGGTAGGCCTGACGGTCGCGCAGACTGCGCGTCACCTGGGCCACCTTGTCCTGATAGGCGGCGACGTCGGTCACCAGCTTGTCGTAAGCGACCCGCTGACGCGCCAGGCGTGCATCGCGCGAATCCACCGCCCGGTTCATCGCGATGACGAAAGCCGTCGCCGCGGCCATCCAGCCGATCAGGAAGATGCCGAGCCCCGCCAGAACGAGCTGGCTGTGGCGGGACAGCGCCAGAAACCGGACATGGTCGTTCGCGCGGATGAACAGCTGGCGATCAGGAAACAGCCCGTCGACCAGCCCTTTCAGGCGGTGAAGCGTTGCCCCTAACAATCCCCGTCCCCTATTTCCGGCAGCGACTTGGTCGGTAGGCGCCAAGCCAGACCCGCCATCCGCCCCGGTTCGCCTCCGGGACCGTTGCCCATTGCCGCGCTTTTTTGGGGACAGGGCCGAACCCCTCCGGCCAGCGGACCCCGCGTCAGCATCAAGAACGCTATCCACGACCAGCGGTACGTGCAACGCCATATACATTCAATCACTTGATCGAAAAAAATTGACTAAAGTCTTAAGAACCCGGCCAACGCCGCTCTGTTTCAATATATTACAGAGGCGAGTTTCCAGAGGGATTCTAGGCGCGAATTGGTGCCGATCTGCCACAGCCCCGGCAAATCGCTATGCACTTTGGCGATTTCTGGGGCTCGCAAACGCGGAGCGGTACTCGATCAGAGGTAGGCCGGTTCGCCGGCCAGCGTTGCCGCCCGCTTCGCCAGGATCCTGTTGTAGCTGCTGCTGGGTTTTAGCTCGATGCGCTCCGAAGCCAACGCACGCGCCGTTTGCGCCTGATGGGCCCGCAGCGCGGCCTCGATCAGCGTCAGAGACAAGACGTCGCGCTGGGCGTGGCTGCCGCCGAAGCGATACGCGATCGGCCGGGCCCGCAGCAAAAGGTCGACCGCCATGGCATAGCGCCCGTGGGCGAACGCCTGTAGCGCGCGGCAGACCGGCAGCCCGACTTGGCGCGTCATCTGGCCGTTGCTGTCGTCAACCTGGGCACGGCGCTCGAGCGCGGCCAGCAGCCGCCGGGCGGCGGCCTCGCGCCCCTCTGCGGCAAACGCCATCATGGCGTGCATGTCGTTGAAGGCGTAGTAGGCGTCCTCGGCCGTTGCCTCGTACTGGTCGGCAAGCTCCATCCACCGCGTGCCGACGGCGATGCCGCGCAGATGCATGCGCCACAGCAGCGCCGCCGCGTCCAGCATCTCCATCGGCGCGCTGGAATGTGACGCGCGGATCGCACGGTCGTAGAGGGCGAGGGCCTCGCGCGCGTCGCCGCGATCGAGCAGAAAAAGTGCCAAGTGCCACCAATTGTGGTAGGCAAGACCGTTGTCTACGGCCCAGTCGCCCTGGCGCGTGGCGAGCCATTCGATGCCGCAGGCGGCGCGACCTTGCATTTCCATGACATGGGCGACGGCGTGGATCGCCCAGGGATCGCGCGGCTCGATCGCCACCGCCAGGCGGCCGCGGTCCTCGGCCCGCCCATAGTCGCCCGTCTCCTCAAGCCCGAAGGCGTGCATGCCCAGGACGAAATTGTAGCCCGGCACGTCACCGTCCCATGCGGTCAGGGCGCGTGCGACGCGGTCACGCAGCATCGCGGACTGGCCGACGAAGAAATCGCGCTGGTGCGCGAACTGCAGCGCCAGAAGGTCGCGCGGATAGTCGATCAATACCCGGCCATAGTGGTCGGAAACGCGGTCGAGATCGCCGTCGAGCCACGCGCGGATCGCGGCGATGTGCCCGCGCTCCCGATCGTTGGCGCGCGCGGCGAGCGCCTCCGCCGCCATGACGCTGCGCGCAAGTTCGGGCAGGAGGGACTTGTCGGTCTTGGTCATCAACAAGCCCGCGCGCAGGCAATGACCCATTACCAGGTCCGGGTCCTCCTTTAGCGCATTGTCGATGGTGGCCAGCGGATCGCCGTAGAAGCCGTGGTACAGGTCCGAGGCCTGCTCCAGTCGATCCAGGGACCGGCGGTTGGCGGTGGAAACCGGCACGCCCCGCTTGTCGGTCAATGTCCTAGGCATAGGGTCGGCGCTCCATGGTGCCCGGGCCGCCGCAATTGGCGCAGCCAGGGCAATCCATCATGGGTGGCCGCAGGCGGATCGCGTGTGAAGCAGTTCACCTTCCGTCGGGATCGGTGCCAGGCGGGCGGGCGCCAGCTTGGCGGCATCCACGCCGAAGCGCTGCAAATCGGCCGGGATTCCCCTGCCGGTAGCAAGAGATGCGGCCAGCCGCGCCGCCGCCGGTGCCGCCATAACGCCGTTGCCCCCCTGCCCGGCGACCCAGACAAAGCTTGGCTCGGCTGGGTCCGGACCGATGACTGGCTGTTCGTCGGGGGCAAAGCTCCGCAAGCCCGCCCAGCGGCTGTGGATGCGCCGTACCCGCATGGACGTCGCCTGCTCGATACGGTCGACCGCGACTGCCACGTCGAGTTCCTCCGGCTGGCAGTCGCACGGCACGGACGCGGTCTTGTCGACCGGCGAAGCCATGATCCGCCCGGCTTCCGGCTTGAAGTACCAGGTCTCCGCCACGTCGAACGTCATGGGCCAGCGTCGGATATCCGCGCCTTCGGGCGGGTCGAAGGTGATCGCCGTGCGTCGATAGGGTGTGATTCCCCGGCGGGCAAGACCGGCACGGTCCGCCACCTCGTCGGCCCAGGCGCCGGCGGCGTTGACGAGAATCGATGCTTGGAGGGTTGCCTTGCCGGTGTCGACCACCCAACGCCCGTTGGCCCGTCCGAACGCTTTGACCTCGGCGTTGAGCAGGATCGCCGCCCCATTGCGCCGCGCCGCGCGGATATAGCCCTGGACGAGCGCCGCCGCGTCGATATCCGCGCAACCCGGCTCGTACAGCGCCAGGGCGAAAGGCCCCGGCCGCAGCGCCGGGCTCAGCGACGCCGCCTCGTGGGCCGGCAGCAGGCGATACGCTACGCCGCGCCGGGCCAGCTCTCTCGCCGACTGCTCGAGGATTGGCGCCTGCGCTTCGGTCGCCAGGAACAACGCGCCAAGGGGGCGCAGCAGCGGGTGCTCGGCGAAGCCCTCGGGCGGTTTCTCGAGAAACGCGCGGCTGGCGGTCGACAGGCGCTGCCAACCGACCGGGCCGTAGTTCTCCGCCAACACGGCGGCCGAACGGCCGGTGCTGTGATAGCCGGGCGCGCTTTCGCGCTCGACGAGCGCCACGCGGCCCGTCGAAGAGAGTTCGTAGGCGACCGAGGTTCCGGCGGCGCCGGCGCCGATCACAATGGAATCAAAGCCCGCCGCCATAGCGCCCCGCGTCGCGTCTGGCGCCGACTACGCCTTCTTCTGTTCCGCCTTATGGGCCGCCGCGAATTCGCCAAGGGTGTTGAATTTGAACTGGACCTTGGGCTGGCTGGCCAGCTTCTTGGTCGCGCCCTGCCCCTGCTTGCCGGCACGCCGGTCGATCCAGGCGCTGACGAGCCCGATTTCCTGCGCCGGCTTGTGGTCGTGGAACAGGCTTTGCGCGGTATGCAGGATCTTGTCCTTGGGAATGCCCAGGCCTTTCAGCTTGTCGATCATGTACTCGAAATTCCGCCGCGCCGGCTTATAGGAGCCGATCATCTCCGCCGTGAAGATGTGGTGGAACGGGTTGCCCATCTTCTTGGCCGACGCCGCGATGCCGTCGTTGTGGACGTTGGAAAGGATCACCAGGATGTAGTGCTGTTTCAGGTACGCCAGCGCTTCGGCAGAGTCCGGGAAGGCTGGCCAGCGCGGCACGGACTCGCCGAAGTCCTTTGCTGCGGCGTCGTCCGCTTTCACGCCCCATCTCTCGGCCAGCTTGCGGTGCACCTCCGCCAGGATGTCGCGATAGATCATCGTCGGGTTGTCGTGCTCGGTCGCCGACTCGACCTCGGCGAAAGCTTCGAGGATCTGGTCGTCCGACAGTTTGAGCCCGTCCTTCTTCGCCCAGGGCCTGAGCTCGGCGAGGATGCCCGCCTCCCAGTCGATCAAGGTGCCGTAGCAATCGAAGGTCAGTGCCTTGAAGTCCGAGAGGCGCATGGCGGGACCCTTTCCTGTCGCGGATTCGCGATGGACCAAGGATATAGCGCCACGCCGGCGCCTGCGTCTTGACCAGGGGCAGGTAAGAATTGACCGGCTCTACGCGGTCCTTCTGACCCTCCCCGGCGTAATGCCCCGGCGGCGGCGCAGCGCGCGGGTCAGCGCGGTCTGGTCGGAGAAACCGACGCGCTGGGCGATTTCGGCGACCGACAGGCGCGAGGTGCGCAGCAGCCGCTCGGCCTCGTCCAGCCGGACGGATTGCAGGTAGTCGATCGGCGTGCGCCCCGTCGCCAGGCGGAAGCGCTCGTGCAGGACGCTCGCCGACACTCCCACCTCGGCGGCCAGCGCCGGTACGGTCAGGCGCTCGGGATAGCGGGCATGAATGTGGCCGATGGCGCGCGCCACCGCCGCATCGGTGCCATCGGCCGGCATGGCGCGGGTGACGGCGTGGGTCACGAGTTCGGCCGCCTGGCGCGCGATCGCCTCGGGCAGCGCGCCGTCCTGCATGGCATGCGCCAGGTAGAGGGTCAGATGGCGGAAACCATCGTCGACGGCGAAGAAGGGCGTCCGATGGGCCAGCTCGATCACGCCCGGCGCCAGGTCGGGCCCGCGCCCCTTTCCCGCCGGAAAGTCCAGCACCACGAAACGGTTCCAGCCCGCGACCTGGAATTCGTGCGGCAGGCCGCGCGCCACCAGCACGGCGCGCTCGCCGGCGATCTCGCCCGGCTTGCCGGCCACATCCATGCGCATCGCGCCCAGGACGGGCAGGACCACCTGGTGGTAATCGTCGTGCGCGTGCAGGCATGCCGCGGAGGCGTAGCTGCGCATGGAGAGCGTGGGGCGGGTGAAGGCCATGAAGTCGTCCTTCGCAGGCTCAGGACGAGGAATGCCTCTTGGCCCTCACCCCGAGCCTGTCGAAGGGTGAGCCACGCGGATCGTCACACCCCGCCCTGCTGGTCCCAGTATTCCTGGTTGATCTCGCGCTGCTGTTCGTCCAGGCGGTTTTCCAGGCACTTGCGGAGCGCCCACTTGAAGCTCTGCGCGACGGTGTTCTTGCAGGCCGCGAACATCTTGCGGCCCAGCGCCACGCCGCCCTCGGTGAAGCCCCGGCCGGGCGTTGCCAAGGCGGCGGTCCAGGCGGCTTCGTGCCCGGCGACCGTGTCTTCCTTGTAGCTCTCGGGCAGCACGCTGATGGCGCGGGCGATCAGGCGGTTGGCGTCCGAGCGGGGATTTGGCTTGTCGAACAATTCCTCCGCCTGCTGGCGCCAGATGCCGGTCGCCATGGCGATCTCGTCCTGGGAAAGCGGCTTGGGATCGTCGGCGACGGCAGCGGGCAGCAAGGTGGCCATCGGGCCGACCTCGATCACCGCCTCGGTCATGTCGGCGGCCAGCTTCGACCGGTCGATCTCGACCGTGATGCTGCTGAAGCCGACATAGCTCACGTAGCGCAGCAATTGCGTCGCATCGACCGTTTCCACGCCGCCGCCCCGACGGGTCACGTGCAGGCGCAACTCGGTGCCCGGCGCGGCAAGGTACTCGTCGCCAGGGCCGGGCGGCAGGCGGGATTGCTGCAGACAGAACGCGGCCAGGACAGCCGTGCACCTGCCCATGGCGTCGCACACCAACGGCGCCGGCTCGATCGTCTGCACCAGTCCCAGGGGTTGGGGCGCGGCCTGAACCTGGGCAACGAAACCAACGGCCGCCAGTCCGGCGACCAGGGCGGAACGGGTCATGGATGGCCTCCACGGCTGGTAAGAGGGATTCTCCCCCCTTAGAGGTTCCCGGTCAATCGGGCAGGGGCGTGCCGCATTGGCCGCAAACGCACCCGTGCCTGTCGCGCCCTGGCCAGAGCGGCGTATCCTGGCGTTTCGATAATCCGCCGAAGCCCTTAGGGGGAGGACCGAGCATGACCGCCGACGTGACCGCCCCTACCGCCGGCCGCCGCGGCCGCGGCAGTTCCGCCCGGCGCGAGCTGCGCCAGCACGCCAAGCCGAAACAACTCCCGGCGATCGTCCGGCGGATTCCCCTGACGGAGATCCTGAACGAGGAGGGACTCCAGATCATCGAGCACAACGCCGAAACGATCCTGGAGGAGATCGGCATCGAGTTCCGCGACGACGAGGAAGCCTTGCGTCTTTTCCGCGGCGCGGGATGCGATGTCCAGGGCACGCGGGTGCATTTCCCGCGCGGGCTTGCCCGCAAGCTGTGTGCGACGGCGCCCAGGACCTTCGTGCAGCACGCCCGCAATCCCGAGCGGACGGTGACGATCGGCGGCGACACGATCGTCTTCGCGCCGGTCTACGGACCGCCCTTCATCCGCACCATCGATGAGCCGCGTCGCTACGCCACGATCAAGGATTTCCAGAATTTCTCGAAGCTCTCCTATATGAGCCCGGCGATCCACCATAACGGCGGCACGCTGTGCGAGCCGGTCGACCTGCCCGTCAACAAGCGGCATCTCGACATGCTCTACGCGCACATCAAGTACAGCGACAAGCCGTTCATGGGGTCGGTCACGCATCCCGAGCGCGCGGCCGATTCCGTGTCCATGGCCCGCATTCTGTTCGGCGAGCAATTCGTCGCCAACAACACGGTGTTGCTGTCGCTGATCAACGCCAATTCGCCGATGGTGTTCGACGGCACGATGCTGGGCGCGCTCAAGGTCTACGCTAAGGCCGGGCAGGCGAACCTGGTCACGCCCTTCATCCTGGCGGGCGCCATGGCGCCCTGCACCGTCGCCGGCACGCTGGCGCAGGTACTGGCCGAGGTGCTGGCCGGCGCGTCGCTGGCGCAGCTCTGCCGGCCCGGCGCGCCGGTCGTATTCGGCGTGTTCGCCAGCTCGATGTCGATGCAGTCGGGCGCTCCGACCTTCGGCACGCCCGAGCCTACCCAGGTGATCTTCGCCGCCGCCCAACTCGCGCGGCGGCTGGGCCTGCCTTTCCGCAGCGGCGGTTCGCTCTGCGCCTCGAAAATCCCGGACGCCCAGGCCGCCTACGAGAGCGCGCAGACCCTGCTGCCGACCGTGCTGGCGGGCACCAACTTCGTGCTGCACGGCGCGGGATGGCTGGAGGGCGTGCTCGCCTCGGGCTACGAGAAGTTCGTCATGGACACCGACCAGCTCGGCATGATGCAGGTGCTGGCGGGCGGGGTGGACTTGAGCGAGAACGGCCAGGCGATGGGCGCGATCCGCGAGGTGGGACCGGGCGCGCATTTTCTCGGCTGCAGCCACACGCAGGCGAATTTCGAGACCGCCTTCTACCGCTCGACCATTGCCGACAACAACTCGGTCGAGCAATGGGAAGCCGAAGGCGCCCAGGACGCCACCCAGCGCGCCAACAAGATCTGGAAGAAGATGCTGGCCGAATACGAGCCCCCGCCGCTCGACCCCGGGATCGACGAGGCGCTAAACGAGTTCATGGCGAAAAAGAAAGCCTCAATGCCCGACGCCTTCGCGTGAGCGCGCCGCCGCGCTGTTCACCCCCCACCCGGGATCAACCCGCCTTCCTCCACGAGCTTGCGCCCCTCGGCGCTGACCGCGAAGTCGGCGAAGGCCTTGGCCTCGGGCGAAGCGTTGGCGGTCGTCGCGACCAAATAGGTCGAGACCAGGTTGATCTCGGCCGGCAGCGGCCCTACCAGCTTGATGCCTTTGACGGGCAGAATCTCGCTGATCTGGTGCAGCGCAACGTCGGCGTCGCCCTTGACCACCAGCTCGGCCACGCGGCCCTGCGCCAGGGTCCTGAGCTTGGGTTTGACCTGCTCTGCGATCCCCAGGCTGTCGTACATCTTCGCCAGGTGCCCGCCGCTGGTGCCCGTGGAGGGATCGATCATGGCGATCCCCTTGGAGGCCAGCAGCAGGCGCTTCACCGCTTCCGCATTCGAGATGTCCGGCACAGGCGCGCCCTCCTTTACCGCCACGCCGATCATGACGCGCCCGAGCGGTCGGCGCTCGGGGGCGAGCGCGGCGCCATCCTTGGCCGCACCGTCCAGCGCCGCGGCGGTCATGAACAGCACTTCGGCCTTGTCGCCGGCCTTCAGCATCTCCCGCAGCTTGCCCATCGGCGCGTAGTGCGAGACGACCTTGTGCCCGGATTTCTTCTGGTACGCCTCGATCAGCGCGGCAACGGATTCCTGCACCGCGCCGCCGCTCAGCGCCTTGATTTCGGCCGCACCGGCCGGCGCCGCCGCCACGGTCGCGACCAGCGCGGCGATCGCAATGGACTTGAGCATCGTTGGCCTCCCCCTTACACCCAGGCAAAAGCTACGCAGGACCGCGGCAGGCGCCAACACACGTTGCGGCGAGCGGCCTATCGCGTCGGATCCGGGCTTACCCGGACGTTCATCTTGCCGAAGTTCCGCCCTTCCAGCACCGCGATAAGGGCTTCCGGGGCGTTCTCGAGCCCGTCGACGAAATCCTCGCGATACTTGATCCTGCCTTCCTTGATCCAGCGGGCGATGCGCGCCATGCCTTCGGCATAGCGGTTGCTGTAGTCCCAGACCAGGAATCCCTGGATGCGCGCGCGGTTGACCAGGAGACGCCGGAGCTGGCGCGGACCGGTGTCGGCCTGACCCGGCAGGTTGTTGTAGGTCGAGATCGTGCCGACGACCACGACGCGGGCGTTGAGGTTGATCTGCGTCATCACCGCGTCGTGGATCTCGCCGCCGACATTGTCGTAGTAGACATCGACGCCGTTCGGCGCGGCCGCTTTCAGGGCGGCGGCCAGATCCTTCTCGGCCTTGTAGTCGACCGCCGCGTCGAACCCCAGCTCGTCGCGCACGAAGGCGCATTTCCTGGGCCCGCCGGCGATGCCCACGACGCGGCAGCCGGCGATCTTCGCGATCTGGCCGGCCACCTGTCCGACCGCCCCGGAGGCGGCGGAGATCACCACCGTGTCGCCCGCGCGCGGCTGGCAGACGTCGAGCATCGCGAAATAGGCGGTCATTCCGGGCATGCCCAGCACCCCGTTGGCCGTGGAGATCGGTGCGGCGGCTGGGTCGAGCTTGCGCAGGAGATGCGCCGACAGCACGGAATGGCTGCGCCAGCCCATCGGGCCCTCGACGAAATCGCCGGCCTTCAGGCCGGGCGCCCGCGACTCGACTACCTGCCCCACGCAACCGCCTACCATCACCTCGCCCGGATCGACGCCCTTCGTGTAGGAGGCCGCGCCGCTGATGCGCCCACGCATATAGGGATCGATCGAAAGATAGATGACCCGCACCACCGTCTGGCCGTACTCGGGCTTGGGCATTGGCACCGTCTCGACGCGGAAATCGCCCGGTTTGGGCATGCCCTGGGGGCGCTGGACGAGCACGATCTGCTTGGCTTCAGCCATCGTCGATCTCCCTGGCGTTGCGTGGCCTGCGGACTCGCATGATAATCGCGGCCACGAACAAGGAGGAACACCATGCCCGCCGCCCGCAAGGCCCTGCGCCATGCCGCCCCGCGCACCGTCGGCAAGGCAAGAAGCAAGAGCGCCGCCAAGAAGGTGCGCCGCGCGGTCGCCCGCCGTACCGTACCGCGCATCGACACGGGCAAGCCCGACAAGGCCCATGAGTTCGGCGGCGTCACCTTGCATCGGATCGACCACCTGACGATTCGCGCGCACCTGGAGGACATGGAGCCGCTGAAGAACTTCTACGAAGCGGTACTGGGCCTGAAGGCCGGCAAGCGGCCGGATTTCGCCTTCCCCGGCTACTGGCTCTACATGGGCGAACGCGCGGTGATCCATCTCGCCGGCAATGCCAAGCCGGAAACGCCGGCCAGCGAATCCGGCGCGACGATCGGCTTCGACCACGTGTCGTTCCGCACCTCGGGCCTGAAGGCCATGCGCGAGCGGCTGCGCAAGCTCAACGTCAAGTTCGACGAGATCCCGGTGCCGGGCTTCCCGCTGCACCAGATCTTCTTCCGCGATCCGGTCGGCATGAAGGTGGAGCTGACCTTCGATATCGCGGAACTGCACGCGGCGCCCGACGGGCGCGCCCCCGCCACGGGGAGCGTGCACTACCGGACCTAGCATCCAGGCGCGGACGCTAGGCGTTTACGGCCGCCTCCGCCTGAACTGTTGGCGAGCATCGGCTCGCCGCCATGCAGGGCACGTAGTGCCTCGGCATCGATGCCCGCTGCAGGGCGACCAATCGCGCGATGGGCCGCCGGCCATCCATTCCCGATCTCGGGTCGTTCCGATACTTGAGCGGCGGGCCTGCACTTGCCTAGTGCGTATACGCCGGACGCCACGGCCGGCGTGCGGTTTCACGGACCCGCGCGGTGCCGTATTCGCCGACGATATGGACGGGCACGCTTGCCTGGCGGACGACCTGCCAGACCAGCAGACGGAACATGAGCCGGGCGAAAAAACCGCCCCCGGGGCTGCCCATCACGATCGCATCCGTTCCGCCCGCGCGCGCAGCATCGGCAACGGTCGGCGCCGGGGCGCCCAGCACGCTGAGGAACCCGGCGCGGATGCCGGCCCCATCCAGCATCGCCACCGCATCGCCCAGCAGCCGCCTGCCGGCGGCTTCCCGCATCGCCTGCAATGCCCTAGGCCGGAAGAACTGGCCCGCATAGGAGCGGATCGGCGGATGCACATGGAGCAGCATGACCTCCTCCACCGGCCCCAGCGCCGCACCCGACAGCACATGGCGGGTCGCCGTTTCTGCCGAGGTGTAGTCGTCGACCACGATGAGGACCCTGCACATGACTGCCCTCCCTTGAACTACGCGCCGACGGATTCGGCCTGGGCCGCGGCATGGCGCGCCTGCATAGCCGTCGCCGCGCGTTGGCGGCGGCGCGACCAGGCGACGTTCAGCGCCTCGACCGTGACCGAGAACATCATCGCGAAGTACAGGTAGCCCTTGGGGATGTCGAAGCCCATGCCTTCGGCCACCAGCGCCACGCCGATCAGCATCACGAAGGCCAGGGCCAGCATCTTGATCGTCGGATGCGTGTGGATGAACCGAATGATCGGGCCCGAAGCCACCAGCATGATGATGACGGCCAGGATCACCGCCGTCGCCATCACCCACAATTCACGCGCCATGCCGACGGCCGTGATGACCGAGTCGAAGGAGAATACGATGTCCAGCAGCACGATCTGGGCGATGGCGCTGGCGAAGCCCGCGGGCTTGCGCTGCGTCTCCTCGATCCCGGCCTCCTCCATCGCCGAATGGACCTCGATCACGGCCTTGACGATCAGGAACAGGCCGCCGCCCAGCATCAGCAGGTCGCGCCCGGAGAACGTCGACGCGGCCACGCTGAACAGCGGCTGCGTCAGGCCGGCGATCCAGCTGATCGAGAAGAGCAGCAACAGCCGCGTGATCAAGGCGAGCGACAGGCCCACCATGCGGGCGCGCTCGCGCTGGTGCACGGGCAGCGTGCCCGCGATGATCGCAATCACCACGATATTGTCGATCCCGAGTACGATCTCGAGGCCGGTCAGGGTCAGAAGGCTGGCTAGCGTCTCCAGGTCGAACATCGTGTCCGCGTCGCTCGCAGCGCCGACCGCGCAGGGACACCGCCGGCGCCGCGCGGGGGGAAGAGCGCGGCGGGCGGCGGCTTGCCCCCGCACGGGACTATCTCCAGCCAAAACCTAGGGAGGGGGCGGTGCCGCCGATATAGTGGTTAACCACAACCCGCCTGCTCGAGGCGG
>CAYMTM010000019.1:0-16855 GCA_964393375.1 uncultured Rhodospirillaceae bacterium
CTCTATCGACACTCTTTCCCTACACGACGCTCTTCCGATTGCAAGATCGCCGCGAAGACGGGCACCATGGTCAGCACCACCAGCAGGCCCACGACATTGCCCAGGTACATGCTGGCGATCAGGCCCCAGACGAAGTCCTTCTGCTCGACGAACAGGAGCGGCCCGGGCTGCAGGCCCCAGATCAGCAGGCCGCCCAGCAGCACGGCCGCCGTCGGCGAGCCCGGCACGCCCAGCGCCAGCATCGGCAGGAGCGCCGACGTGCCGGCGGCGTGCGCCGCCGTCTCCGGCGCGACCACGCCCTCGATCTCGCCCTGGCCGAACTTGTCGCCCCGCTTCGAGACGCGCTTGGCGATGCCATAGCTCATGAACGAGGCCGGCGTCGCCCCGGCCGGCGTGATGCCCATCCAGCACCCGATCACGCAGGAGCGCAGCGAGGTGAGCCAGTAGTGGGGCAGTTCCTTCCACGTCTGCAGCACGACGGCCGGGTTGATGCCCGCCGCCTTGCCCTTGAAACTGAGTCCCTCCTCCATGGTGAGCAGGATCTCGCCGATGCCGAACAAGCCGATCACCGCCACCAGGAAATCGAAGCCGCCCAGCAGTTCGGTAAACCCGAAGGTCAGGCGCAACTGGCCCGTCACGGTGTCGGTGCCGACGGCAGCCAGCGCGAAGCCGATCATCATGGCCGCGATGGTCTTGGTCGGCGGCTCCTTGCCCATGCCGACGAAGCTGCAGAAGGCGAGGAAGAAGACCGAGAACTTCTCCGCCGGCCCGAATCTCAGCGCGAACTTGGCGACCAGCGGCGCCACCAGGGTGATGACGACGACCGCGAACAGCGCGCCCACGAAGGACGAGGTGAAGGCGCCGGTCAGGGCTTCGCCGGCCTTGCCATTCTGCGCCATCGGATGGCCGTCGAAAGTGGTCGCGACCGACCAGGGCTCGCCCGGGATGTTGAACAGGATCGAGGTGATGGCGCCGCCGAACAGCGCGCCCCAGTAGATGCAGGACAAGAGGATGATCGCCGAGGTGGGCGGCATCGAGAAGGTAAGCGGAAGCAGGATCGCCACGCCGTTGGCGCCGCCGAGGCCGGGCAGCACGCCGATGATGACGCCCAGCACGATGCCCACCAGCATGTAGGCGAAATTCTGCCAGCTCAGCACGACGGAAAAGCCGTGCATCAGGTTGCCGATGTCTTCCATTCTTCGCCCCGCCCCCGCCGGTCCCGGGCCTTAGAGCCCGAGCAGTTCCTCTAGCGGTCCCTTCGGCAGCGGCACGAGGAACCATTTCTCGAACGTCACGTAGGTAATGATCGGCAGACCGACCGAAATCGCCGCCGTCACGCCCCACGCGTAACGACCGAGCCAACGCATGAAACCGGCCACCAGCAGCGCCGAGGCGACGTAGATGCCGAGCCACGGCACCATCGCGACGTAGATTGCGGTCGGCCAAACGACCTTCCAGACCTGGCCGATCTGCCCCCATTCGGCGAACAGCCTGCGGCCGTCATTCGCATAGGCGCGCACGAGGTTGAATGCGCTGGCGGCGACGATCAGCACGCCGATCCAGAACGGGAAGAAGCCGGATTGCGGCCCTTCCGCGGCCCAGCCGGTGCCGACCTTGAGACTGCCGAATATGGTGATGGCGCCAAGCAGCATCATGAACGCCGCAACGCCGATCTCGACATGGCGGTGGAGCGGCCCACGCGACGGCGGAGCATGTGCATGATCGGACATTGGCGACCTCGCTCGCGACGGCGGCGACTTGGGGGGGGGGCGATGCCGGGCCGCCGCCCGGCCGTCGGCGCGACGACGGCCGGACGGACTGTCCCGAGCAATCCGCTCAGTTGGTGGCCAGGAAGCCCGCTTCCTTCATCAGGTCGCGATGGCGCTTCTCCTCGGCCTCGACCCATTTCGCGTAGTCGGCGCCGGTCATGAAGGTCTGGTTGAACGCGCCTTCCTTCATCAGGCCCGCCCACTCGGGCGTGGCGCGGACCTTCTTGAACAGGTCGACATAGTAGTCGACCGCCTCCTTGGGCACGCCCGCCGGCATGAAGACGCCGCGCAGCATCAGGTACTCGATATCGAGCCCCTGCGACTTGCAGGTCGGGATATCGGCCCAGGACATATCGCCGACGATCTTGTCCTTGACCGGCAGGTTCTGCCTGTCGAACACGCAGAGCGGCCGGAGCGAGCCGGCGCGCCATTGCGCGACGGCCTCGATCGGGTTGTTGACGGTCGAGTCGACATGCTTGCCGACCAGCTGCACCGCCACCTCGCCGCCGCCCTTGTAGGGGACATACGTCATCTTCGTGCCGGTCGCCTTCTCCAGCGCGACGGTGATGATCTGGTCCTCCTGCTTCGAGCCGGTGCCGCCCATCTTGAACTGGCCGGCCGGCGCGGCCTTCAGCGCTTTCACGTAGTCCTGCGCGGTCTTGTAGGGCGACTCCGCGTTCACCCACAGCACGAACTCGTCCAGCGCCAGCATCGCCACCGGCGTCATGTCCTTCCACGAGAAAGGGATGCCCGTGCCGAGCGGCGTGGTGAACAGGTTCGAGAGCGTGATCACGAGCTTGTGGGGATTGCCCTTGGAAGCCTTGATGTCGAGGAAACCCTCGCCGCCGGCCCCGCCCGCCTTGTTGATCACCACAATGGTCTGTTTCATCAGGTTGTGCTTGGCGACGATGCCCTGGATCATGCGCGCCATCTGGTCGGCGCCGCCGCCCGTGCCCGCCGGCACGATGAATTCGACATTGCGCGTCGGCTCCCAGGCGGCATGCGCGCCGCCGACACCGACCCCCGCGACCAGCGCGGCAGCGGCCGCGACGCGGATCAGGCGATGATTGGTGGAATCGAGCATTGGCATTTCTCCCTCAACATCGTTATTGGGTCGGGTTCGCCGACTTATAGCCGCTATGCGGTTGGCACTTTAAGGGCGTCGCTTTCGTTAGCGGTATGCATTATACCGTATACCAATCCATAGCTTGCCGCCAAGCTAAACCGACACACGTCAACAACGGGCGGCCTGGGACCTTGCTTCCAGGCGCCGGCTCAGGCGTGCAGCCTGGGCGCCGCGGCCTGTCTGGCCGCGCCGTCGGCCTCCAGCACGGCATTGCGGATGATGTCGCTGATGCTGATGACGCCGATCAGCGTGTGCTCCTCCATCACCGGCAGCAAGCGGATCTGATGCTGATCCATCAGCCGGAGCACGGTGTCGAGAGTATCGCGTTCGCTGCACTGCGCGAGAGGGCGCTTGATCAACTCGGCGATCGGCAATTGCAGGGCGCCGGCGCCATGGCGGGCCAGGGCGCGGGCGATGTCCCGCTCGGTGAACACGCCGACGACGATGTTGCCCTCGGTCCGCGACACGTCCTTGACCACTAGCGCGCTGATGTTTTCGCGCTCCATCAGCATGGCCGCCGTCGCCACGGTTTCGCGCAGGCGCACGGTGATGATGCGCGTGTCCTTGGTGCGCAGTATGTCCGACACTTTCGTTGCGGCGTTCATCATGGCGTTTCCTCCGCTACGTGTTGGCAAGATCGCGTGCGCCGTCGGAGGGCAAGGCGGTTGCCGCAGGCCCGGGAGCCGCGACGTCGATAGGCATGGCGAGGGAAGCGATGCTGAGGCCGAGCATCATACGCCTTTCCTCCCGGCACGGCACCCTTCTCGCCCCTCCGCGGGCGCGTGGCCGTCCGGCGGCCGAGGGTTTCACGCTCTGCAGTCTGGAATATAAAATAATTTATTGCAAGCCATTTTTGAACTGGATTTCGACGAAAGACGAAATAATCTTGCGCCACCGGGCCACAGCCGCGTGCTGCGCCTCGATGGCACAGCCGGCGTTATAGCTGGTCGCGGAGCGGGCGCTCGGGCGGAAGAAGAGTGGTGCCCCGAGTCGGATTTGAACCAACGGCCTACCGCTTACGAAGCGGTTGCTCTACCGCTGAGCTATCGGGGCGCCCGGGCGATTTGCGGGCGCTTCTATAGCAACGAACGCCAGCGGGTCCAAGCCTTATCGAACCGCGTGCGAGCACATGGCCCGGCAGCATCGGACGCCGGCGCGCGGTCACGCATTTTCCACTGGCATCAACGCGAAAGACCACGATTCTGGTACGGGCAAACAGGCGTTTGCACCTCGGGCAATTCCGTCTACAGTGCCCGCGCGCGACGGTCATTGCGAGGGGGCAGGAGACCGCAACCGCCAAGGGGCCCGCGCGTTCAACGACGCCGACAAGAATCGCGAAGCTGCCGCGGAAGGGCGACGGGATATCCACCACATGCCAGAAGGCCTCACGACGCCTGTTCCAACCACGGACCCGACCGCGGAGGTTCCGGACGGCCGCAGCGCCTATCGGCCGACGAACCGCCGGCGCATCCTGTGCCTGTTTCCGCAGTATGCGCCGTCCTTCGGCACCTTCCAGTATTCCTTCAAGCTCCTGGACGTGCAGGCCTTCATGCCGCCGCAGGGGTTGCTGCTGATCGCCGCCTACCTGCCGGCGGAATGGGAAGTCCGCTTCATCGACGAGAACATGGAGAAGGCCACGGATGCCGATTTCCGCTGGGCCGACGCCGTGTTCACCAGCGGCATGCATGTGCAGCGTCGGTTCATCCACGACATCGTCGCGCGGGCGCACCGCTTCGACAAGCTGACCGTGCTGGGCGGACCGTCGGTGTCGAGCTCGCCCGAGTACTACCCGGATGTCGATCTGCTGCACGTCGGCGAGATCGGCGACGCGACCGACAAGATCATCCAATACATCGACGAAGGCCCGCGCCGGCCGCTGTCGCAGATCCGCTTCACGACCGTCGACCGTCGCGCGCTCGACCAGTTCCCGACGCCGGCCTACGACAAGATCGACGTGTCGCGCTACTTCTTGGGCAGCGTGCAGTATTCCAGCGGCTGCCCGTATCGCTGCGAATTCTGCGACATCCCGGCGCTCTATGGCCGCAACCCGCGGCTGAAGACGCCCGAGCAGCTCATCCGCGAGCTGGAATCGATCCGGCGCAACGGGGCGACCGGCCCGGTCTATTTCGTCGACGACAACTTCATCGGCAACGCCAAGGCGACGCGCCAGATGCTGCCGCCCTTGATCGAGTGGCAGAAGAAGAACGGCTATCCGCTGCGGCTTTCCTGCGAGGCGACGCTCAACCTGGCGCAGAACCCCGACATCCTGGCCGAGATGCGCGAGGCCGCATTCGACACGGTCTTCGTCGGCATCGAGACGCCCGAGGAGGAGGCGCTGAACGCGGTGCAGAAGAAGCAGAACCTGCGCCAGCCTATCCTCGAGGCGATCGAGACGCTGAACAGCTACGGCATGGAGGTGGTTTCCGGAATCATCATGGGGCTCGACACCGACACGCCCGACACCGGCCGCAACATCCTGCGCTTCATCGAGCGGTCCAATATCCCGATGCTGACGATCAACCTGCTCTACGCCCTGCCCAAGACGCCGCTCTACGCGAGGCTGGAAAAGGAGGGCCGGCTGATGAGCGGGGAGAACCGCGTGTCGAACGTGGTATTCAAAATGCCCTACGACGATACGGTGCGGATGTGGCAGGAGTGCATAACCGAGGCCTATCGGCCCGAGAATCTGATCGGCCGCTTCCTCTACCAGACCCGCCACACCTATCCGAACCGGCTGAAGGTTGAACGCAAGGTCGGCTGGAAACAGGTCAAGATGGGGCTGGGCGTGATCCGCCGCGTGCTGTGGCACGTCGGCGCGCGCGCCGACTATCGCGACAAGTTCTGGCAGGCGGCGCGACCGCTGCTGCGCCAGGGCCGCGTCGAGGAAGTGATCCACCTGGCCGTGGTCAGCTACCACCTGATCAAGTTCGCGCGCGACATCGCCGAGGGGCGGATGGAAGCGTGCTTCTACGCCGACCCCAGCAAGACCCCCGACGCGGCGCCGGTCGGCGCGCAGATGCAGCCGCGCGCCGTCCAGGCGGCCTGACCGACGCCGCGCGACGCGGCGCTGCATGGCCGAAGACCGCAGCCGCGACCGCATCCGCGTCCTGCACGTGATCGCCGGCCTGGAAACCGGCGGCGCGGAGACCATGCTGGCGGCCCTGGTCGCGGCCAAGCCGCCCGGCTTGGTGCAGTCCGTGGTGTCGATGGTGCCGGGCGGCGCGCAGGCCGCGCGCATCGCCGCGGCCGGCGTGCCGCTCCAAACGCTCGCCATGCGCCGCGGCCGGCCCGATCCGATGGCGCTCCTGCGGCTCGCGCGGTTGATCCGCACGGCCGAACCGCACGTCGTCCAAAGCTGGATGTACCACGCCGACATCGCCGCCACCCTGGCGCTGGCGCTGGGCGGATTGCGCGGCCGGACGCGCCTTGCCTGGAACCTGCGCTGCTCGGACATGGCCGGCCGGCAATACGGCGCCATGTTCCGCGTCGTGCGGCGACTGTGGGTGATGCTGGCGCCGCGCGCCGACCTGGTGCTGGCCAATTCGCAGGCCGGGCTCGACTACCATGTCCGCCTCGGCCTGCGCGCCCGCGCCACGCGCGTGATCCCCAACGGAATCGACACCGGCCGCTTTCGCCCGGACGGCGAGGCGCGCGACCGCGTGCGCCGGCAGTTCGGCCTGCCGGCCGACGCCAGGGTTGCGGTGCATGTCGCCAGGGTCGACCCCATGAAAGACCACGCGACAATGCTGGCCGCGATCGAACGCGTGCCGGGCGCAAGCCTGCTGCTGATCGGCCGGGGGACCGAGGCTTTGGCCCGGCCGCCGCGCGTGCTGGGCCTGGGCGAACGCGACGACGTGCCGGCGCTGCTGGCGGCCGGCGACCTGGTGGTCAGCAGCTCGGCCTACGGCGAGGGTTTTTCCAACGCGCTGGCGGAGGGCATGGCAGCCGGGCTGGCGGCGGTCGCAACCGACGTGGGCGACGCCCGGCTGATCCTGGGCGACACGGGCCGGGTGGTGCCGCCGCGCAACCCCGCGGCGCTGGGCGAGGCGATCGCGGCGCTGCTGGATGAAGCACCGGAGGCATGCCGCACGCGGGCGGCCGCGGCCCGCGCCCGGATCGTGGAACGCTTCGCGATCGCGCGCTGCGTCGCGGGATTCGTCGATATATATCGCGAACTTGTGCGAACGGATTCCAATCCGTGAGCCTTGGCCTGCGCGCTTGCCAGCGCCATGCCGCCCGCCTATACATGCCCCCCTGCCACGGATAACCCGACCGCCCCGGGCCGCGCGGCGCTGCGACCGGCGGCCTGACGCCCCGACCCGCGAGAAGCGAACGAACCTGGCCGCCGATGCTGTCGATCACCGAACGCGACATTCGCCTCGCCTGGAGCGACTTGCGCCAGGGTCTGGCCGCCTGGAACATCTGGCACATCCTGACGATGCAGGAGCTGCGCCAGCGCTACCGGCGCTCGGTGCTCGGCCCCTTATGGATCTGCGTGTCGCTGGCCGTGCAGGTGGCGGTGATGGGCTTCCTGGTGGGGATGCTGTTCAAGCAGGAATTCGCCAAGTACCTGCCCTACGCGACGCTTGGCATCATCCTGTGGACCTTCATCAGCACCGCCCTGATCGAGGGCGCCAACTGCTTCGTCGGCGCCGCGACCTACATCCTGCAGGCCAAGCGCCCGCTGTTCGCCTTCGTGGCGCACGTGCTGTGGCGCAACCTGGTCTACCTGGCCCACAACGCCGTGATCTTCGTCATCGTCGCGATCGCCTTCATGGTGCCGCTGTCCTGGGCCACGCTGCTGGTGCTTCCCGGCATCGTGCTGCTGGTGGTCAACATGGGTTGGCTGATTCTTTTCATCGGCATCCTCGCGGCGCGGTTTCGCGACGTGCACATGATGCTGCAGAGCGCGATGACCGTCGTGTTCTGGCTGACGCCGATCGTGTTCTACCCCGAAATGCTCGGCACCTATCGCTGGATCACCGACTTCAATCCGCTGGCGCATCTGATTGGCATCGTGCGCGTGCCGCTCCTGGGCGCGGCCCCGTCGGCGGGATCCTGGCTTTACGCGATCGCCATGGCGATCGTCGGCTGGTCGGTGGCGTTCCTGTTCTTCAGCCGCTTCCGCACGCGCATCCCCTACTGGCTCTAGGCGCGACGATGTACGAGATCACGCTCGACAAGGTGCGGGTGGAATTCCCGATCTACGATCAGGGCGGCCGGTCGCTGCGCAACCTGCTGCTGATCAACCCGGTGCGCCGGCAGATCGCCTCGACGGTCCGGCTGGTCGGCGGCGAGATCAAGGTGAATGCCTCGGGAAACAAGGTGGTCCGCGCGCTCGACGAAGTCGATCTCCGGCTCGTCGACGGCGACCGGCTGGGCCTGATCGGCAACAACGGTGCGGGCAAGACCACCATCCTGCGCGCCATGGCCGGCATCTACGAGCCGGTCTCGGGCGAAATCCGTACGCGCGGCGAGATCACCCCGCTGTTCGGCATGACCGAAAGCATGGATATCGACGCCACCGGCTACGAAACGATCCGCCTGCGCGGCTTGATGCTGGGGCGCTCGCCCGCCGAGGTCAGGGAGACGGCGCAAGAGATCGCCGACTTCACCGAGCTCGGCGAATACCTGAGCATGCCGTTGCGCACCTATTCCGCCGGCATGCTGGTGCGGCTCGCCTTCGGCATCGCGACCTCGCACCCGCCGGAAATCCTGCTGATGGACGAAATCATCGGCGCCGGCGACGCCTCGTTCTTCGACCGCGCCCAGGCGCGGCTGAAATCGTTCATCGAGGCGGCAGGCATCATGGTCGTGGCGACCCACAATCCCGAAATCCTGCGCCGCTGGTGCAACAAGGCGATCCTGCTGAGCAACGGCCGTATCGCGGCGCAGGGCCCGGTCGAGGACGTGATCGCCGAACAGACGCGGCGCATCCAAGCGTCCAGAAACTAGCCCCGGGCTGCGAGTTCGTCGCGCACGAACCGTTCCACGCTGTCCTTGACCGTCGCCGGTTCGAACCCGAGCGCCTGCACACGATCCAGCGCGATAGTGAACGGGGTCTTGCCGCCTTCGCCCCAGGTCGAGGTGTCGGGCTTGCCCGCCGTGACGTAGAGCAGCGCCACGACCGCGCGGATCGGCAGGGCATCGCGCGCCGCGATGTTCGTCACCTGAAAGCCGGTCCGCGGCGCGGCGAAGCATCGCGCAACGAATGCCGCCAGGTCCTCCACATGCACGACGTTGTTGAACGGGGCCTCGGCGTGATTGCCCGCGACCGCCTCGCCCGCCAGCACGCGCGCCAGGGCGGTGCAGAGAAAATTGTTGCGGCCGCCCGCGCCGACGACGCCCGGCAGGCGGATCGCCAACGCGCCGACCGTCGGATCCCGCGCGGCCAGCGCCGCCAGTATCCGCTCGCCCTCCAGCTTCGAGCGGCCGTATACGTCGGGATCGGTGGACGGCGTGTCCTCGGTCACGATCCGGACGGCGATCGTTCCGTAGACCGACATGGACGAGAGGTAGACGAAGCGCCGCGCGCCGGCGCGATGCGCCGCGTCGATGACCGTCCGCGTGCCCTCGACGTTGCCGCGGTAAAGTCGGTCCGGGTCGGGGCAGCAGGCCGGCACCTCGGCCGCGCAATGCGCCAGCGCGTCGATCGCGGGCAACCCCGGAGGCGCCAGCAGATCGCCGCGTAGCAGCTCGGCGCCCGCCACGTCCCGCGGCGCGTTCTTGCGGTAGAGCGCGACGACGCGATGGCCGTCGCGCGCAAGGCGCCGCGCCACGACGCGCCCGACGAAGCCGCCGGCGCCGGTCACGAGCACGCGCATGGCGCTAGGCGGCCGCGCCGCCGGTCGGCGCCGCCTCCGGAATGGTCCGAGGGCTGAGCTTCAGCGCGCCGTGTATGGCCAGGATCTCCTCGACCGGCGCGATATCGGCCTGCGACGCGATCGCCAGGTCTTCGAGCACGAAGTGCAGATCGACGCCCTGCGCCAGCACCTTGTCGTAGATCGCGCGCCGGCGTTCCGCCCGTTCCGGCAGCATGAACATGCTGACCATGAGCATACCCTCGAGCCCGTCGAGATTGCCGACCATGCCCTCGAGCACCATGTAGGAGTGCGGGAAGCTGTTCTCGTTGAGGTGCAGCTTGTAGATCTTGCCGTGGCGCTGGCACCAGTCGCGCAGCACCAGCGCCTGCACCGGCACCGGAATCATCAGCCCCCCGAACGGGCGCGAGGTGACGTAGCCGCGATAGCCCTCGCGGTTGGCCGTCATCGCTATTCCTCGAAGCCGCCGGGCGGCCGGTAGGCCATGCCGATGCGGCTTACCACGCGCGTGGTGATCGGCAGATAGAACGAGCCGATCTTCTTCTCGGGGCTGGTGTAGGGCGTGAACAGGCCGGTGAAGCGGCAGTTCATCGACCAGCGCGTCGACGGCACGCGGTTGAGCACGTTGCCGTGCAGGCAGTTGGGCGAGAACACGAGCGCCGTGCCGTAGGGCACGTCGAGCCACACCAGGTCCTTCTCGACCATCTGGTACAGGCGCTGCATGCCGCCGTCGCCGACCTCGCTCATGCGCGGCGTGATCGCCTTGGTCTTGTCGTGCGGCAGGATGAACATCGACTTGGTATCGTGACAATCCACGAGCGGCAGCCACATCACGACCTGGTACGGCGTCTCCCCGCCGAACACGTCGGCATGGATGTCGAGCAGCGAGCTGTCGTCGTTCGGCATCTGGATCGAAAGGTTAACCTTGTTCTGCATCGCCAGCTCGTTGCCCACGAGCGCTTCGATCAGGTTGCGGGCGAGCGCGAAATAGGTGGGGCGGAACCATTTCCTGGCATTCATCGCCCGATAGACCGCAAGCCGCAGGTCGTTCAGTTTCGCCGGCTGCACCACCCGCTCGATATGGTCGAGGAAGTCCTGCGGATCGTTCGGTCGCACGAGCTTCAGGTGGTCGCAGACCAGCGCAACGATCTCGCCGCGCATCGCGTCCAGCGCGTCGCGGTCCTCGACCGGACGGATGACGTAGCCGCGCGTCATGAACTCGTCCGAGAGCGCCCGATCCTGATCGGATACGAAGGAATCGCGCAGCGGCACGGCGCTCACCCGCCCGGCTTGATCATCAGCATGGTGCCGTTGCTGATCGGCACCAGCAGGCGCAGCCAGTCCTTGCAGCCCGCGGCGACGTCGAGGAACGCCTTCACGCCCGCGCCCTTCTCGCTCTGCGGCAGAGGGTTCAGCACGTCGCCGTGGAACAGGCTGTCGTCGATCACCGCAAGGCCGCCGGGCCTGAGCAACGGCTCGAGCGCCCGGAAGTAGTGCGCGTAGCGCTCCTTGTTGCCGTCGATGAAGACCATGTCGAACGGCTTGTCCTTGGGCAGCTTGTCGATCACGGCGAAGGCGTCGCCTTCCATCAACGTGATCCGGTCGGCAAGCCCGTTGTTCCGGAAATTGTTGCGGGCGATCTGCGCGAAATGGTCGAACTTCTCGATCGTCACCACCTCGCCGCCCTTGGGCAGGGCGCGCGCCATCGACATGGCCGACAGCCCGATGAAAGCGCCGATCTCGAGCACGCGCATCGCGCCGGTCATCCTGACCAGCAGTTCCAGGAACCGCAGCCCGACCGGGCTGGAGGCCATCGCCTCGTAGGGGACCTTGTCCGACAGTTCGAGCCTGAAGTCCTCGGTCGGCATCTTCAGGCCGCTCGTGCGCACGATCTCCTGGAACAGCAGCCGGTGATAGGCGTCGGCCGCGCTCGAATAGTGGTCGTTGTTGACCGGCTGGTCGGGGAGGATCTTGTCCCACAGATTGACGCGCTGGTGGCCTGACATGAAAGGCGGTTCTCGCTCGGGTTGGCTGGGGGTGGTTTTACCGTCCCGCGGCAGGGCTGGACAATCGCTAATCCGGTCCGCGGCGGAAAACTAGGATTTCGCGGCGGTTTCCTCGCTCGCGTAGCGATCCAGCATGGCGCCGATCTCCATCGGCGCGTAGCCGTAGCGGCCGATCGCCCTGGCGGAGTCGAGCGTGAACGCCCCCTTCCCCGCCGGCCGGACGACGATCGGCACGGTCGAGCGCATGCCGGCGCGAAGCCGCTCCACGGCGTCACGGATCGTCGTCATCCCGCCCGCGCCCAGCACCAGTATGTCGAAGCCCTGCCAGCCCCGCCGCAGCACACCGGCAATGAACGCGCCCAGATCGGCGCAATGGACGGCGTTGTTGAAGGGCGAGTCGGGATTGAAGATCGACACCTGCTCGCCCGCCTTCATTTTCCGGACCGCCTCGGCCAGGAAGTTGCGCCTGGCGCCGGGGCCGATGACCGCCGGCAGGCGCAGGGCCAAGCCGCTGATCGCGGGCGCAGCTTCGCCGAGCATCGCTTCGCCGATCAGCTTGGTCATCCCATAGACGTCGGGATCCGCCACCGGCGTCGATTCGTCCACCGCGCCCGCCTTGATGTCGCCGAAGGCGGACATGCTGGAACAGAACACGAACCGCTTCGTGCCGGCCTTCGCCGCCAGCGCGATCAGGCGCCGCGTCGCCTCGACATTGTCCCGCGCCATCGTTTCGGCGGACACCCCGGTCCAGGCCGACGTGGCGGCCGCGTGCACGATGCCCTCGATTCCGGCCGG
The DNA here is from genome assembly GCA_964393375.1 of uncultured Rhodospirillaceae bacterium. Classification (GTDB taxonomy): domain Bacteria; phylum Pseudomonadota; class Alphaproteobacteria; order JAEULC01; family JAEULC01; genus JAEULC01. The sequence goes on from CAYMTM010000019.1 coordinate 12,518, forward strand.
CAGATCCCCGGCCGCGGCGAGGTCGAGTTGCACGAAGCGGCACCCCTCGACCAAGGCCGGCGCGCGGCGATAGGTCGCGACAACCTCGAAGCCCCGGCGCGCCAGATCGACCGCGAGCTGCCGGCCGAGAAACCCGCCCGCACCGGTGACGAGGATCTTCATGCCGGCGGTGCGTCGCCGTTCAGCCGATCGCGGCGTGGATGCGGTCGGTCGCGAGCCCGTGCGCCGCCAGCAGGTCGTCGTGGCTGCCATAATTGTGGATGAAGGCGTCCTGGAGCGTGAAGGTGTGGAGCTGGCAGGTCGCCTTGATGTCCCAGGCGATCTGCTTGGTCTGCGGTGCCAGCCCGCCCTGCGGCGCGTGTTCCTCGATCACCACCACCTTCTTGTGGCGCTTCAGAGCCTCGGCGATGCCCAGCCGGTCGAGCGGCTTGACCGTGTGCACGGAAACCAGCGAGACCGACTTGCCCTCCGCCTGCAGCCGGTCGGCCAGCTCGGCCGCCTTCTTCATGATCACGCCGTAGCTGAGGATGCACACGTCCGTTCCGCGGCGCAGGTAGCGCAGCTTGCCGAACTCGAACGGTTCGGCCGCATCCTTGGTCAGCACCGGCTCGCCGGCCTTGCCGATGCGCAGATACGTGGGTCCCTGGCTCCGCTCGGCGCACCAGTTGGTCGCGTCGGTGCACTCCAGCGGATCGCAGGGCGCGATGATCTGCATGTTCGGGATCGCGCCGGCGATGGCGATGTCCTCCTGCGTGTGGTGCGTGCCGCCGAGCGTGGAGTAGATGACGCCGGCACCCATGCCCACCACCGTGACCGGCAGGTTCTGGTAGCAGAGATCGTCGCGCACCATCTCGAAGGGCCGGTAGAGAGAGAAGGTGGCGATGGTATAGGCGAAGGGCCGGTTGCCCTTCAGCGCCAGGCCGGCGCAAATGCCGATCATGCTCTGCTCGGCGACGCCGACGTTGATGAACCGTTCGGGGTACTGGCTGGAGAATTTGGCCATGCTGCCGGCGGGCGAGATGTCGGCAACGACGATGTAGACCTTGGGGTTCTTCGTCGCGGCCTGGTAGAGCGCCTCGGAGAAAGTGTTCCTCATGGCTTCACCATCGCTTCCAGTTCGCGCACCGCCTGCTCGTACTCCTGCTTGTTCGGCGAGCGGTAGTGCCAGATCGGCACGTTCTCCATGTAGCTGACGCCCTTGCCCTTTGTCGTGCGGGCCACCACCATCAGCGGCTTGCCGCCGCGACGCTGAGTGACCGCGTCGAACAGCGCGCTCGAATCGTGCCCCTCGGCCTCGACCGACTCCCAGCCGAAGGCGGTGAACTTCTCGACCAGCGGGTAGAAGGTGGGGTGCGTGTCCGAGGTCTTCCCCAGGCTCTGGAAATTGTTGTAGTCGACGAAGGCAACGATGTTGTCGCATTTCAGCGAGGAGGCCATGAGGACGGCCTCCCAGGTCGAGCCTTCCTGCACCTCTCCGTCGCTCAAGACCGTGTAGATGATGCCGCCGGTCTTGTTGGCCTTCTCCGACAGGGCCATGCCGACCACCATGCCGAGCCCGTGGCCGAGCGAGCCGGTGGCGGCGACGATGCCCGGATTGCCGTGGTCGGGATGGACGCCGAGCCTTCCGCCCGGCGTGCAATAGGCGTCCATGTCGGCCCGGCTGAGGATGCCGAGATCCTCGAGGATCGCGTACTGGATCATGCAGCCATGGCCCTTCGACATCAGGAACGTGTCGAGGAAGCCGCCGTCGGGCTTGCGCCGCATCAGGCCGTAATAAATCAGGTCGACGATCTCGGTGCAGGAATAGGCCGAGCCGATATGCAGCGCCTGCACGCGCTGCGACATGTCCAGGATGCGCCGGCGGAACTTCAGGCAGCGCGCGGCGGCGGCGGCGGCATCGAAGCGGTTGGGTCGGACGGCGGCGGCAGCGGTCATCGCTCGTTCATCCCTCAAACCAAGGTCCAGTAGTAGTCGCCGGTGTAGCCGGCCTCGGCGAACAGCTTCTTCCACCCCTCGGGATAGTCGTGGGTATAGGCCGTCAGCACCCAGTCGAGGAAGAGCTGGCGCTGCTCGGGCGTGTGGTAGCTGTCGACCTGCACATAGGCTTTGCCGTCGCGCGTGACGCGCTGGATCTCCTTCAAGGCCTCGATGCATTCCGCGCGCGGCAGATTGTGGATGGTGTTGATGCTGATCACCGCGTCGAAGCTGTGGTCGGGGAACGGCAGCTTCCTGGCGTTGCCCAGGTGCAGGCGCCCCACCACCTCGGGCTCGCAATGCATCATCGCGTATTCGGAGATGTCCAGGCCGAACGCCTCCAGCCCCGGGCAGACCTTCATGAAGTCCTTGACCAGGAAGCCCTTGGCGCAACCCACGTCGAGCACGCGCATGCCGGGCTTGAGGCCGAAATGGGCGATGATGTCTTCGGCGATCGGAACCCAGCGCCCGTCGTAGCGGAAGCCGCCATAGCCGTATTCGCGCGGCCCGTCGAAATACTCGAACCCGTACTGCCGCGAGATGCGGATGTGCTCCTCGGTCTTGGCGGCGCTCCGGCTCTGCACGTTGCGCTTGGACTGGGGATAGCGGCGCAACAGGTTGATTTCCGCCATGGCAGCGTAAAACGTCCGATATTCCAGGGATTTGCGGGCGGCCCCCAAGGGCCGGCGATCGGCCGTGGTTTAGCCCAAAGCGCCGGGGCTGGCAACCCTCGCGCGGAGCGCCGGGACGCGCCGCCGGGGCCACGGTGCGATCTCATTGCTTGACTCTGGCAAGTATCTACATGAATCTGCCAATTATCGGGCTCCGGCGGGGGCGTGTTATGGCGACGGCAAGGCTGGACCAGCGGGTGGCGGCGGTTCGCCGCTTCAACCGCTTCTACACGTTGAAAATCGGCGCGCTGGCGGAAGGCCATTCCAACAGCCCGTTTTCGCTGGCCGAGGCGCGCGTGCTGTACGAACTCGCCAACCGCGCGCAGCCGACGGCGGGCGAGCTGGCGCGCGATCTTGGGCTCGATGCCGGCTATCTCAGCCGCATTCTCGCGGGCTTCGAAAAGCGCGGCCAGCTCCGCAAGGAGCCATCGCCGACCGACGGCCGGCAGAGCCTCCTGGTGCTGACCGATGCCGGCCGCGCCGCCTTCGCCCCGCTGAACGAGCAGACCCGCCGCGACATCGGCGCCATGCTTGCTCCGCTGCCCCCGGCCGGGCAGGACAAGCTGGTTGCGGCGATGGGCACGATCGAGCAACTGCTCGGCGCCAGGCCCGAAGCCAAGGCGCCCTATCTCCTGCGCCCGCACCAGCCCGGCGACATGGGCTGGGTGGTGTCGGCGCATGGCGCGCTCTATGCGCGCGAATACGGCTGGGACCAGAGCTTCGAGGCGCTGGTGGCCGAGATCGTCGCCAAGTTCATCCGCCATTTCGATCCCGCGCGCGAGCGCTGCTGGATCGCCGAAAGGGACGGCGAGACCGTCGGCTCGGTGTTCCTGGCGCGCAAGTCGCACACGGTGGCGAAATTGCGGCTGCTGATCGTCGATCCCCGGGCGCGGGGTCTCGGCATCGGCCAGCGGCTGGTGGAGGAATGCATCCGCTTCGCCAGGCAGGCGCGTTATCGCAAACTGACGCTCTGGACCAATTCGATCCTGCACGCGGCACGGCATCTCTACGAGCAGGCCGGGTTCAAGCTGGTCAAGTCCCAGCCGCACCGCAGTTTCGGGCAGGACCTTGTGGGCGAAACCTGGGACCTGCGCTTGTGAACGCCCTGCCGATCGCGGCCGCCGCCGGCACCGGGATCCAGGTGGGTCTCGCGATCGTCGCCACGCGCTATGTGGTGGACCAGGTGGGACCCGCCTCGCTCGCGCTCTGGCGCTACGCGATTGGCGCCTTGTGCCTGCTGCCCGTGGCATGGGCGATGCGGGCCTGGCCACGCTTCCGGGGACGCGATCTGCCGCCGATCGCGCTGCTGGGCATCGTACAGTTCGGGATCCTGATTGCCTTGCTGAACTTCGGGCTGCAGTCGATCTCCTCCGCGCGCGGCGCGCTGATCCTCACTACCTTCCCCTTGCAGACCATGCTGGTCGCAGCAGCGCTCGGGCACGAGCGGATGACGGTCGCGAAGACCCTGGGCGTGCTGCTGACCATCCTGGGCGTCGCCGCGGCCGTGGGCGAAAAAGCGGCCGGCGGTCACGGCGGATGGACCGGCGAGGCCGCGGTCTTCGCCGCCGCTTTCTGCGGCGCGCTGTGCAGCGTACTCTACCGGCCTTATCTGCGGCGCTATCCGGCCCTGCCCGTCGGCGCGGTGGCGATGCTGGCCTCGGTCGCCTTCCTGGCGCTGCCGGCCTGGGTCGAA
>CAYMTM010000019.1:16865-31188 GCA_964393375.1 uncultured Rhodospirillaceae bacterium
GCCGTGCTGTTCATCGGCGCAAGCAGCGCGGTCGGCTACTTCCTGTGGCTCTGGGCGCTGAAGCACACCACGCCGACGCGCGTGACGGTGTTCCTTGGCTTGAGCCCGGTTACCGCGATGCTGCTGGGCGCTGCGCTGCTTGGCGAGGCGATCACCCCAACGGGGCTCGCCGGCACGGCGCTCGTGATCCTCGGTTTGGTCCTGGCCACGCGGGAAAGGGCTCAACCCGATCCGACGCCCAGCGTGTAGCGAGTCAACCCGGCCTTGGCGCAAGCGTCGGCGTCGAGGACCGCGTAGGGGTCCAGCAGCACGCGGCCGCGCATCGCCCCGGCGATCGCCGCCGGCTCGAGCGCCTTGAACGCCGGCCACGGCGTCATGACCGCCAGCACGTCAGCGCCCACGCAGGCCGCCAGCGCGGAATCGGCGCCCCGCGCGTCGGGGTGCGGCGCGGCCGAAGAAGGCACGACGGGGTCATAGACGCGCAGGGCGAATTGCCCCAAATGCCGGATGAAGGCGAGCGACGGGGAGTTCTTGGTGGAGTGGGTGTTCTCCTTGTAGGCCAGACCCAGCACCGCGATCGCGGGATTGGGCAGCCGCGGCAGCACCGCGCGCTCCAAGGTGCGCCACGCCCAGTCGCGGCGGTGGCGCGAGTTGGCGATCCACGCCTTCACCACGCCCGCGTCGCTGCCGGTCTTCTCGGCGATGCGGCAGGCCGTGGCAAGGTCGCGCTCGAGATTGCCGCCGGCGATGCCGAGCCCGGGCGTGAGGTAGGCATACGGGCCGATCCGCTTGTCCAGCTTCAGCGCCGGCGCGATCTCGTGCCAGGCGGCGCCGATGCCCTCGCAGAGTTCGGCCAACGTGTTGGCGACGCTGATCGACGACACCAGGCAGCAGTTGATCGCGATCTTCGCCAGTTCCGCGCTTTCGAAGCGCATCGCCAGGATCGGGCAGCCGAAGGCGTCGAGATAGGCCCTGAAGGCCGGCGGCAGCGGCTTCGCCGGGTCGGGCGAACCGACGATATAGCGTTCGGGATGCAGCGCGCGCTCGATGGCGCGGCCGAAGATCAGGGTTTCGACCTGGTAGTAGAGGTTCAGTCCCGGCTTTTGCCGCGCGCGCGTGAAGCCGGGCGGTACCTGGCTCAGCACCACCAGGGTCGCGTCGGGGCGCAAGCCGTTCTGCACCGTGGCCAGCAGCATATCGATGCCGCCAAGGTCGCTGTGCCCCTCGTCGTCGGTCGGCACGTCGGGGGCGACATAGACCACGTCGCAGCGCCTCAGGTCTTCGACCCGGGAGGTGAACGACAGCCGCGCCGCGTTCCTGGCGCGCAACTCGGGCAAGTCCGGCTCGATGACCGGCAATTCGCCCCTGGCCAGGCGCTGCGCGAGCGTCGGGTCGGGATCGAAGCAGATCGTGGTGAAGCCGCGCTCGGCCGCCGCCACGGCGGAATTGAGGCCGAGATGGGTCATCCCGGCATAGCCGATCACGGGCCCGCTCACGCGCCGGCCGCCCTGATCGCCTCATGCCCCAGGCGCCGCAGCGTCCTGCTGAGCCAAAGATCGCCCGTAAGGTCGGTCGGCTGCCTGGCGGCCACGATGCGCTTGAAATGCGCGTACTCGGCTTCCCAGGTCGGGTCGTCCTGCACCAGGGTCACGCTCTCCTCTGGCGGGCGGCCGCTGGGCAGGATGCGCGTGCGATGGGTGAAGGTGCTGGGTCCCCACTTGCACAGCGAGCGGATATGCGCCGTGCCCTTCTCCGCCAGCACGTCGCAGGTGAAGTGGTTGCGCCACTGCAGCAGGGTCATCTCGAGCTCGATCTTGGGCCGGCTCGCTTCGGACGCGATCACCACGTGGTCGGGTGCGCGGTTCTCGAACCGGCTGGCCGAGACGACGCGGAAATCCTCGGCCAGATCGCCGAACCAGAACCGCGCCGTGTCGAGCAGGTGCGAGCCCAAATCGGGCAGCACGCCGGCCTCGGTGTCGCGCCAGGCCGACTCGCGAACCAGCCGCGCCGTGCCGTTGCCGTAGAACATCCGGCAGCGATAGATCCGCCCTAGCTTGCCGGACGCAACGAGGTCGCGCATGCGCACGTAGTGCGGCTCGAAGCGGTGGTTATAGGCGGTGTAGCAGACCGCGCCCTTGGCGCGCGCCGTCGCCTGGAGCTTTTCGATCTGGCCATCGTCGGCGGCCCAGAGCGGCTTTTCGACCAGCACGTGCTTGCCGTTCGCGACCAGGTAGCCCAGCACCTCGATCTTCGGCTGGTCGGGGATACAGGCCAGCGCCGCGTCGTATTGGTCGAGCGGTACGTCCTCGACCCGGCGGTACTCCGCTTCCTGGTTGAGCGGGTCGACCGCGGCGACGTGATCGGCGCCCGCCACCCGACGGCGCTTGTGCCCCTGCACGCCAAGGCCAATGGTGATGACGCGCATCGAGCCGCCCCGGCGCTCAGGCCTTGAAATTGGCGTGCTTCTCGATCCGCTCCAGCACGCGCTCGACATCGGCGGGCGTGACCGGCACATTGCCGTCGTGTTCGCATTCCACCGCGGCAGCGATGCTGCCGAGGGTCGAGGCCACCACCTCGTTGCCGGTGGCGATCATGCTCAGCGTGGCGTAAGCGAGCAGCGCGTCGCCCGAGCCGACCGCGTCGACCACGTTCTGCGCGAAGCTGTCCACCACGAAGAAGGCGCGGACGTCCTCCTGCTGCTTGGGCACCGAGCGGTAGGTGATCATGCCGCGCTCGCCCATCTTCAGCATCAGCGTCTTGCATTCCGCCTGCTTGTAAAGCTCGAGCCCCAGCGGCCGGACGACCGAGTCCTGGTCGCCCAAAGCGAAGCGGGCCTCGCGCTCGTTGGGCGTGATCAGGTCGAACCCCTTGAACTCCAGGATGTTGCCCCACCGGCTGGCGACCTGGCTGTCGGCCACACGATAGGAGCTCTTTGGGATCGCGGCGATCAGCTCGGGGATCGTGCGGCGGTTGAAGATGCCGTGCCGGAAATCGCAGAACACCACCGCCTGCGCCTTGGTCTCGCCGATATGGCTCTTGAGTTCGCCGAGGATTCGCTCGGAGATCGAGCGGTTGTCGAGCGTGTCGACCTTGAGCAGCCGGTAGCCGCCGGCGATGAAGGCGTTCTTGTTCGTGGTCGGGCGGGTCGGGTCGATGATCGGGTTGATCGCGATGCCGGCCTTCTCGAGATCCTCCATCACGAACACGCCGAGCCTGTCTTTGCCCAGCACGGTGGTGAAGGTGACGTCCGCGCCGGCGGCGCGCAGGTGCTTGGCGACGATCCCGGCGCCGCCCACGAAGTCGTTGTGCTTTTCGTAGCGCACCGAGAAGGTCGGGGTCTTAGTATTGCCGCCGATCAGCGTCGTGTAGGTGTAGCTGTCGACGATCGTGTCGCCGACCACGTGCACCTTGATGCCCTTCAGTTTGCCGAGCGCGGCGCGCAGCTCCTCGAAGCCCATGCTCTCGGCTTCGAGCAGCGACATCAGCTTTTCGACCGCGATGTCGGGCGGCATCGTTTCGATGATGGCCGAGGACGAGAACACGATGTCGCCCGGCGTGTAGATGAACTCGCCGCCGAAGCTCTCGAGGACGTCGAGTTCTTCCTTGGTGCGGGGGTCCATGCCGCCCTTCACGTACTCGTAGCCCTTGGCGAAGTAGTCGGGCTGGATGATGCCGAGGTTCTTCAGCGGCTTTGCCTCGGGGTCGATGATCACGTGGTCAACCATCTCCAGCGCAGCCAGGTTCATGGCGCGGAGCTGTTCTGGGACGAAGGGGCGGAAGTTCGCCTTGGCGATATGGGCGTCGGCCGTGAGGCTCACCACCAGCACGTCGGCCTTGCTCTTGGCGTACATCAGGTGGCGCACGTGCCCGGGATGCACGATGTCGAACGTGCCGTGGCACATGATGACCTTCTTTGCGCGCGGGCGAGGACCGATCGCCGCGCAGAGCTGCTGCAGGTTCTTGATCTTGGCCTTGATTTTCTCGTCAACCATGCGTGGTCTTCTCTTGCGGGTCGGACATGTAGGCGAACCAGGTCCTGGTAGCCTGGGCAATCGAGGCCGGGTCCCACAGCGGCGCCTCGCGCCAGTAGTCGATGTTGTCGAGGATGCGCCTGACGCCCTCCTCGAAGCTGACCTTGGGCGTCCAGCCCAGCTCGCGGGTGATCTTGCCGATGTCGGCCCAGGTGCAGTCGGGCTCGCCCGGACGCTTGGGAATATAAGCGACCTCGGCCTTGCCGCCGCCAAGGATCTCGATCAGCCGGTTGACCGATTGCGGGTTGCCGGCGCCGAGATTCCAGACCTCGCCCGCGCGCCCGGTCTCGGCTGCGGCGAGGAATCCCGCCGCCACGTCGCTGGCGTAGAGGAAGTCGCGGCGCTGCGTGCCGTCGCCCACCACGGTGAAGGGCTTGCCGGCAAGCTTCTGGCGCAGGAACACGCCGAACACCGCGCCGTAGGCCCCCGAGGTGCGCGAGCGCGTGCCGTAGGCGTTGAATATGCGGATCGAATTGACCGGCAGCTTGTAGACCTGGTGCCAGTGGAAGGCGGCCTGCTCGCCCTGGTATTTCGACAGCGCGTAGGGGTATTTGGGCCGGATCGGATGGTCCTCGCGCGTGGGGGTATCGGCGAGCCCGTAGCAGGAGGACGACGCCGCATAGACGAACTTCCGCACGCCGCCCGCCCGCGCGCCCTCGAGCATCCGCACGGTGCCTTGCACGTTGACGTCCATGTACTCGATCGGGCGCTCGATCGACGGCACGATGTCGCCGATGCCGGCGAAATGGAAGACGTAGCGCACGTCCTTGAACAACGCGTCGCCCGGATCGACCGCGCGGATGTCGCGCCATTCGCAGGCGAGCCCGGGATTCCCGGCGTGGTGCGCCAGGTTGGCCTCGCGCCCGCCGACCAGGCTGTCGATCACGCGCACGGCGAAGCCGCGGTCGATCAGCAGATCGACCATGTGCGAGCCGATGAAGCCGGCGCCTCCGGTGACGACGGCGACGGGAGCGCGGCTCACGCGGCTTCCAGGCGCTTCATCGTGCGGACGTTGTAGTACCAGTCGTTCTCGAAGCTGTTGGGCAATTTGCCCGCCTTGAACGCCCGGCACAGATCGCGCACCGCGTCCTCGATCGTGCGCTTGGCGGCGAAGCCGAGCACGCGCCGGATCTTGTCCGAGTTGATGTGGTAGGAGCGGTTGTCGTCGGTCGGCGTGACCTTGATGTCGATCGGCGGCCGCCCCGGATATTCCTCGCCGACGATCTTCTTCACGATGTTGGCGATCTCCATGATCGTCTGGTTCTGGTAGCCGGCGTTGAAGATCTCGCCGTGGATCTTCTCGTGCGGCGCCACCAGCATCAGCAGGTAGAGATCGACCATGTCCTCGATATGCAGGTTGGGGCGCTTCTGCGCGCCGCCGAACACCGTGATCACGCCTTTGTTGACCGCATGGTTGGTCAGGATGTTGACCGACAGGTCGAGCCGCGTGCGCGGGCTGTAGCCGCATACCGTGGCCGGCCGGATGATCGTCGCGGTGAAATTGTCCGCCTTGTGCTTGAACAGCAGCGGCTCGCACATACCCTTGTACTTGTTGTAGAGCGTCAGCGGCACCAGCGGATGGTCCTCGGTCACGTCGGGCGCGTCCGAGACGCCGTAGACCGAGCTGGACGAACAGTAGACGAAACGCTTGATGCCGGCCTTCTTGGCCGCGATCACCATCGGCTCGAAGGCATCGAGGTTGATCGTGGTGGACAGCTTCTCGTCCAGTTCGAAGCTGGCGTCATTCGAGATGCAGGCCAAGTGGAGCACCGTCTCGATGCCCTGGAACGCCTTGGCGAGCATGGCGGTGTCGCGGATGTCGCCCTGGATCACGGTCAGGTTCGGATGGCTGAGCGGCAGGGTCTCCTTGCCGAAGTAAAGCGTGTCGTAGACCGTGACCTTGTAGCCCTCGCTCAGCAGGCGCGGCGTCAGCACGTTACCGACATAGCCTGCGCCGCCCGTCACCAGCACGTTCTTGAACAGTTTCTCCGTCACGGCTCGATTGTCCTCCCGCTCTTGGCGTCGCACTATTCGGCCGCCGCGCGCGTGCGGATCGTGAATCCGGCGGCGGTCGCATCCTTGTAGAACATCCTGACGGTATCGAGGCTGTAGTCGTCGAGGTCCTTGCCGACCAGCGACAGCTTCGCCAGCACGTCGTGCGTCACGGTTATGATGTGGCAGCCGATGCCCTCGGCATGGAAGACATTGAGCAGCTCGCGCGGGCTCGCCCACAGCAGTTCGGCCTTGGGGCGCGCCTTCAGGATGTCGCGGCATTCGGCCATCAGCGGCACCGGGTCGCGGCCGGTGTCGGCCACGCGGCCGGCGAACACCGACACGATCGCCGGCGTCTTGGGGTCGAGCGCGTCGGCCACCGTCTTGACCTGCGCCGGCGTCATGATCGCGGTCACGTTCAGCACCACGCCGGCAGCGCTCAACCGCTTGATCAGCGGTCCGGCCGAGGCGCCCTTGGTGTTGGTGATCGGGATCTTGACGTTGACGTTCTTGCCCCAGGACGCGATCACGCGGGCCTGCGCCTCCATCTCGCCGAAGTCGTCGGCGAACACCTCGAACGACACCGGACGGTCGGGCACCACCTTCAGCACTTCGCGCGCGAAGGCCTCGTAGTCCTTCACGCCGGCCTTGTTCATCAAGGTCGGGTTGGTGGTGAAGCCCTTGATCAGCGGGTTCTTGTATAGCTTGGCGATGCCGTCCAGGTCGGCGCCGTCGGCGAAGATCTTGATGCGCAGCGATTCCATTCCAGCCATCCCCACCCCATTTCGGCCCCTTTGAGCGGGCCCGCTCAGCCCTTGACGATCCTGTCCAGAATGAGCCCGACCGCCTCCGCCAGGTCCTTTACGACATGGTCCGGATGGTCCGGCCGCCGTTCGCGGTATCCGTAGTCGATGAAAAACGTCCGACAGCCGGCCGCCTTGCCCGCCCCTATATCGCGCCAGCGATCCCCGACCATGAAGCTGCGCTTGAGATCGATGTTCCAGTCGCGCGCGGCCTTCAGCAGCATGCCTGGCTTGGGCTTATAGCAGTCGCAGTCCGGCCCTTCAAGGCAGAAGCAGGCATAGACCGCATCCACTTTCACCAGTTCTTTCAACAGCTTATGGATGGCATCCACATCGGCCCGACGGTGTTTTCCCCGGGCCACGTCGGGCTGGTTGGTGACCACGATGACGGTCAGTCCCGCCTGCTTCAGCCGGGCCACGGCCTCGGGGACGCCAGGCAAGATCTCGAACTCCGCGAGCGTGCCGGGCGCGGTCGGCTGGTCGCCGACCATCAGGCTCTTGTTGATGACCCCGTCGCGGTCGAGGAAGACGGCGCGTCGCTGGTCCACCACCGGCCTACCACTTCGTCTTCATCACCTGCAGGACGGGATGCGACACCAGGCAATGCCACACCACGGCCTGGAACGCCTCGGCATGCGGGGTGATCAGGCCGGGATCGACCTGCGGGATCACCACAACCAGATCGCCGTTCCTGGCGGTGTAGCCGCTGTCGCGCCCCACGATGCCGAACACCCGCGCCTTCTTGGTCTTGGCCTCGTCGATGCCGCGCATCAGGTTGACGCTGACCTTGCGCTCGGCATCGCCGCCGCCCACCGAGAACACCAGGATGGCGTCCTTCTCGCCCACGCGGCTGACTTTCAGCCACTCCGAGAAGATCGTGTCGAAGCCCTCGTCGTTGGTGCGCGCGGTCAGTTCCGACACGTTGTCCGTCGGCGCATAGGCCTCGATGCCGCACAGCTTGCGGAAATCGTTGACCGCGTGCGCGCAATTGCCGGCGCTGCCGCCGACGCCCAGCAGGAACAGCCGCCCGCCGCGCTCGCGCACGCCTTTGAGCTCGTGTGCGAGCCTGTCGATTTTCGCATGGTCGATCTTGGCCGCGATCTCGCCGACCTGGCGGAAGAAGCTGTCGACATGGCCCATCGCGCCGCCTCCCCTGACCCGCTAGAGAACGCCCACCGGCGCGTGCTTGTCCAGGTAGACGATGTAGGACCGGCCCCACCACGAGATGTCGAGATGGCGCTGGAATCGCCAGCGCGTCTTCGCCTGGTATTCCAGGAAGGCCCGCGCCACGCCCTTCGAGGGCGAGCCCTTGTAGCCGGCGAACAGGTCGTCGATATAGATCACCGCGCCTTCCTGCAGCAGCGGATCGATGAACTTGAACACCGGCACGGCCGACTCGTACAGGTCGCAGTCGATATTGACCAGCGCGATCTTGTTCTCGCTGTCCAGGAACCGCTGGCGCAACGCGACGGTCAGCGACTCGTGGTAGAAGCCCTTGATGGTGGTCACGCGGTCGGCGTAGATGCCGTGCGCGCGCACCATGGCCATGAAGGCCTGTTCCGAGGTGGTGAGCGCGCCGCGCTTCCAGATCTCGACGCTGGTCTGCGAGGTGGGCTCGGGCAGGCCTTCGAAGCTGTCGAAGGCGAAAAACTTCATCGACGTCAGGTTATGCAGCCGCGCCTCGGTCAAGGCCATGCGGAAGGTGCGGCAGCGGTGGCAGCCGTATTCGTGGTAGTCGCCGGCCACGCGGTTGTCGGTGATGAAGTCGAACGTGCGGCGGTAGAACAGCGCCTTCTCGGTCTGGCGGTTGGTCTGGTTGTAGGCGATCTCCTCGTCGCGGCCCCAGTTCGCCAGCGCCTTGCCGTCGGGCAGCTCGACCCAGGGCTCGCCGATCTTGCGGCCCATCCCGGGCATCGTGAGCTTCGGCCGCGGCTCGGCGGCCTTGGCCTGCTTCGCGGATTTCGCCTTGGCGGACTTGGCCATGTATCCTCTCAAGCCCCAGCGGGTCAGGACTTCAGCTTCGCCGCCACGTCCATGGCGTGCTCGATCGTGTTGTCGATGTCGACGTTATAAAGATAGGTGCCGGCGCGGCCGACCGAGAACACGCCGTCCGGCATCATGTCGAAGTACCTCTTCGCCTTGGCCTTCTCCGATTCGAACGGCATCGGGTAGAGCTTGTTCTGGCGCGACGGCACCTCGAGCGTGATCAGCGTGGTGGGCGCCTTGTGCAGGGTGAACTTCTTGTACTCGACGATTCGCGTGAAGCGCTCCTTGCCGGCGTAGTAGCAGAAGTACACGTCAGGCGGCATCGCGAACTCGACCGGCAGCACGATCGGATAGAGCTCGCGTCCTACATAGGGCAACTCGCCGTGGCACTTGTCGAACAGGATATCGGGCGAGATCGAATTGACGATGATGTCGAACTTCTTCTTCTGGCCCTTGATGACGACGGTCTTCTTCGGGATGTCGTATTTCTCGATTGTCGTCGACAACAGCACCGTCGCGCCCTCCGTCGCGATGCGGAAATAGTCGTCGTAGCCGTTGATCGCGATCGGATAGGCCGAGATGGCCGTGTCCCAGGCCGTGCGCGGCCCTTCCTTCAGGCTCACCCCCTTGGGCGACCACAGGAAGTCGTCGATCTGCCGGTTCGTCTCGATCAGCCACATCTTGCGCGAATAGTCGTTGACGAACTTGTCGTAAAGCGTGCGGCCGATGCAGTAGAGCCAGAACTCCTCGAAGTTCCTGGCGTGCCTGGCGCCGTTGAGCCGGATCAGCTCGTCGTGCTTCATGCCGGCGATTTCGGCTTTCGAAAGCTTGGCGATCTCCGCCATGTTGATCGCGGCGAGCTCCTCCTTGACCTGCGCTCCGTCCGGCATGCGGTCGATGTCGTCCCTGTGGATCGGGTAGTTGTAGAACTGCCGATCGCGCTCGACATAGGTCAGGAACTGGTGGTCGCCACAGCGGCGCAGCGGCACGTACTTGTTGAGGAACTCGAAGACATGCGGCATCGGCGTCAGAAAATGCCGCGGCCCGTAGGTATAGGGATGGCCGCCATAAAAGCGCGTGCGCACGCCGGCGCCGAGGAACGGCAGCGCCTCGACCACGGTCACGTCCCAGCCGCCCATCAGCTGGAGCTGGTGCGCGGCGGCGCAGCCGGCGAACCCGCCACCGATGACCAAGGCCGTCTTCACCGTTCCCGTCCTCCGCCCGTTCCCCCGCGCGAACGCCGCACCATGAAACGAGGCCGCGCTGGCGGCGGGCTCGAACGCCCGCCGACGTCGCGCGAATCGCCCCCTAGGTACGGAAACTGCCGTTCAATACGAAGGGTTTGCCTGTTGAGCCGGCCCGCAAATCGGGCTTCCGAAAGCGCGCGCGAACATTGATAATCGGCCCCGCTTTGTCAAGAAGCGATTCCCGCGAACCTCGGACCGGCAGGAGAGCGTCATCGTCAGGGGATTTCTGGCGGACAGCGAGCGCGAGACGCTGGCGCCGCACCGCATCACCGGCTCGGGCTCGGCGGCTTTCCTCGTGACGCCCGACGGGCGCTACCTGATGCAACTCCGCGACCGGATCGCCGGGATCTGGTTTCCCGGCCACTGGGGCCTGTTCGGCGGGGCGGTCGACGACGACGAGACGCCGCTCGCGGCCATGCATCGCGAGCTGGCCGAGGAGCTGGGCCTCGAGGACCGCATGGTCACCTATTTCTCGCAGGTCATCTTCGACCTGGGCGATCCCGCGGCCGGGTTCCGCCGGCGCTATTTCTACGAGGTGCCGATCGAGGAGCGCGAAGTGGCGGGGTTGGCGCTCAAGGAAGGCCAGGCGATGCGGCTGTTCCGGGCCGACGAGCTTCTGGGCGCCGATCCGCCGCTCAAGCTCGTGCCTTACGACGCGTTCGGCATCCTGCTGCATGTCAACCGCAGCCTGATCCACGCCTCGCGCCATATCCCCTAGGAAGCGTCGCGCAGCACGTAAAGTACCGTCGCGCTGCCCAGCGCGCGTGCCAGCTTCCGTCGCGCCGCCATGCTCAACCGTTCGCCGCAAAGCGCATAGCCCGTGTAGAACAGTCCGAGCGGCGCCACCGTCTCGACCGCGAACCCGTTGCGCCGGAACAGCGCCGTCCAGGCCGGGCGCGAGAACAGGTAGAGCTCGCCGAGCGTCGTTCCGCGTTCGCCGTGGCGCCATTCGAACAATGCGTTGAGGATGCGAGAACGGCCACTCCGAATGACTTCGCCGCGAGAACCGCCGGTAGGGTCCCGCTCGGAGGACGACCGCCCGCCCAACCGCACCACGGCCTGAACCGGCAGGTTCAAGTAGTGGGTGGCGATCGTCCACAGCCGCCAGCTCGCGGAGGGCACGACATGAACGGCGCGGCCCCCCGGTTTCATCACCCGCCGGATCTCGGCCTGGAACGCCTCGACATGCGCGATGTGCTCCAGCACGTTGGAGGAGAACACCATGTCGAAGCTGCGGTCCGGAAACGGCAGGCGGTGTCCGTCATAGGGCTGCACCGGAAACGCCGTTGCGCCGGCAGGGATGGACCGCGGCAAGTCGATCGCCTCGACCCCGGCGAAATGCGGCGCCAGCAGCGCGGCCTGAAACCCGCCCGCCGCGCCGATCTCCAAGAGCCGCCCGCGCGGCCTGGGCACCAGCGCCAGCACCCGCTCGATCTCGTAGCGACGAACGGCGTCGAGATGCGCGCGGGTCAGCATCAGGCGAACTCGCGCGCCAGAGCTTCGGCCGTCCGGCCTGCCGCGACCGCCCGCAGCAGATGTTCGGTGCGCTCGACCATCGAGTCGACGCCGAACCGGGTGACGATGCGCGTCCGCAAGCCGTCGCCGCAACCCTGCGCGCGCATCGCCGCCCAGCCCCGCGCCAGCGCCGCCGGGTCGCGCGACGGCACGACGACGCCCTGATCGCCCAGGACCATACGGGCATCGCCGACATCCGTGGCAACCACCGGCGTGCCGCAGGCCATCGCCTCGCCCAGCACGTTGGAAAAACCCTCGCCGAAGGCGGAGCTCGACGTGGCGAGATCGAGCGCGTTGTAGACCGCCGGCAGATCGTGCCGTTCGCCCGCCCAGATCACGCGATCGCCGAGGCCGAGCGCGGCCGCCCGGGCCTTCAGCCCGTTGCGCCAGGCCGCATCGCCGTCGCCGATCACGACGAAGCGCGCATCGCCGCGGTCGCGCGCAAACAACGCCGCCGCCCGCAGAAACGTGTCGTGGTCCTTCATCGGGTCGAGGCGCGCGACGATGCCGACCAGGTACGCAGCCGCATCGACGCCCCATTCGCGACGGAGCGCGGCGCGCGCCGCGGGATCGGGGCGGAAAATGTCGGTATCGACGCCGTTCGGTACGACGGCGATCCTTGCCCGGTCGATACCGCGCCTGGCGGCATCCGCGCGGATCGCCTGGGCGTTCGCCACGATCAGGTCGGCCCGGCGCGACAGCAGCGCCTCGAGCCGATAGGACCAAGTGGACAGGCCATCGTACCTGTCGAGCCGCATGCCGCCCGCGCGCAGGCCGAAGACCAGCTTTGTCGCCGCCGGGCAAAGCAGGGCCGCCAGCACGGTCTGCATGGGCAGAAAGGCATAGAGAATGTCGGCCGATTCCGTCGCGAACAGCCTGCGCAGACGCAACAGCGGGCCGATCACATCCCAGCGCCCCGTCTTGCCGACCGCCAGCACGCGCACCGCGCTGCCGCGCAGCAACGCTTCCAGCGCGCCGCCGCCATAAAGCAGCACGACCGCGACGTCGTGCCCGCGCGAGGCCAGGCCCCGCGCGAGCATCGCCATCTGGCGCTGCGTGCCGCCGGGATTGAGCGAGCGGGTGAACAACAGCAGCTTCATGGGGCAAACCCATAAAGCCGCAGCGTCTCGTCCAGCATGCGATCCACGCCAAAGCGCGCCGCCACGAAGGACGGCGCATGAGCGCGGGCCGCCACGGCCCAGGCACGGTCGCCGAGCACGCGCAGCACGGCCTGGGCCAGCGCGTTTGCGTCGGCCGCGGCGACGAACCCGCTGCGCCCGTCCTCGACGGCCTCGGGCACGCCGCCGGCGGCCGTGGCGACCACCGGCACGCGTTGGGCCTGCGCTTCGATCACGACGTTCGGGAGGCCCTCCTCGCGCGAGGTCAAAAGAAACACGTCCATCGCCGCCAGCGCCGCGCGCGGATCGGCGACCTCGCCCGCGAAGATGACCCGATCGGCGATGCCCGCGCGAAGCGCCGCCGCCTGCATCGCCCCTTTCAACGGCCCGTCGCCGACCAGCAGGAACCGCGCCCCCGGATTGCGCGCCGCCACCGCGGCGGCGGTGGCGATCCAGAGCGCAGGGTTCTTTTCCGGGTAGATCCGGAACATCGAGCCGACGACCGGCGCGGCATCCGGGATGCCCAGCCTTGCCCGCAGCGCGGCCACGGCGTCGCCGGCCGGGGGCGCCAGCGCATCGGGGGCAAGCGCGTTGTAGATGACATGGATGCGCCCCTCCGGCAGTCCGAGCCAGCGTTCGTAGTCGCGCGCCCCCGCCCTGCTGTTGTTGGTCAGCACCACGTTCGGCCGCGCGGCCAACGCGCGATAGACCGGCCGCATCCAGGGCAGCCAGTAGGCGAAGCGCCAGGGCGCGCGGTTGCGCGTCGCCAGCACGATGCGCGGCACACCCGCCAGGGCCGCCGCCAGTCCCGCCTTCGGCGCCGTCGTATCCTGCCACGCGTGCAGCACCGAGGGCCGATAGCTTCGGATCAGCGCGGCCCAGAACTGCATATCGTCGCCAAGGCTGTGCGGCAGGCCGTCGGACGGCGGAAGGTCGCGATCGTCGACCGGCCTACCCGGCACCTCGGCGATCGCGATGCCGCGCGCCTCGAGCAGCCGCCCGAACTCGTCGTCCGCGCCGTCGCTGTGCCGGCGCTCGCAGGCCAGCGCCAGGTCGCCGAAGCCGCGCGCCTTCAGACCCAAGAGCGTGTTGACGATCTGCCGCTCGGCGCCGCCCAGGCCAAGCGAATGGTTGGTAAGCAGGATGCGTCGCGCAGCGCCTGCCGCCGGCGCCGGCGCGCGACCAAGCAGCGCCGCTACGATCCGCTCGAGCGCGCGGCCCTCCAGCCGGTCCAGCGCGGGCAAGCGCCGCGCGACATGGTGAAGGACCACCTCGAGTCCCCGGCGCGCCAGCATGGCCGCGACGCTCTCGGCCTTCAGCCCGCGGGGACCGGCATAGACGATACGCCGCACACCGTGGCGCAGCGCCGTCTGCAGCATCGGCCGGGCGATTCGCCGGCGCGGCCCGGCGAACAACGCCCAGCGCGCCCGCGCCGCCGGCAAGGTCCACGCATAAGGCGGGCGGCGCAGCCATCCCGCGCGCTCCTTCGGCATCACCGACGGCACCTGCTCCCGAGTCGCGAACACCACACCGGCGACACGGTCGAGATGCGCAAGCGTGACGGCGCGGGCATCGTCCGGGTCCGGCAGCGCGAGGATCTTGTTTTGCACAACCCGGCAGTTCATGGCTTT
>CAYMTM010000020.1:0-9083 GCA_964393375.1 uncultured Rhodospirillaceae bacterium
CGCCTCGGCGGCTTGCGCCGCCCGCACCAGCGCCGCGGCGGCCCGCACCTCGCGCCGGCGCAGCACCTCGGCGACGACGCCGGCCAGGATCGTGAACGCCACCATGACGAAGGCGAGTGCGTTCAGCGACGGGTTGGTGCCCGAGCGGATCTTGCCGGCGATGAACATGGTCAACGTGATGTCATTGCCGATCGTAAACAGCGTGGTGTTGAAGTTCTCGAAGGATTGCAGGAAGGCAAGCGCTGCGGCCGAGAGGATCGCGGGCCGCATGTAGGGCACGGTGATCGTGCGGAATACCTGGAAGGGCGTTGCGCCAAGGTCGAGCGCCGCCTCCTCGAGCGTGCGGTCGAAACGCGTCAGGCGCGCCATGAAGATCAGCATGCAATAGGCGGCGATGAAGCTGGACTGGCCCAGCACGGACAATTGCCACCGACCGCCGATGCGGAACTGCGTGTCCCAGAAGATCAAGGTCGAAAGCCCGATCACGACCCCGGGCATCAGCACGGGCGAAACCAGCACCGCGTAGACGAAGGATTGTCCCGGCGCGCGCATGCGGGTCATGAACAGAGCGCCCGCCAGACCGAGCGGCACCGACAGGACGATGACCCAAATGCCGATGATCACGCTCTTGACCACCGAACCCCACATCCGCTGGTCGTTCCACATCTCGGCGAACCAGCGCAAGGTGAAGCCCCGCCATGGCGTCAGAGTCGGTATGCGGCTGTCGTTGAACGTGACCAGCATCATGTAGATGAGGGGCAGAAAGAGGTAGAGGAAGAAGACCGCCAGGAAGACGCCAGCGGAGATCTGCAGCACCTGGTCCGAGGTCAGCCAGGGCCGCCGCGTCTCGGCGGGAATGCTGATACTCGTCGCCGTCATTTCGCGATGTCCTTGAGGCTGACGCGAAAGACGGCCATCATCAGCAGGATGAACAGCAGGCACATCACGACCAGCGAGAACGCATAGGCCGAGCCGAGATTCCAGTTGATCGCGTCGAACTGCAGGTAGATCAACTTGGTGAACCAGATCGCGCGGGTGCCGCCGAGGAGCTCGGGCACCACGTAGGAGCCGGCGGCCAGCATGAAGGTGACGATGCAGCCCGACGCGATGCCTGGCTTGGAATGCGGAATCACGATGTCCCAGTGGATGCGCCAGAACGGGGCGCCCAGGTCGCGCGCAGCGTCGACTTGGTTGGGGTCCAGGCTCTCCATCGTGCTGTAGAGCGGAAAGATCATGAACAAGATGTAGGCGTAGATCAGGCCGATCTGCACCCCGAAATCCGTGTTGGTAAAGGCGATCGGCGTGTCGATAAGGCCCAGATTCATCAGAGTGGTATTGATGAAGCCATAGCGCGCCAGCAGGAGCTGCCAGGCGAAGGTACGCAGGATTTCGTTGACCCAGAAGGGGATCAGCAGGCCGATCATCAGGATGCCGACCCAGCCCGTCTTGCCGGCACGCACGAGAATGAAGGAAAGCGGATAGGCGATCAGCAGCGAGACGATCGTCACGACGATGCTGGAGTACATCGTCTTGGTGAACACCCGCCAGTTGAGGTCGTCGAGGAACACCTTGGCGAAGTTGGCGATCGTGTAGACGTCCTTGGGCCCGCCCACGTCGGCCGGGTTGGGCAGATACGGCCGGAAGGCCAGATCGACCATCAGCAGCATGGGGCCGGCGATCAGCATGATCGCCCAGAATCCGACGCCGAAGAGGATGGCGCCTACGCCCGCGGCGCCGAAGCGCTGCAGGGCCTCCTTCACGCGTGCCCCCCGGCGCCGTGCGCCGCGCCGGCGGGCGGCAGCAGGATCGCGTCTTCCGGCGAAAAGGCGATTCGCCGCCGCTCGCCGCGGCTGACACGCGGCGTCGCACCATCGTTGGTCAGGCTGACCGTGATCGGCCTCCCCTCGCCCTGGTTGGCGAGCAGGATATTGGCCACCGGCCCCTCGAAAACGCCGTCCAGCACCTGGCTTTCGAGCGCATTGTCGCTGCCGTCGACGCCGTTCGGCGCCACCAGGTGCACCCGCTCCGGCCGCACGAACAGCACGGCTGCCTCGCCCGGCTTCATGCCGCGCGGGTTGGCGGCGCGCAGTTTGCCGAACCCGGTTTCCAGCGCGCCGTAGCCGTGTTCCGACGACACGATCTTGCCGGTGATCGCGTTGTTCTCGCCGACGAAGGCGGCAACAAAGGCGGTCTGCGGGCTGTTGTAGATCTCGGTCGAGGTGCCGATCTGCTCGATGCGGCCCTGGCTCATCACCGCCACGCGGTCGGACATCGCCAGCGCTTCGCCCTGGTCGTGGGTGATGTAGATGAACGTGACTCCGGTGCGGCGCTGCAGCGCGCGCAACTCCTGGCGCATATGCTGGCGCAGCTTGAGATCGAGGGCCGACAGCGGCTCGTCGAGCAACAGCACCTTGGGTTCGACCGCCAGCGCGCGCGCGATCGCCACGCGCTGCTTCTGGCCACCCGACAGCTCGTCGATGCGCTTGTCGCCATAGCCGCGCAGCGCGATCAGGTCGAGCATCTTGTCGACGACCTTTTTCCGCTCGGTCTTGGACACGCCGCGCACCATCAGCCCGTAGCCGATATTGTCGGCCACCGACATCAAGGGGAACAGGGCGAGGTTCTGGAAGATCAGCGCCGTCGGCCGCTTGTTCGGCCCGATGCCGTTGAGATCGCGCCCGCCGAGCCGGATCGACCCGGACGTGGGGTCGATGAAGCCGGAGATCATACGAAGGATGGTGGTTTTGCCGCAGCCGCTGGGGCCAAGAAAGCTGAAAAACTCGCCCTGCGGCATGGTTACGGTCACGCCATGCACGGCGACGAAATCGCCGAACTTCTTGACAACGCCGATCAGTTCCAGGTCGTTCGCCATCGCGCCCCCTTTTTGACGTGGCGAGGCCTACTTCTGCAACGCCGGGGTGTGCAATTCCCGGTCCGCCCGCGCAAAGGCGCGGAGCGCCCGGCTGGCCGGGCGCTCCGCTTCGTTCTCGCTCGATCGTCGAGCGTCAGGCCGCTTGCAGTTTAGCCGCGAACTCCTGGCGCTTGGCGATGAACCAGGGCTTCTCCTCGCCCTGGAACCACAGCTTCTCGATCGCGTCGCCCGGATAGGCCTCGCTGAAGTTGCGCTGGTAGTTGGCGTTGGTGTGCTTTTCGGCGCCGACGACGATACTGTTGTAGCCGGTCTCGACGGCCATAAGGCCACCGACTTCCGGCCTCGTCGCGAAGCTCATGAAAGCGTAGGCCTGTTCCACGTTCTTGGCGCCCTTCGCCAGCGCCAGCGTGTCAGACCAGGTCAGCGCACCCTCCTTCGGCGCCAAGTACTTCACGGCATCGCCTTCGTCGCGCATCTTGTTGATCGGGCCGTCCCAAGTCTGGCCGATCACGCAGCCTTCCTGGCGATAGGCAACCACCGTGTCGTTGGTCCCCTGCCAGAACTTGGCGATCTGCGCCTTGTTCTTGATCACGTATTCCAGCGCCTGGCCGTAGTACTTGACCATCGTGGCTTCGTCGGAATAGGCCTTCTGCATTGAGCCCGGCGGCATATCGCCCTTGCCTTCCATCCACAGGGCGGTCCCGAGCATGATCGAGCGCGGCCGGCAGGTCATCTTGCCTTTCCACTTCGGATCCCACAGATCGCCGAAGCTGGCCTTTCCGTATTCCAGGTTCATGGCCTTGGTGCTGAAGCCGAGCGCCTCCGTGCCCCAGTCATAGGGCATGCAATAGACTTGGCCGCCGCGGGTCGCGCCCATCTTCTCGGGCAGCGAAACGAAAGTCTTC
Source organism: uncultured Rhodospirillaceae bacterium (assembly GCA_964393375.1). GTDB lineage: Bacteria > Pseudomonadota > Alphaproteobacteria > JAEULC01 > JAEULC01 > JAEULC01. The sequence continues at coordinate 3,778 of CAYMTM010000020.1, forward strand.
TGCATGCCGTCGATGCCCTTGATCTTCTTCCAGTCGACGGGCTGCAGGTTGCCCGCGTCGATATGGGCTCCGACCCAGGTGACGGTCGGCGTTACCATATCGAATCCCTCGCCGCGCGCCGCGCGCAGCTTGTTGAGCTGCGTTTCGTTCGAGTCGAACAGGGTCACGTTGAGCTTGATCCCCGTCTCCTTCGTGAACTTCTCGGTCAGGGCCTTGGGCGCATAGTCCTCCCAGGTGAACCAGTTCAGCTCGCCCGAAGACGAAAACGCATCGCGCACGAACCATGGCCCGATGGAAGCCACGGCACCTGCCGCCACCGCCCGCTTCAAGACGGACCGGCGGGTCGCGGTCTTCTTGCTGTAGATGATCATCCTTTGTCTCCTCTGTTGAAGATTGACGATCGCCTTCCCCGGCTGCGGATGGCCCCGCGGCGCCTAGTGAAACTATAGTGCAAAGCCCATGCCTGTGCCATCTTCCGGCCTCCTGCGGCCACCCGCCGGCATCATGCCGGACGAAGCCGCGGCCGCCAGCCGGCGTCGTAGGCGGCAAGCGCATCCCGCGCCATGTCCTGGAACCCTTTCAGCGCATGCTCGTGCTTGGGCGACAATCGCCCGCGGTCATAGACGCCGGCGTTTAGGTTGCGTTGCACGCCGGTGACGATGGCGATGTCCTCGCTGACGATCTCGATCGCCCATTCGGTGATCCGGTCGCGTTCTGCGCGGGTTGCCGGCGTAAGGTCCTCGAACAGGTACCAGTTGGTGTGGCGCATGCGCCCGGCCCCCAGCGCATCGATCGTGGCGATCGATGCGCCCCAGTCGTAGAGATTCAGCATAAGAACGGGAAAACGATAGAAGTAGAGCCCCTGGGTAAGTCCGTCCTCGCGCCGCGGACCGTAGAGGTGGAAAGAGCCTTCGCGCTGATACACGTCGATCGTGTATTGGCCCACATCGATCGCCGAGCACAGGCCGGGATGCATCAATTCCAGGTGATAGCCCTCGAGATAGTTGTCGCCGTAAGCCTTCCAATCGACCGCGACGTCGCGCACCTTGTCGCGGTAGAAGCGGTAGCGCTCCAGCGGATAGTCCCTGGCCATCGTCGCGATCGGCCCCAACCAGTCGAGCAGGGAAGGTGCGTCGAGGTCGAAGCAGACGAAGATCAGGCCTTTCCACGTTTCCGTGCGGACCGGGAACAGGCCCATGCCGGCGGTGTCGAGTCCGGGGTCGTCCCCGAAATCCCGGGCACGGATCAGGCTGCCGTCGCCGTCATAGGACCAGCCGTGATAGGGGCAGACCAGCGACTTGGCGTGTCCGAATCCGTCGGGTACCAGCTGCGCCGCGCGATGACGGCAGACATTGTGGAAACCGCGAACCCTGCCGTCGCGGCCGCGCAGGACCACGATCGGGAACCCGGCCAGGACGCCCGCCGCATAGTCGCCGGGGCCGGGCAGCCGGCTCTCGTGGGCGAAGAGCTGCCAATGCCGGTGGAAAATCGCCGTGCGTTCCTTGGCGAAGATCGCGGGGTCGGCGTACCAGGACCCGGGCAGCGTGTCGCCCAGGGGCGCGCCCGTTGGCGCGCCGCTTGCCTGGCGGACCGGCAGATCGTTCATGAAGGCCCCTGCACTGAGACGAATCGTATTGTTTTTCGCTGCCGGTAATTCTGCCTAGGCCCGTAGGGGAATGTCAAAGGGATTGGCAAGCCGAGCCGCCCATCCCTAGGCATTGATCGCGGCCGCGCCGAGCACGATCAGGGCGACGGCCGCCCAGCGCCGTGCGGGCGGATGCTCCTTGAGCAGGAACCGCGCGATCAACGCCGTGAAAACCGTCGTCAGCTCGCGCAGCGCGGCCACCGAGGCGAAGCTGCCGAGCGACAGCGCCCAGACCACGGCCCCGTAGCCGGCAGCCATCACGGCGCCGCTGGCGACGCCGTGGCGCCAGTTGCGCCGCCACGCCCGACCGAACGCGCCGCGTCGGAGCGCGGCCACGACGGCCATCACCGGCATGCCGCTGAGGAAGAACATCCAGGCGACGTAGCCGAGCGGGTCCGGCGAGCGCCGGGCCCCCACCCCGTCCGCCAGCAGGTAGAGCGCGACCATCAACCCGGTCAGGGCGGCGAAGCCGGCAGGTCTGCGTGCCTCGCTGCGCCGCCAGGCGCCGGGATCGACCGCAAGCGCCATGCCCGCGAACAGCAGCGCCAGGCCCGCCCCCTTGGCAAGGGTCAGTGCCTCCCCCGCTCCCAGGACGGAAAAGGCGAGGATGACGGCCAGCGAGCTGCCACGCATCACCGGGTAGACGAGGGACAGATCGCCCTCCCGGTAGGCCTCGGCAATGACGAAGTAATAGGCTGTCTGCGCCACGACCGATACGGCAAGGCATGGCCAGGCCGCCGGCGGGGGTGGCGCGACGAATGGCAGGGCAAGCGCCGCAAGCGCCGTCGCCACCCCGCCGGCCATGGCGCCGACCGCCAGGCGATCCTCGCCGGTCTTGATGATCGTGTTGTAGGCGGCGCTGAGCAGCGCCGCAGCGATCACCAGCAGGGCGGCAAGCGCGGCCGGGGCCATGGCGGCGGACTAGAGGTCGCGGATCTTGGTCCCGTTGAGCTCGGCGATGATGCCCGGCAGCACGGGCAGGAAACGCTCGCCGTGCCCGCGCGCGTTGCAAAGTTGCAGGGTCTGGTTCACCGCCTGGGCAATGAAGCACGCCACCTGCGCCTGCTCAGCCAGTTTGGTGTAGAACCGCAGGTCCTTGCCGGCGATCCTGAGCGGACCCTTGAGGTGGCTGTCGTCGCCTTCCAGCAGCCATGGCGCGACCATCTGGAACATCTTGCTGTTGGCGCCGCCGGCCGAGATCACCGCGTGGAACTTCTTCATGTCGACGCCCATTTTTGCCGCGGTCGCTGCCGCCTCGGCGATGATCGCGCAATTGCCGATCGACATGAAGTTGTTGATCAGCTTCAGCGTGTGTCCCGCTCCAAGCGCGCCCACTTCGACGATGGTGTCGGCGAAACATTGCTGCACCGGCCGGATCGCGGCCACGACCTCCGGTTCGCCGCCGACATAGGTGCTCAAGGTGCCCGCTTCCGCCTCCTTGGGCGTGCGTCCGAGCGGCGCGTCGGCCATGCGGACACCTTTGGCCCTCAATGCCTCGGCCAACCTGCGGGTCGAGTTCGGATCGGCTGTCGTGCTGTCCACGACGATCAGCCCGGCATGGGCGCCCTCCAGCACGCCGCCCGCACCCAGCACCGTCGCTTCGACCTCAACGGACGAAGGAAGGCACAGGAACAGAATGTCGCTGTCCCGCGCGACGGCGGCCGCGCTCCGGCCCTCGCTGGCACCGCGCGCGACAAGGTCGTCCACGGGCCGGCGATTGCGGTGGCCCACCACGGTCAGGGGATAGCCCTTCTCCAGGATGTTCTTGGCTGCGCCATGGCCCATCAAGCCGACGCCGATGAAGCCGATCCGTGGTTTGCTCATGCCGTTCCGTCCCTCTCGGTCATTTCGTGCGGGCGATCGCCGCGCCGACGCGCAGCCGCCTCTCCAGATGCTGCGCCCAAAGCGACAGCGGCCAGCACAGGGCGAAGTAGAGCGCCGCCACGATCGGATAGATGATCATGGGCTGGAATGTCGCATTGGTCATCAACTGGCCCGCGCGCGTCAGCTCGACGAAGCCGATGATCGAGGCGACGGCGGTCGCTTTCACCAACTGGACCAGGAACCCCACGGTCGGCGGAATGGCGATGCGCAGCGCCTGCGGCAGTATCACGTGGCGGAGTTGCTGCGGGTAGCTGAGCGCAAGGGAGGCCGCGGCCTCCCACTGCGTGCGCGGGATGGCCTGGATGCAGCCGCGCCAGATATCGCCGAGAAAGGCGCCGGCGTAGGCCGAATAGGAGATCACCACCGCCGTCCAGGCGTCGAGCCGGAGCCCGAACAGGCCGAGCCCGTAGTAGACCAGGAAGAGCTGCATGAGCAGCGGCGTGCCTTGAAAGAGCTGTATGTACCCGGTCGCGGCCAGGCGCGTCGGACCGAACGCGGAGGTCCGCAGCACCGCGATCAATCCGCCGAGTGCGCCTCCCAGCGCGAAGGCGACCAGCGACAGCACGACGGTCCAGCGCGTTGCGGCAAGGATGAACAGAAATTCGTTGGTCGAGAAACTTCGCATGGCTCAAGCGCGTCCGCGCACGAAGAAGAACCAGAAGATCGCCGCGAAGGCGCCGCGGAACGCAATCGCGATCGCCAGGTACATGACGGTGACGACGATGTAGACCTCGAAGGCGCGAAACGTCGTCGATTGCAGCGTGTTGGCGACCGCCGTCAGCTCGTTGGCCGAAATCGCCGACACCACGGATGAGCCCAGCAGCAGCAGGATGAACTGGCTCGACAGCGCCGGAAAGACCGCCTTGAGCGCCGGGTAAAGCACGATCAGGCGGTAGACCTGCAGGCGCGACAGGCCGAGCGACCGGCCCGCCTCGATCTGGCCGACGGGGACGGACTGGATGCCGGCGCGGACGATCTCGGTTGCGTAGGCGCCAAGGTTGACCACCATCGCCACGAGCGCCGCCTCGTTGGCATCGAAGCGGATCCCCGCCGCAGGCAAGGAAAAGAAGACGATATAGAGCTGGACCAGGAACGGCGTGTTGCGCACCACTTCGACATAGGCGCCGACCAGCGCGGCAAGCGGCTTCGGCCCCGCCGTGCGCAGGAAGGCGCAAACGATGGCGACCGCGAGGCCCAGCACCATGGCGGTCGCCGACAGGCGGATTGTCAGCCACGCCCCTTCGAGCAGTTCGCCGAACCGATCGAAGACGATGCCGAACTGGAAGACGTAGGTCACGCGAGCCCGGGCAAAAGCGTCCTCATGCTTCGACGAGCCCAGCATGAGGACGAATCGACTCAACGAATCTCATCCTGAGCCGCGTCGAAGGGTGAGGTTCGATTCGGATGGCGCCGCGACTACATCGACGGCAGATCGACCAGCTTCACGCCCGTGTGCTCCTCGTAGATCTTGGCGAGCACGCCATTGTGCTTGTTGACGAACACCCAGGTGTTGACCCATTGCAACAGGTCGAAATTCCCGGGCTTCACCGCAACGGCGTAGTAGGCGGTCGTGACGGTGAACTTGGGCTCGATGCCCTTGTCCGGCGCGCGCTTGCTGAGGGCGTTGATCATGAAGGCGGCGCCGCCGATCGCGTCGACCTGGCCCGACAGCAGCGCCTGCTGCGTGGCCGCGTGCTCGTCGAAGAAGACGATGTTGGTTCCCGGGGGCGCCACCTTCGGCACCACCTGCTCCTCGAGCGTGGCGCGGGTCATGCCG
>CAYMTM010000020.1:9093-31166 GCA_964393375.1 uncultured Rhodospirillaceae bacterium
AACGGCACGGTCTCGTCGCGCCTGCCGTGCAGGACGAGGACCGGTCCGGGGAAGGAGGGCAGGAACGCCAGGGAATCGAACGGATCGCGGACCAGCCACCGCGGCGCGCGGAAGCTCTCCCAGGCCATGTCGGCCGCGCTCTTGATGTTCACCGCCTTGGCCGCACCGATGACGATGCTGAGCGCGCCGTGCGGGCTGGCGAACCACACCGACTTCGCGCGTTCCGAGGTGATCGACAGCGAGGAGATCGCAAGGTCGGCGCGGTCGGACAGCAGCGCGGGAATGCGCTGCGGACCGGTGACCTGCACCAGCTCGAGCTCGACCCCGAGGTCCTTGGCGAGCTGGCGCGCCGTTTCGATCTCCGATCCGGTCGGTTTATTGTCCTTGTCGAGAATGCCGAAGGGCGGCGAAGTGACTTCGGCCGTAATACGGATCTTCTTTTCCTTCATGATGCGGTCGAGCGCCTGGGCATCGGCCGTCGTCGTGCCCAGGCCGAGGGCCAGGACCGCCGCGAAGGCGGCGGGCAGCAGTCTAGTTGCGAGCGTCATGGTCGTTTCCTCCAGTTCTGTCGTCGTTCCTCACGCCGGCCTTCGATCGTTGCGAAAGCCGCATCGGCCGCGTCGGCCGAATTCCTATCTCCTTTTCAGCCCCGCGATTCCGGCGGCGAGCGCCTGCTGATAGACCGCGATGTCCGTGCCGTAGCACAGCATCCGAAAGCCCCATTTGAGATACCGCCGCCCGGTCTTGACGTCGCCGCACAGGAAACCCGCCGGCTTGCCGTTCCGGGCGCAGGCCCGCACCAGCTTCTTGACCGCCGCCTTGTAGCGCGGATGGTCGAACTGGCCGTCGATCCCCATCGAATTGGTCAGATCGAAATGACCGAGCCAGCCCACGTCGATCCCCGGCGTGGCCAGGATCGCGTCGACATTGTCGATCCCCGTCGCCGTCTCGACGAGCGCGATCACCAGAGTGCGCTTGTTGGCCGCCTTCATCTTGGGGATGTGGCTGCCGCCCTCGTAGTCGTCGTGCGGCATGCCGAAGGCAAGCCCGCGCACGCCCTCGGGCCGATAGCGGCACCAGGAGGCGATCTTGCGCGCCTGCTCGGCCGTCTCGACCATCGGCACCATGATCCCCTGCACGCCGGCGTCCAGCATCGGCGCGATCAGATGATAGTGCGTGCCCGTCACGCGCACGATCGGTACCAGCCCCGTGCCGCGCGCGTAGGAAACCTGGCTCTTGATCGTCTCGATGCCTATACCGCTGTGTTCGGTGTCCAGGATCACGAACTCCGCGCCTGCATTCGCCATGATGCGGCAAAGCCCGGGCGTGAAGAACTCGAACGCCATCTGGCCGAAGGCCGTGCCGCCTCTCGACAGCTTCGCCCGCACCGGATTGTCCAACATCGCCGCTTCTCCTTCCTGTCGTCTCAGGCGACCGCCCGTCCGATCTCCGCAGCGGGCAGACCGACATCCGCCTCCGCCTTGGAGATCTGGGCGCGCGTCGTGTCGTCCAGCGGGATGCCGTTCCGCTCGCGCTCCGCGCGCACCCGGCGCTCGATTTCCCCCGGCAAGAGCACCTCGCCGCCCTTCGAAATCGGCGGGGAGGCCTTGACCCAGTCCCTCAGCCGCGCGACATCGCCCGCGAACGCACCGCCGCCCGCGACATTCTCGGCGTCTATCAGGATCGTGAGCATGTTGTTGACCATGCGCTTGGCGGTCGGATTGTCCGGATGCGTCGACCCGCCGCCGGTGAGTGCGCCGGCCAGCACCTCGCAGATCAGCGACAGTCCCGAACCCTTGTGGCCGGCGATCGGCAGGATCGCGCCGGGCGGCGTCGCGTAGAATTCCTCGGGCTCGCGCGTGGGCCGGCCCCTGCCGTCGAGCACCGCGCCTTCGGGCAGCTTCTCCTTCTTGTTGCGGGCAACCTGGATCTTGCCCTCCGCGATGATGCAGGTCGACATGTCGAGGATCATCGGCGGCCCGCCGGGCATCGGCACGCCGGCCGCGATCGGATTGGCCGACAGGCGTCGGTCGGAGCCGCCGTGCGGCGCCACCAGCATGCCGAAGCCCGAGCTGTTGACGAAGTGCAACGACACGAGGCCGGACGCGGCCGCCGTCTCGGCCCAGGCGCCGACGCGCCCGAGATGCCCGGAATTGCGCAACGCCATCACCGCCACGCCATGCTTCCTGGCCTTGTCGATGCCGAGCCGCATGGCCTCGAGCCCGATCGCCTGGCCGTAGCCGAACTGGCCGTCGAGCAGCAGCAGCACGCCGTCGTCGCGCAGGACCCTGATATGGCGGTTGGCCAGCACCTGGCCCTGCTTCAGCCAGTCCATGTACTTGGCCACGCGAATGACCCCGTGCGAGTCGTGGCCCACCAGATTTGCCTCGACCAGATGATCGGCGACGGCCTGCGCCTCGCCCTCGTCGCTGCCGGCGCGCGCGAAGATTGCCCGCACGGCCCGGCGCAGGTCGCCGGCGGCGACATGTTGCGTGCTCATGCGGCGTCGCTCCTTGTTCTTTCCGATCGCCGCGCGGCGGCAAGGCGCACGCCCAGGTCGATCGCCTCGATCATGCTCTGCGGATTGGCGATGCCCTTGCCGGCGATGTCGAGGGCCGTGCCGTGATCGACCGAGGTGCGCACGATCGGCAGGCCGAGCGTGATGTTGACGCCGCTCAAGCCTACCCACTTGCCGGTGCGGCGGTCGATCTTGAAGCCGAGCAGCTTGACCGCGACATGGCCCTGGTCGTGGAACATCGCGACGACTCCGTCGAACTCGCCGCCAAGGTGCTTGACGAACACCGTATCGCCGGGCACCGGCCCGGTGATGCTCATGCCCTGCGCGCGGAATTTCTCGATCACCGGCATCACGATGTCGATGTCCTCACGCCCGAACATGCCGCCCTCGCCGGCATGGGGGTTGACCGCGGCGATGCCGAGCTTTGGCTTCCTGAAACCCAGGCGGCGCAGCGCGTCGTGCGTCAGCTCGATCACGTAGGTCAGGCGCTCGGGCGTCACCAGCGAGGACGCCTTGGCCAGCGGCACGTGGGCCGAGACGTGGCTGACGCGCAGCCGGTCGTGCACCAGCATCAGCACCGAGCCCTTGCTGCCGGTCAGGTCGGCCAGGATCTCGGTGTGCCCGGCGTAGCGAAAGCCGGCGGCGTTGATCGCCTCCTTGCTGATCGGCGCGGTGGCGATGGCGTCGATTTCGCCGCGCATCGCCATGCCGATGGCGGTTTCGATCGCGCGGAAGGCTTGGCGCCCCGCCTCGGCGCTGGTTTCGCCCGGCTTGACCGAACCCTGGCTCGGCGTCGCTTCGATCAGCTCCAGGCGCGGCGCGTAGCGCCTCAGGCCCTTGGCGATCAGCCGCTCGCGCGCCAGCTCGATCGCGGCGGAGGTGCCGATCGTCACCAGCTCCAGCTCGCGCGCCCTCACGCGCGCCGCCAGCCGCGCCGTCGCCTTCAGGCACAGTTCCGGTCCGACCCCGGCGGGATCGCCCATCGTCAGTGCAATGCGGGGCCTACGCCGGGACACGCGATACCTCCGTGGCTCTGTTGAACAACCCGACTAACGTTTCGATGCCGGCGAACGCGCCGGATTTCGACACGACCGTCACGCCGGCCCAGCTTCCGCCCACCAGGCGCGATATCGGGATGCCCGGCGCCGCCTCGCCGACGACGTCGAGCCGCCTGGCGCCGGTGGCATCGCGCAGGGCGGCCAAGGTGTCGCCGCCGCTCGCGAACAGGACGGGCGGCCGCTGCGTCGCGGCGGCGCGTGCCACGGCATCGAGCACTGCCGCCGCTTCCCGGTCCGTCACGGCGGGCAGGCGCAGCGCGAGCAGCGCAGACCTGTCGCGCGCAAGCAGCTTGCTTGCCCCTGCGGCCGCGTCCTCCACATCGCCCAGACCGCGCACCTCGAACACGGCGGCACGACCCGCCGTTCGTATCATGTCGAGTTCCGCAAGGCCGACCGGGTGTCGCGTCCCGACAATGCCCAGGCACGGCCCCACCGGCAGGGGCAACGGCACGACCGCGCCCGCCAGCGCCCGCGCCAAGCCGGCGGACCCGCACCACAGCACCGGTGGCTTCAAGCGCGGCCGCGCCGCCACGATGCCGGAAAGATCGGAATCGTATTCGGCGTCGCACAGGAATGCGCCGGCCCCGGCCATGGCTCCGACATGGGGCAGGGCGCGGAGCGTCAAACCGCGCGCCACAAGCTCGCGGGCCAGGTCGACCTCGATCAGCCGATAGGTCCCATCGGCGTGGCGCGCATACTGCCTGCCCTGGAGCATGATCCGGCCCTGCGCGGGAAAGGCCGGCGCCACGACGACGCTGGCGAAGCGGCCGCCGCGCGCGGTCGCCGCGATTTCCGCGGCGCAATGACCCCGCAGCAGCGAGTCGATCTTGCGAAACGCCGTGCGTATCTGCCGCAGCAAGCCGGCATGGCGCATCGCGGCCGCGATCGCTTCGGCTTCCGCCGCACCCCGCGTCCCGGCATCGAGCGCAAAGGATCCGCGCTCGTGGCCGGCGTCGTGCAAGACCGCCACCGGCGCGTCCGGCCGCGCAAAGGGGGCGGCGGCGTCGAGTGCCCCGGTCAGGTCTTCGGCAATCAACCCCAGCGGCATGGGGACCGCAGGTGCGCGCGGCGGCGCCAGCGCGAGCGCGCTCATCGCCGATGCTCCGCCGGCACGACCGTCAACGCCACGCCGGCCTTCTCCAGGCTCTTGCGCTCGCGTACGCCCAGCCGGTCGTCGGTGATCAGCCGCGCCATGCGCTCGACCCCGCAGACCTCGCGGAACGACGTCTCCTCGAATTTCGAGGAATCCGCCAGCAGCACCGCCTGCCGCGCGGCTTCGATCATCCGGCGCTTCATCGCGGCGATCTCGATCGACGAGTCCGCGAGCCGGAGGCCGGAGAGGGCCTGGATGCCGATGAAAGCGAGGTCGACATGCAGCCCCGCCAGGAATTCCATGCCAGGCTCGCCGATCAGCGTGAACGAACCGGGCCTGAGCGTGCCGCCCGGCACGATCAGCCGGATCGCTCTCCGCGTCGCCAGCGTGGCAGCGATATTGATGTCGTTGGTGACGGCGGTGATCCCGAGGCCGCGCTGGGCGACGGCGCGCGCAGCCTCGAGCACGGTCGAGGAGGAATCGAAGATCACGCTCTGGCCCGGCTGGACCAATGCCGCCGCCGCCGCGCCGATAGCCGCCTTCTGCGCATGTTGCGTGCGCGAGCCGATATCGTATTGCGGCTCGAAGGTGGTGTGGGGCGCGCCCTTCACCATCGCGCCACCGTGGCTGCGCTCGATGTAGCCCTGCTCGGTCAGGTAGTCGAGGTCGCGGCGCACGGTCGATTCCGACGCGGCCAGCCGTTCGGCCAGCAGCGCGATCGATGCACCTTTGCCGTCGCGGATCAGATCGAGGATCAGCGCGCGGCGCTGCGCCGGGATCAGATCCCGGCCGGAATCGCGCTGCGCCTGGGCTTGGCCCGCCATGGCGTTTCCCCGCTCCCCGCAGAGCAGCCTACGCCGCCCCGGCAGAATTTGTCAAAATCCGCCGAAATCGCGCAAAACCCGTCAGCGTCCTATTGGCAGCGCTTCAGCCAGAACGACAGGGTCTTCTCGGTATCCTTGTCCTGGTCGATGTCGCGCCAGCGGAAACGTGCCACCAGCTCCCGGTGCTTGACGTAGCCGCGTCTGGCCCAGAAGTCGTCGAGCGGCACGTAGCCCTTTGGCCTGAGCGGGTGGTCCGCCGGGCGCTCGACCGCACAGAAGGCCGTGAAATCGATGCCGCCGTGCGCCATCGCCGCTGCCTCGCGCTCATCGAAGAAGCGCACACCCACGCCCTGGCCACGGTACGGCTTCAGCAGCACGGACTCGCCGAAATAGAAGATCCTGCCGATGTCGTAGCCCCCCGCCTCGAACGGCGTGCGGCACTCGACCATCGCCTGCGCCATCGGCAGCGCGGTCGAGGCGCCCACGACCCTTTCGCCATCGAACGCAGCAATCAGGACGGCGTGTGACGAATTTACGTAGGTACGGATATAGCCTTGCTCGTACTCCATGTTGCCGTCGTAGAGGTATGGCCAGTCGCGGAACACCTCGATGCGCAGCCGCGCGAGGTCATCCTGGCGGGCGATTATCTCGGGCCCGCGCAGCCTGACGATCCGCAAGCTCACCTGGCACCGACCTGCCGCAGCCAGTCGGCCATGTTGTAGTGGTTCGAAACGCGCGCGATCCTGCCGCGCTTGACGACGAAGAACGCACCCACGCGCAAGCGGTAGCGCTGGCCTCTCGCCTTTGGCAACGTACCGTCGGTTTTCAGGTATGTGCCGGTCAGATCGAACTCCGCCGCGGCCCGCCTGCCGTCGCGCGTTGCCATGATCGCCAGATTGCGCACCCGCTCGCGGTAGCATTCGTTCATGTGCAGCAGAAAGCGGCGGAACGCCGCCCTGCCCTTCTCCCGGCCGCCCTGGCTGATCTCGTGAACGACATCGGGGCTCAGCAGCGCCAGGAAGCCCTCCACGTCCCTCGCGTTGAAGCGGTCATAGTAGGCCCGGATCAGCTTTTCTGTCGCCGTGCGCATCGCCCGAAGCATCCCTTTGGTGGCGGCGCCGTCCTAACAGGGCGCGCCGGGCCGATCAACGGCGCTTGGCGATCTTCAGTAATTCCTCCGCCGCCTGCGCGAAGGGCGTTTCCCAGTCGTTCGGCTTCGGCTGGCGGAAGAACCGCATCGACGGGTACCAGGGCGTTGCCGTCCGGTCGTTCTCCAGCCACAGCCAATGGGCGTGGAAGGGCAGCAGCACCCACACCGGCGCGCCCAGCGCGCCGGCGAGATGGGCGACCGAACTGTCGGTCATCAGAACCAGGTCGAGCCCGCCGACCACGGCCGCCGTGTCGGCGAAATCCTCGATCAGCGGCGCCAGGTCCACCAGTGGCGCATCGGCCGCCAGCGCGCGCAGTTCCGCCTCTGGCGGCCCCTTCTGCAGGCTGAACAGGCAGACGCCCGGCAGGGCGAAATGCCGCAGGAACCGCGCGAGGCTGGTGGCGCGATGCTGGTTGTCCTTGAACGTCACGCTGCCGGACCAGACGATACCGACCTTGAACCGGTCGCCCGCCTGGGCCAGGACCGCGCGGAACTTCGCCAACCCGCCTTCCGGCGCGCGGAGAAACGGGATCGCACCGGGGATATTGGTCGTATCGGTGCCGAACCGCCCGGGCAGGCTGTTGAGGGGGCAATGCAGATCGTGCGGCGGCAGCGGCTCGCCGCGCGGGACGATCTGGTCGACCCCAGGCGCGGTCGCGAACAGGCGCACCAGCGGCGGCTTGCAGTCCAGCAGCACCCGGGCCGCACCGCGCTCTTTGAGCGCCTGGGCATAGCGCACGCACTGGATCGCGTCGCCAAAGCCCTGTTCGCTGTGCAGCAGGATCGCCTTGCCCGCCACCGGCCCGCCGTCCCACAGCGGCGCCGTCAGTTTGGGCATGATCAGATCGCCGATATCCCAGCGCGCTTCGTAGAGCGGCCAGCCGCCCTTGAAATCGCCGATATGCAGCCGCGCCAGCGCCAGGTCCCAGCGAACGCTGTGCGCCTGGGGCGAAAGCTTGAGCGCTTGTTCGAAGGCTTCGATCGCCTCGCGGTACTTCGCCGCCTGGCGCAGTGCGATGCCCAGGTTCTGGAAGCCGCCGGCCTTGCCCGGCTCCAGGGAAACGGCCTTGCGGTGCATCGCCACCGCCTCCTCCAGCAGGTCCAAATCCTTGAATGCATTGCCGAGATTGCCGATCGTGCTGGCCGCGGCGCCGCCCAGGCCCAGCGCCTGGCGATAGCAGGCGATCGCGGCATCGGGTTGCTGGTCGACGCGCATCACCACGCCGAGATTGCCCCACGCAGCGGCCACCGAGGGATCGAGCGTCAGCGCGCGATGCCACGCATTCGCGGCCGCGACGTTGTCGCCAGCGACGTGCTGGCGATGCCCCTCGGCCATCGCGGCGGCGGCCTGTTCCGCTTGCGGCCTGGGCACCGGCTTCGGCCGCGCGATCTTGCGCTGGCGCAGGAGCGAGGCGAGGATTTCACCTGCCTTGCGCAAGGGCGGCTCCCAGTCGCCGGGCGTTTCCTGGCGCAGCACTGTAAGGCTGCGGCGTTCCGCGGACGCGGCCTTGTCCGGCCAGCGCCCGATCGTACCGGTGGGCAACAACACGACACCCCGTCGCCCCAGCAGGCCCGCCAATTCGGCCGCCCGCGAATCCGCTGCGACCACCAGATCGAGGCGCGCCACCAACGCGGCCAACTCCGCCTCGCCTAGACCGGCTTCGCCGCAGGGATCGAGCACGATGCCGAGCGCCGCGAGGCGCCCGACCTTCGGATCGGCCTTGGTTCGGCGCAGCACCACCAACCGCGCGCCGTAATGCGCGAGATGGCGCAAACACAGGTCGAACGGCAAAGAGAAACGGTCGGCGCCCGGCGTGCCCGGCGGGTCGTCGAGCGCGGGATCGGCGGGGCGGTCGCTCAACCAGGCGACGCCCACCGACATGGCGCCGCCGGCCAATGCGAGCAGGTCGGCGGCCGGCTGGGCCAGCCGACCCTCAGTCGCCGGCTGCCACGGCTCGCCGCCGCCCTGCGCGGAAACGGCTTCCGCACGGACCGCCAGCGCGCATGGCTCGGTCGGGTTGGCCACGAGAACCTGCTTCGCGGCGGTGCGCGCCTCGTCGGCACGCCCCAGGCGCAACAGCGCCCGGGCGCGGTTCGCCAGAACACAGTCGATTGGCTTGGCGCAGACGGCGATCGCGCGCTCGGCGTGCTCCAGCGCCAGATCCGGACGCTCCAACGCCAGCCAGGCGCGGCTAAGCCCGTCCTCGGCGATGGCGATCAGGGATCGCGGCCCGGCCGTCGCGGCGCGGAACGCGGCCAGCGCGGCTTCCGCATGGCCTGCAGCGAGCAGCCGCGAACCGCGCGCGATCTGCGCCGCGGCTGCGGCAGTTGCCTCGTCCGCCTCGGTCCTTGCCATGTGCGCGGCAAGCTAAAGGGCGCTGCGGTCCCTGTCCATGGGGCCCTCGCGTTGATACAGTGCGCCCCCTTCGCTTTCCCACCAGGAGCTACCGCCATGGCCGCCGCTGCCGTGATCGCCGAAGACCTTGCCGCCCTTGCCAAGCTCGACACGCCGTCGATCTGCAACGGGCTTGAGATGATCGACGCTAGGTACCGCACCCAGTTCTGGACCCAGGAACCGCTCATTTGCGCCTTTCCCGAGTTGCCGGCGATGGTCGGATTCGCCTGCACCGCCACCCTACGCTCGACGCAGCCCGGGGCACCCGGCCGCGAGCGGCGGCTGAAATACTACGAGTACCTGGCCACGGTCCCCGCGCCCCGGGTCGTGCTGATCCAGGACCTCGACGGCGCACGCGCCGGCTTCGGCGCTTTCTGGGGCGAGGTCAACAGCACCATCCACCAAGCGCTGGGCTGCCTGGGGGTCGTCACCAACGGCAGCGTGCGCGACCTGCACGCGGTCGCGCCCGGCTTCCAGTTCCTGGCCGCGCGGCTGACCCCGTCGCACGCCTATGCCGACGTGGTCGACTTCGGCAAGGAGGTCAACGTTTCCGGCATGGTGGTGCGGTCGGGCGACCTGGTGCACGCCGACCGCCACGGCGCCGTCGTGATCCCGGCCGACAAGGTGAAAGAGCTGCTGGCCGCCGTGGCGCTGATCGCCAGGCGCGAGGCGGCGATCATGGCGGCCTGCCGCAAGCCGGGCTTCACGATCGAGGCGCTGAAGAAGGTCTTCGCCGAAGTCGATCAGTACCACTGAAACGATCGATCCTCATCCTTCGACAGGCTCAGGATGAGGATCATTCTCCCTTCGCGTCCTCATGGCGAGCTTGTCGAACCATGAGGACGCTGCGCGCCCGGCTACTGCGACAGGCGCAGGTTGCTCAGCTGGTTGGCGATCTTCTTGAAGATGGCTCCCAGCTCGGAGGCGGTCGGCGAGACGAAGAAATACTCCGGCTTGGTGGCGCAGTTCCGGAACACGTTCTGCACCGCCGTATCGTTCACCTGCAGAATGATGGTATAGATGATGATGTTCTTGTCCGAGGCCTTCATCGCGTTGCAGATCGCCGTGATCTTGTCGTTCAATCCCAAGGTTGCGTTGGCCATCGTATAGGGCGCGCTGCCGCCCATGCGGCCCTCGGTCAGGCGGCCGTAGGCCGTGTAGTCGGATTCGGGCGGCGTGCAGCCGTAGTTGCCCTGATAGTAGGCCGTGTCGGTTGTCCCGTCGTCGCGGCAACCGGGCGAACCATGATCGACCACCTCGTTCACCCCGTCGCTCAGCAATATGACGACCTTGTCGATCAGCGCCTGGTTGTACGGTCCCGGCAAATTGGCTAGGGATGGCGCGCCCCAGAGCCCGGTGTAGTTCGGACTCAGCACCCGCCAGCCCCAGGCCAGGCCGGCGGGAATGCTGGTGCCGCCGCCGTACCAAGGAGTCATGGCGTTGATCGCCGCGAGCGCCGTGGCCTTGCTCGGCTGCAACGGCATGATCGGCATGGCGCAGCCCTTGTTCGGCCCATAGCTGCCGACGTCGAGCGAGCCGCCGTCCTCGTCGATCGTCCCCGGCAGGTTCCAGTCGTTGTCGCAGCTATCGTTGGCGGAGTTGCTGCTGTTGGCGACGCTGCAGGACGAACGCAGGCGATGGCTGCTGTCGAACCAGCGCAGGGGATAGGTCGAGGGCCAGAAGGCCTTGTAGAACGGCGCGACGGAAGGCGCAGTCTCGGCGCCGGGCCCGTCGTCGATGGCGCGCGCCTCGACGCAGCCCTTCCACTTGCCGTTGGTCTGGGTATACCCCGACCCGGCGGTGAATGCCTCCGGCGGCTTCTGCGCGGTGATCGTGCCGGTGATGGTCGTGCCCGGCGCGCCGCCGGTACCGTTGTCGACGATGTACCAGAACTTGTTCGCGGCATAGGGGCAGGACGGGCTCCAGATGCTCGCGCTCGGCCAGGTCGTCGAGGATGTGTGGATCTGGACGCGCCGGTTGTAGACGTTGTTCGTCGCCACGGCGCCCGAGACGTCCACCAGGATACCGTCCTTGAAGCTGTGCCCGCCCGGCACGGTGGCGCACACTGCATAGGTGTCGGGGTTGCCGGAGGTGCCGGCCCCGTTCACCTTGTTGGTCGACCGCTGCAGCGTGATGTTCGTGACCGCGTCGGTGGGTTTCGGCGTCGTCCAGCCGGAATACTGCTCGCCGATATTGACCATCGCAACGAACGGGACCAACGCGACGTACAGGTTGTTCGCCGTGTCGTTGTTGCCGTAGAGAATGTTGAGCAGGTCGGTCGCGGCGTTCTTGAGCGCGTCCATCTTGCCGTTGTTGGACATCGAGCCTGTGTTGTCCAGCACCAGCGCCAGTTCCATGCCGCGGTTGGTGCGGGTGATCTGGGCGGACGCGCTGACGGTGATCTGCGACTTGCCGAAGATCTGCATGAAGGTGGCGGGCAGCGTCGCGGTCGCCGCGACCGTCAGCACCTCGTTGTTGGCGTCGGCCGTTATCGTCGGGGTCCCGACGGTCGCTCCCAGATACCCATTGGGGAAATTGGACGCGAAATACATCCGGACGTCGTCGTCGCGGTAAGTCTCGAACATCACCCGGCCGCCGGCTAGCGCCGCCGAGTCGAGCGACTGGCTGAGCCGCGAGCGCACCAAGTAGCCGCGCGCACTGTCGACCCCGATGCCGATCGCCGCCACCAGCGGGACCAGCGCCACGCCAAGGAACACAGCCACAGAGCCGCGCCGATCGCGCCATAGCCGTACACACGATGCGCGCGCGCGCGCCACGATGCTGGCGATGCGAGATTTCAACTGCATGTCTCGAACTCCTGCGCCCTTGGCCAAAGAGGCGCCGATGCGGCATCGTCCTGATGCCCCTTCCGACGATGGCGGTAAAAGGTTGACCGGACCTTAACCAGGATGGTTGACGGCGGCGCCGCGCCAGTCGAAACCGCATACGCGCCGGTAACCTTAATGGCCCGTATTTATTGAGCTTTGAGCGATTTCTTAACAGCGCGTAAATCGGATCGTCTTACAAACGCATGCTGGACCCACAACGGACGGTGCGGTTGTGTTGACGCTGCTGAAGCGGCTGCGTCGGAATACGGACGGTGCGACGGCGGTGGAGTTCGGCTTCATCGCGCCGGCACTCATGGTCGTGGCCTGGGCCACGATCGAGCTCGGCATGGTGCTGCTGGCGAACACGCTGCTGGAAGGCGCGGTGCGCGAGGCGGCGCGTGCGGGTCTGACCGGCTATAC
Organism: uncultured Rhodospirillaceae bacterium; assembly: GCA_964393375.1. Classification (GTDB taxonomy): domain Bacteria; phylum Pseudomonadota; class Alphaproteobacteria; order JAEULC01; family JAEULC01; genus JAEULC01. Next base: position 21,380 of record CAYMTM010000020.1, read on the forward strand.
CCCCGCCGGCATCAACCGCCAGGAATACATCACCAACATCGTCAGGGAGCACACGATCGGCCTGATCGACATGAGCAAGCTGACGATCGAGACCAAGGTGTATTCGAGCTTTGCCGACATTGGCAAGCCCGAGCCCTTCACCGACGGCAACGGGAATGGCACGCGCGACGCCGGCGAAGCGTTCGTCGACATCAACGGCAACGGGCAGTGGGACTCCGACATGGGCGTGGCGGGCCTGGGCGGACCGGGCGACATCGTCGTTTACACGCTGAAGTACGACTGGGTCCTGTTCGCCGGTTATGGCCAGAAGATTTTCGGCGTGAACGGCTTCCCGCTGCGCGTCAGCGTCGCCATCCGCAACGAGCCGTACTGAGCGAGGCGGGACCATGCACTGGATCATGAGCGCCCTCATCCGCCTGTGGCGCGATCGCCGCGCGGCCCTGGTCTCCGAGTTCGCCGCGTCGCTGCCGCTGCTCCTCATCCTGGTGATGAGCGGGTTCGAGTGTTCGCGCTACGTCATCCTCAACCAGAAGCTTGACCGCGTGACGACCACTGTCGCCGACCTGGTGGCGCAGGAAGTGGATATCACCACGGTCGAGATGACGGCGCTGTTCGACGCCATCGCGCCGATCATCAGCCCGTTCACCTTCGGCGCCAATGGGAAGATGATCGTCACCTCGGTCGTCCTCCACACCGACGGCGTCACCAAGAAGGTCGCATGGCAGCAGAGCTACGGATCCCTGGGCCAGGTGAGCAAGATTGGGGTCGCCGGCGGCAATGCGACCCTGCCGGCCGGCATGACCATCCGCACCAACGAAACGATCATCGTCGGCGAGGTCTTCTACGACTTCGTGCCGTTCTTCGTCACCAACTGGTTCTCGTCGACACCGCTGGCGCAGATCGTCTACCACCGGGCCTTCTACCGGCCCCGGTTCGGCGCTCTTACGACGATCAGTTGACGTTCGTGCGCTGCCCGTGGATTGCGCAGCAATCGCGTTGGTGGCCGCGCAAAGAAATGGTATCCTTGCCGATCCGCTGACCGAACCGAACCCACGCAAGCCGAAACCCTGCCATGATCGGACAACGGCCCGTCATCACCTCCGGCGACGTCGAGGCGCTGCGCCGCGACCGCTCCCCGCCTCGGCGCGAGGCGATCGCCGGCAAGGTGGCCGGGCTGATCGACGCCGATCTGTCCGAGCGCGAGCGCGCGCTTGCCGGCGAGATCCTGCGGCGCTTCGTCCGGGACGAGATCGAGGCGGTACGGTTGGCGGTGGCCAAGGCCGTCGCGACCTCGCCGCACCTGCCGGCCGACGTCGCCCGCACGCTGGCAGTGGACGTCGAGCGGGTTTCGCTGCCGATCCTCGAGTTCAGCCCGGTCCTGACCGACGAGGACCTGATCAAGCTGCTCAAGGGATCGACCGCGGCCAAGGCGACGGCGATCGCCGCGCGCAGCACCGTATCCGGCAAGGTGGCCGACGCGGTGCTGGAAACCGGACACGCCAGCGCGATCGCCCGCCTGATCGGCAACAGCGGCGCGGCGATCTCCGAGATCGCGCTGCAACAGGCTGTCGAACGCCACGGGGCCGACGACGCGGTGGGACGAGCCCTGGTCGAACGTCCGCAACTGCCGGAAAGCGTGCGCGCGGCCATCGAGCGCGCCGCCAAGGCGCATGTCGGCTCCTACTTGCGCCGCTACCTGAACCTGCCCGAGGCGGTGATCGCGGAGGGCTTGGACCGCGCCAGTTCCGCCAAGCCGGCCGAACCCAAGGGCGCCAACGGAAGGCCGCCCGCCGATGCGGTTGGCGGGGCCAAGGCGGCGGGCGGGCCGGAAGCGGGTCCCGCCGATACCCTGCCGAGCCTTGTGCCGCCGGACGAAACGGCCGAAAGCTATGCGCGCAAGCTGGCCTATAGCGGGGGCATCTCGAACGAAAACATCATGCATGCGCTGTGCACCGGCGAGCGCGAGTTCGTCGAGACGGCGATTGCGCTGCGTACCAGCCTGTCGCGCGACGTGGTGCGCCAGCGCCTTTTCGGGGACGACTTGGGGCTTCGCCGCGGGGTGCTGACCCGCGCCGGCATCATCGAGGATGACATCCCGGTCATGCTCGCGGTGCTCGACGTGCGCGACATCTCGGACCCGGTCGTCTACCAGATGGCTGCAATCACCGCCGCCGCGACGGCCGCGAAGGGCCGCTCCGCCGCTTGGTCAAAGGTCGCGCTCAAGCTGACCAAGATCCATTGATGGCCGGGCGCGGCCTGGCTGTCGCGTTCGCCGCCTGCGCCACCGCCTTGCTTTCCGTCACCGGCGGTGTTGCCCAGGTCATCTTTGACGGCGGTCGCAGCTATAACCAGTGCGCCAACGACGCCTATCGCCGTGTGGGACCGCCGCCGCGCGGCGAGCCGCGCCCGGGCGAGGACCTCGCCCTGCTCGAGCGGCGGCGGCGGGACTACGAGGACCGCTACTACCGGATGCTCGACCAATGCCTGCGCGATGCCGAGCGCCGGCGGGTGCGCCGGGACTAGCCGCGTCGGCATCCGCCGCGCCGAACCCATTTTGGATCGCCAAACGCGCGGCGACTCGCTAGGCTGCCGCCCGGCTGGCATTCCACCGGCCACTCAGAGAATTACCGTGGGGAACCGGCGCCGGCATGTCCATGTTCGACTACCAGTTCTGGGACGGGTTGCTGAAGATCATCGTCGTCAACATCCTGCTGTCGGGGGACAACGCGGTGGTGATCGCGCTGGCCTGCCGGTCCCTTCCCGACCGATACCGCAACAAGGCCGTCATCGCCGGAAGCGCCGGCGCGGTGATCGTGCGCGTCGTCTTCTGCATGATCATCGCCTGGCTGATGACGATCCCGGCGATCAAGCTGATCGGCGGCGTGCTGCTGCTGTGGATCGGCGTCAAGCTGATGGTGCCGGAGCACGACGGCGAGGGCGACAACGTCAAGGACTCGGCCAGTCTTTGGGGCGCGATCCAGACCATCGTCATCGCCGACGTGGTGATGAGCCTGGACAACGTCATCGCCATCGTGGCCGCCGCCAGGGGCGACATCGTGCTGATCGTCATCGGCCTGGTCATGTCGGTGCCGCTGATCGTCTTCGGCAGCCAGCTTCTCATGAAGGTGCTGAACCGCTTTCCGCTGCTGGTCACCGCCGGCGCCGGCCTGCTGGGCTGGCTGGGCGGCGACATCATGGCGGGCGACCCGCTGGTGCATCATTGGGTCGAGGCCAACGGCGGCATCTGGGCCGAACGGGCAGCCGCGATCGCGGGCGCGGCGCTGGTGGTGGTCGCGGGCACCGTCCTGGCGCGACGCGCCGCCGCCAAGGCCAAGCCGCTGGAGGATCTTAGCGCGGAGGAATCGCAATGACTGCCCAGCCCCAGCGCATCCTGGTGCCGGCCGACGGGTCGGAGAACGCGCTGCGCGCCGTAAAATTCGCCATCGGCCTCGCGAAAGGCCAATCGGGCACGCGGATCGAGCTGGTGAACGTCCAGCCCCCGCTGGGTGGGACCGTATCCATGTTCGTCGCGAAATCCGAGATCAAGGGCTATCACCGCGACGAAGGCATGAAAGCCCTGGGCACCGCCATCGACGCATTGAAAGCGTCGGGCGTGCCGTTCGCGCATCACATCGGCGTGGGACAACCGGGCGAGGTGATTGCCGCCTTCGCCAAGGAACTCGGCTGCAGCCAAATCGTCATGGGAACGCGTGGTCTCGGCGCGACGCTGGGGCTGCTGCTGGGGTCGGTCGCGACCGACGTCGTCAAACACGCCACGATACCGGTCACCCTGGTGAAGTGAGCCATGGGGGCGCGCGCCGCCGCGATCGGCGAGTGCATGATGGAGCTATCGCCCAGGCCGGGCGGCCTTTACGGCCTCGGCTTCGGCGGCGATACGCTCAATACTGCGGTCTACATGGCGCGGCTCGGCGTCGCGGTCGACTACCTGACAGCCCTCGGCGACGATCCCTTCAGCGACCGCATGATCGCCGCTTGGCGCGCCGAGGGCGTGGGCGTGGAACAGGTAAGGCGGCTGGCCGGCCGCTTGCCCGGGCTCTACCTGATCGAAACCGACGCGCGCGGCGAGCGCCGGTTCTCCTATTGGCGCGACCGCGCGCCGGCACGCGAGCTGTTCGATCTTCCCGACACGCCGGCGGTGGTGGAGGCCGTCGCGGGTTACGACCTCGTCTATCTCTCGGGCATCAGCCTGTCGCTCTACGGCGCCGAAGGCCGCCAGGTCCTGATGGGCGCTCTCGACGCCCAGCGCGCCCGCGGCGGCCGCGTCGCCTTCGACAGCAATTACCGTCCGCGCAACTGGCCGGGCGCGGCCGACGCGCGCGAGGCGATGGTCGAACTGCTGGCGCGCACCGACATCGCGCTGGTCAGTTTCGACGATGAACGCGCCCTGTGGGGCGATGCGCAGCCGATCGCCGCCGCCCGCCGCATAGCGGCGATGGGCCCGAGCGAAGTGGTGGTGAAGAACGCAGCCGATCCGGCGATCGTGCTGGTCGGCACGTCCGCACCCGAGCTTGTCGTGCCGGAGAGCGAGCTGAAAGCGGTCGACACGACGGCCGCCGGCGACTCCTTCAACGCGGCCTACCTTGCCGCCCGGCTGAAAGGCGTGGCGCCGATGGAGGCCGCGCGCGCCGGCCACCACCTGGCGGCCGCGGTGATCCGCCACCCCGGCGCCATCATCCCGCGCCAGGCCATGCCAGCCAGGATCTGAAGGAGAATCCCCATGGACGTAGCAGCCGTGCTGCGCCGCGCCCGATTCGTGCCGGTGGTGACGATCGAGCGCATCGAGCACGCGGTGCCGCTCGCGCGCGCCCTGGTTGCCGGCGGCTTCCCGGTCATCGAGGTGACGTTGCGCACCGCGCCGGCGATCGACGCGCTGAAGGCGATCGTGCGCGACGTGCCCGATGCGCTGGCCGGCGTCGGTACGGTGCTGTCGGCGGAGGACCTTGCCAAGGCGCAGGCGGCCGGCGCGCGCTTCGCCTTCAGCCCCGGCTTCACGCCCGAGTTGTTGAAGGCCGCCGAAGCCGCGGCGATCCCCTTCATTCCCGGCGTGGCGACGCCGGCCGAGGCGATGCAGGCCCGTGCCTGGGGCTTCAAAGTGCAGAAATTCTTCCCGGCCGAGCAAAGCGGCGGCATCGCCGCGCTGAGGGCGTTCCGCGGGCCCCTCGCCGACCTGCTGTTCAACCCGACGGGCGGCATCACCGAGTCGAACTGCAAGGACTATCTGGCAGAGCCCAACGTGGTCGCCGTGGGTGCGTCATGGATGACGCCGGCGAAGGACATGGCCGGGGGCCAATGGGACGCGATCCGCGAGCGGGCGCGCAGGATACGGGCGCTGACCGGCTAGAACGACAGCGCGATGCCGGTCGACCAGGCGATGCCGGAGGCTTCCTCGGTCGCCGTCCCGTTGCCGTCCCAACGCGCCAGATTGAGCGCCGAGATCAGCTTGATGCCCGGCCCCAGCGCGTAGGAGGCGCCGATCTCGGCATAGATCAGGCGATCGTTGGTGCGCCGGACCAGGACCGGTGAGGCGTTGCCGGGACCGGCGACCTGGCGCGCCTGGCCGTCCTGCGCCAGCACGATCCCGATATCGCCGCCGATCAGCCACGGGCCCTTGCCATAGGTCAGGCCCATGGCCCAGTCGTAGCGGTTGTTCGGCCCCTGCAGGCCCAGATTGTCCCAGGCGAAGCTGAGCCCGCCGGTGAAGCCGGCATAGGCGACGCTCAAGCCCGTCGTGACCACGATCCGGTCCTTTCCGAGCCGGTCCTGCCCCGTGGCCGAGGAGCGCGACTGCTTCTCGAGGAACCCGTAGCCGCCGCCGAGATCGAGTCCGAGATTCATGTCGCCGAACGCGCGGACGAAGTTGAAACCGGCCTCGATGAAATGGTGGTGGTTCGGCTGGTCGTTGTCGGAAATGCCGTTGCCGGCGTCGAAGGCGCATCCGCCCTTGCAGCTGACCGCGCCGTTGACGGTCTGGGTGCCCTGGGGCGCGTCGTCGTCGGGCGTGTAGGACAGGCCGAACTGAAAGCCCGGCGCGAAGCGCGGCGTAAAATAGGTGATCTTGTTTGCGTCGCCCGTGAGCTGCGAGAAGGTCGAGACGCTGGCAGCCTTGTTGGCCGGCGGCGGCCGCAACGGGAAGAAGAACCGCACGGTTTCTTCGACGCCGAAGAAGGTTCCGGTCGGCGACGGTGCGCCGAAATGCAGGATATAGGGCGCGGAATTCTCCGCTCCGGCCACCAGCCGCCCGAAACCGCCCTGGACGTAGATGTAATGCTCGTCGACCTGATCGGCCGAGGTATAAGCCTCGAGCTGGACGTTGACGCCGACAATCAAGCCGAGTTCCGTCCTCACCTCGCCTTGAAAGAAGATCTCGCCCTCCCAGAACTGGTCACTGCGGCCCAGATCGACGGTGCTCGGCACGCCGACCGTGGCGCCGGCTGCGTTCGTGGTATTGGCGACGCCATAGTTGCGGTCGTCGCCGACGCCGCGATTGACCGCCGGCGTGGCGGGAACCGCAACGTTGTCCTGGCCACGCACCGTCAGGCCGGTTGCCACGTAACCGCCAAGCCGCAGGCGGATCGGGTCGGCGGCGTGGGCCGGCGCGACACCAGCCAGAGCAGCCATTGCCGTCGATGTCAGAAGCAGCCAGCGCATGGTGCCCCGCATCCAGGCGCACCGACACCGAGCGATGGCGCCCGTTCTGGAAGTTTACGCGCCCATGGATCGTCGCTTCCGCGCGACGGGTCCTTGCGCTGGATCAAACAGCGTCGAATCTTGCGTCGCGTTCCCCGGGAACTACGGGTTGATTGATTCTTGCAAAGCCTGCCCTTGTCAATTGTCAATCCCGCATCCAGGCGCGCGCCTGGGCGAGCAGCGAAAGGGTCGAAGCGTCGTGTCCGCTGGAAGATGCATCGCCCTCGAGTTCGGGCAGGATCCGGTTCGCGAGCTGCTTGCCCAGCTCGACTCCCCACTGGTCGAAGGAATTGATGTCCCAGATCAGGCCCTGCACGAAGATCTTGTGCTCGTAGAGCGCGACCAGCATGCCGAGCGTGCGCGGGTCGAGTTGGCGCAGCAGGATCGAGTTGGTGGGCCGGTTGCCGCTGAAGACGCGATGCGCGATCGCCGCCTCGAGCGCCGCGCCCGACAGGCCCTGGCTGCTCAATTCGGCGCGGACCTCCTCGGCCGTCTTGCCGCGCATCAGCGCCTCGGTCTGCGCCAGGAAGTTGGCCAGCAGCATCGCGTGATGGCGGCCGGTCGGGTAGTGGCTGCGCGCCGGCGCGATGAAATCGGCCGGCACGATCCGCGGGCCCTGATGGAGAAGCTGGTAGAAGGCGTGCTGGCCGTTGGTGCCGGGCTCGCCGAACACGATGGGCGCCGTGGGACGCCCGACCGGTCGCCCGTCGCGCGTCACCGACTTGCCGTTGCTCTCCATCTCGGCCTGCTGCAGATAGGCGGGAAGCCGCGCCAGCCCCTGGTCGTAGGGCAGCACGGCGTGGCATTCGGCCCCCAGCAGGTTGGTGTTCCAGATTCCGACCAGCGCGAGGGTAACGGGCAGGTTGGCCTCGATCGGCGCCTCGCGGAAATGCCGGTCCATCGCGTGCGCGCCATCGAGCATTTCCTCGAACCGGTCCATGCCGACGGCCAGCGCGATCGGCAGGCCGACCGCAGACCACAGCGAGTACCGCCCGCCGACCCAGTCCCAGAACCCGAACATGTTGGCGGTATCGATGCCGAATTCAGCGACCGCCCGCGCGTTGGTGGACACGGCGACGAAGTGGTTGGCGACGGCCTTCTCGCCGAGCTTCGCCACCAGCCATTCCCGCGCTGTCGCGGCATTGGCCATGGTTTCCTGGGTCGTGAAGGTCTTGGACGCGACCACGAACAGCGTGCGCGCCGGGTCGAGCAACGAAAGGGTGCGCGCGATCTCCGCCCCGTCGACGTTCGAGACGAAATGGCTGGCGAGGCCGGGGCTGCGATAGGGCGCCAACGCCTCGACCGCCATGCGCGGTCCCAGGTCGGACCCGCCGATGCCGATATTGACGATCGCGGCGATCCGCTCGCCGCTCGCACCGCGCCAAGTCCCGTCGCGCACGCGCCCCGCGAAATCGCGCATCTGTCGGAGTACCGCGTTTACGGCGGGCATCACGTCCCGCCCGTCGGCGCAGACCGGCGCATTGGCGCGGTTGCGCAGCGCGACGTGCAGCACGGCTCGGTTCTCGGTCGCATTGATCCGCTCGCCCGCGAACATCCGCGCCGCGCCGCCGGCAATATCCGCCGCGCGCGCCAGATCGCCGAGCAGCGCCATCGTGCGGTCGGTCAGGCGGTTCTTCGAGTAGTCGAGCAGCAGGCCGTCGAGCCGCAGCGTGAAGCGCTCGGCCCGCTTTGGATCGGCGGCGAACAGCGCGCGCAGGTGCAGCCCGGCGACCTCGTCGCGGTGCTTGGCCAGGGCGGCCCAGGCCTGTTCCCTATGCGCTGCGCTCATCGCCTCCGCCCGAAAGCATGATCGGCGGCCGTTGCCGGCCGCCGACCGTCGAACATTCGCCCGTCCGGCGCAAGCGGCCAGCCGCCGCCCGCGCGTGGGTCGCGTCGCTACTTCACCAGCTTGGCGGAGACGTAGCCGTCGCCGGCAGCGCCCTTGACCTTCAGCCAGCCTGCCTTTTCGACCGCGACGACCGTGAGCTTGGTCCCCTTGGCCAGCGAGGCGACCTTCTTGCCCTTGGCCGACGGCGTTGCGCGCAGATTGGCGGTCTTGGCCGTGACGGAAACCGTGTCGCCGGCCTTGACGGCGATATTTTGCGCCACAGCAACGTCGACGCCGCGCTGCAGCGTAACAGCGGAGGCGGGGGCCGCGAGCGCCGCGCCGAGCAGGGCCATGGCGGCAAGCGATGCGATCTTACGGGCAGTCATCATCTGAATTTCTCCATGTATGCCAGGGATATAGCCCAACGCCGCCGATCGAGCGGTGTCTGGCGAGGGCTGCGTGCGAGGTTCATCTTGGACTGGGTGGTAGGAAGCCTTGACGATCGGCGCCACGAGCACTACGTTGTGCGTTGCAACATCAGCCCAGGTTCCTCCCGAACCGATGTTGCATTTCTTGGGCGTTTCCTCCCTAAACTCGGGCCGCGCAACAGCGCGGCCCTTTTTTATCGTAGGGAGAGAGGCGCTCGCAAGCGCCGAGCGGCGGCGAATCCGATCCGCCGCCACCACGCCGGAAAATCGGTCAGCAAATCAGAGAATTGGCTTCGCGGATTCGAGCAACCCGCTTGCCTGGCCCTTGACCGCCGGCGACGCCGTGTAGGATCCCGGCACGTCCGTCGCGCGTGCGGTGGTGGAGCGATTCTCGAGCCGGTTCAAGACGAGCTTGCGCGGTGTCACGCCGGCTTCCCGAGGCAGCGCCGCGCGACCGATCGGATTGATATCCCGCATGTCGGGCACGCGATCAGGCGCCATGCGCGGCGGCGGATTGGGCAACGTGACGACCGGCGGCTCCCTCACCACCGGCGGAGGCGTCGGAACCGTTTCCGGAAGCGGTTTGGTATACGTGGTCGAGTAGGTGGTGGTGGTCTGCGCCGCACAAGGCAGCGCGACTGCGAAGGTGACGAGCGATACGGCGATCACGAACGCTAGGGACGGCTTGGGTTGGTTTGCAGCGGTCTTGGCCATGGTCGCCTCCAAAGCAGCTCTTTCAATTCTGTTGAGCTACTCTCGCAAACGGTCAGGAGCGCCGCAGTGATGGGCGTCACTCGTCTGAAATTATACGCAAATCCCAAGC
>CAYMTM010000021.1:0-30857 GCA_964393375.1 uncultured Rhodospirillaceae bacterium
AGCGTCATCAGGTCGGCGCGCGCGGCGTGGGTGATCCAGGTCTTGTTGCCGGTGACGCGATAGGCGTCGCCATCACGCACCGCGCGGGTGCGCAGGCTTCCTAGGTCCGAACCCGTGCCCGGCTCGGTGAACACCGCCGTGGGCAAAATCTCGCCCGAGGCGATGCGCGGCAGGTATTTCTGCTTCTGCGCGTCCGTACCACCCAACCGGATCAGCTCGGCCGCGATTTCCGAGCGGGTACCGAGCGAGCCGACGCCGATATAGGCGCGGCTCAGCTCCTCGGTCACCACGCACATCGCCGTCTTGCCGAGGCCCAGGCCCCCATGCGCCTCGGGCACGGTGAGCCCGAACACGCCCAGTTCGCCCAGCAGATTGACGACCTCGATCGGGATGAGCTGGTCTTGTCTGTGCCAGTCCGGCGCGAAGGGCGTGACGTGCTCGGCCCCGAAGCGGCGGAACTGGTCGCGCATCAGGACAAGCGTCTCGTCGTCCAGGCCCGGGTCGCCGAACTCCGCCCCCTCGGGCAGGGCCGCGATCAGGCCGGCGATACGCTGGCGCAGGGCGGCCGTGTTGCCCGCCGCCAGCGCCTTGACGGCGGGCGTGGCGCGGAAGGTTTCGATATCGGCATCGGCGACGCCGATATCCGAGGGCCGCGCAATCTCGACCTGCGAGAGCGCGATGCCGCCCGCGATCTGCGCGAGGTACTCGCCGAAGCCGGCTTCGAGCATCAGCGTTTCGAGTTCGCCGAGCATGCCCGCGGCATCGAGGCGCTCGGCCCAGCCCAGCGTCTGGCGCAGCGCCTCGATGTAGGTGGCAAGCCAGGCATAGCCGTGCGCCGCGAACTGCTCGCGCTCCAGCGCCGCCGCATCGACCGCGCCGTTCCTCGATACCTTGTCCGCCAGCGCCCGCCTGGCCGCCGCGCCCAGCACTTCGGCGGCAGCCAGTCCTTTCGCGCAACGCTCCAACAGGTCGGATGAAGACGCCCTCACCGCCCCTCGTTCCACGCCTCGATCGCGTCCTCGATCGTGCGCAGGCCGGGGCGCTTGGCCTGCACCAGCACCGCCATGTTCCCGGGCTTGTGCTTGTTCTGCATCATCTTGGTATGCGCGCGCGGGATGTCGTCCCACGGGAACACTTCGGACATGCAGGGATCGATGCGCCGTTCGACCACCAGCTGGTTGGCCTGGCTGGCCTGCAGCAGGTTGGCGAAGTGGCTGCCCTGGATGCGCTTCTGCCGCATCCACACGAAGCGCGCATCGAAGGTGAGATTGTAGCCCGTGGTCCCGGCGCAGAACACCACCATGCCGCCGCGCTTCACCACGAAGCACGAGACCGGGAAGGTCTGCTCGCCCGGATGCTCGAACACGAAATCGACGTCGTTGCCTTTGCCGGTGATCTCCCAGATAGCCTTGCCGAATTCGCGCACCTGCTTCATGTAGGCGCCATAGCCGCCCGCATCGTTGACCTCGGGCAGGCGGCCCCAGCACTGGAACCTGTTGCGGTTGATGACGCCCTTGGCGCCGAGCTGCATGACGAAGTCGCGTTTGGTGTCGTCGGAGATCACGCCGATCGCGTTGGCGCCGGCGGTGGCGATGAGCTGGATCGCCATCGACCCCAGCCCGCCCGAAGCACCCCACACCAGCACGTTGTGGCCGGGGCGCAGGATATGCGGGCGGTGGCCGAACAGCATGCGGTAGGCGGTCGCAAGCGTCAGCACGTAGCAGCCGCTCTCCTCCCAGGTCAGGTGGCGCGGACGCACCATCAGCTGGCGCGCCTGCACGCGGCAGAACTGGGCGAAGCTGCCGTCCGGCGTCTCGTAGCCCCAGATGCGCTGGCTGGGCGAGAACATCGGATCGCCGCCGTTGCATTCCTCGTCGTCGCCGTCGTCCTGGTTGCAGTGGACCACAACCTCGTCGCCGACCTTGAAGCGCTTGACCTTGGCACCGACCGCCCAGACCACGCCGGCCGCATCCGAGCCCGCGATGTGGTAGGGCGCCTTGTGCACGTCGAACGGCGAGATCGGCTTGCCGAGGCCGGCCCAGACGCCGTTGTAGTTGACGCCCGCGGCCATCACCATGACGAGCACCTCGTCGGGGCCGATCGCGGGCGTCTCGACCACCTCGACCTGCATCGCCTTCTCGGGCTCGCCGTGGCGCTCGCGCCTGATCGCCCAGGCATACATCCGGCTCGGCACGTGGCCGAGCGGTGGGATCTCGCCGACCGCATAGAGGTCCTTGCGCTCAGCGCCCGTATCGTTGGATGCGACCGCCGCCAGTGCCATGGTCTGCCTCCGCTAGCCTGTCCGGTGGAGCCGGGCGCCAGCCGCGGCGGCGGCCTCCACGCGTCTTGCTTGTGCACTGCGTTGTAACGCGCTAGTGTTTATTTTGCAATGCACAATAACGCATTAACTTGCGGGTACATGCCTGCGGACGCAATATAATTTCGCATCAGGGAAGACCCATGGCGGAGGTAAAGCGCGACAAGCCCTGGCTGTTCCGTACCTATTCCGGCCATAGCTCGGCCAGGGCCTCGAACGCCCTTTACCGCACGAATCTCCAGCGCGGACAGACGGGGCTTTCGATCGCCTTCGACCTGCCGACCCAGACCGGCTACGACGCCGACCACCCGCTCGCTAGGGGCGAGGTGGGGCGGGTGGGCGTGCCGGTCGGCCATCTCGGCGACATGACGGCGCTGCTCGACGGCATTCCGCTCGACCGCATGAACACGTCGATGACGATCAACGCCACGGCGGCGTGGTTGCTGGCGCTCTATGTCGCGGCGGCCGAGCGGCAGGGAGTCGCGCGCAAGGACCTGCAGGGCACGACCCAGAACGACATCGTCAAGGAATACCTCTCGCGCGGCACGCATATTTTCCCGCCCGGCCCGAGCCTGAAACTGACCGCCGACACCATCGCCTTCACGGCGCGCGAGATGCCGAAGTGGAATCCGGTCAACGTGTGCTCGTATCACCTGCAGGAGGCGGGGGCGACGCCGGTGCAGGAGATGGCCTACACGCTGGCCACCGCCATCGCCATCCTGGACGCGGTGAAGGAGAGCGGCCAGGTGCCGGAAGCGGACTTTCCGGCCGTTGTTGGACGCATCAGTTTTTTCGTCAATGCCGGCATCAAGTTCATCACCGAGCTCTGCAAGCTGCGCGCCTTCGCCGAGCTGTGGGACGAGCTGACGGCGACGCGCTACGGCGTGGCCGATCTGAAGCACCGGCTGTTCCGCTACGGCGTGCAGGTGAACTCGCTTGGGCTGACCGAGCAGCAACCCGAGAACAACGTCTATCGCATCCTGCTGGAGATGCTGGCGGTGGTGCTTTCGAAGCGCGCGCGCGCCAGGGCCGTGCAGCTTCCGGCCTGGAACGAGGCGCTTGGCCTGCCCAGGCCGTGGGACCAGCAATGGAGCCTGCGGCTGCAACAGATCGTGGCGTATGAGACCGACCTGTTGGACTACGGCGACATTTTCGACGGCAGCACCGAAATCGCGAACAAGGTCGCTGCGCTGAAGCAGGAGGCGCAGGCCGAGCTCGATCGCGTGCTAGGCATGGGCGGCGCGGTGGCGGCGATCGAATCGAGCTACATGAAGCAGAGCCTGGTCGAATCGAACGCGCGGCGCCTAGCCGCGATCGAATCGGGCGAGCAGGTAGTGGTGGGCGTCAATCGCTACACCGATAGCGCGCCCTCCCCGCTGCTCGCGGGCGAGGATGCCGGGTTCCTGTCGATCGATCCGAAGGCCGAGGAAGAACAGATCGCCGGCCTTGCCGCTTGGCGCGCGCGGCGCGACGCGAAAAAAGCCGCGGCGGCGCTGGAGGCATTGCGCCGCGCCGCCGCGGAGGGACGCAACGTGATGGAACCGTCGGTCGCCTGCGCCCATGCCGGCGTGACCACGGGCGAATGGGCCGACGCGCTGCGCCGGGTCTTCGGCGAGTACCGCGCGCCCACGGGCGTCGCCAAGGCTGCGCCGGGCGCCGACGCGGCATCGCTTGCCAAGGTGCGCCAGCGGGTGCGCGCGGCCTCGGACCGGCTGGGCCGGCGGCTGAAGCTGCTCGTGGGCAAGCCCGGCCTGGACGGGCATTCCAACGGCGCCGAGCAGATCGCCGTGCGCGCGCGGGACTGCGGTTTCGAGGTCGTGTACGAGGGCATCCGCCTCACCCCCGCGCAGATCGTCAACGCGGCGATGGAGGAAGGCGTGCACGTGGTGGGCCTGTCGATCCTCTCGGGCAGCCACGTGGCCCTGGCGCGCGACGTGCTTGCGGGCATGAAGAAGGCCGGCATCGGCGAGGTGCCGCTGGTGCTGGGCGGCATCATCCCGCCGGAGGACGAGAAGGCCTTGAAGGACGCCGGCGTCGCCCGCGTCTTCACGCCCAAGGACTACGACCTGACCCGCGTGATGGACGAGATCGTGACGATCGTCGAGGGCGCGTACAAGGCGGCGGCGGAGTAGCGTCCTTCGACAAGCTCAGGACGAGGAAAAGATTTCATCCCACCTTGAACTTGTCGAAGGGTGAGCTTCCTCAGCCCGCCAGCGCCTTCACGCCCGGCAGCTCCTTGCCTTCGAGCCATTCCAGGAACGCGCCGCCGGCCGTGGAGACGTAGCTGAATTTCTCCCCGACGCCGGCGTGACGCAGGGCCGCGACCGTATCGCCGCCGCCAGCTACGCTGAGAAGCTGCTTCGCGGCCGAGCGCTGCGCGACATGTTGCGCGACGGCCGTGGTGCCCGTGTCGAACGGCCTGACCTCGAACGCGCCGAGCGGACCGTTCCACACCAGGGTCTTGCAGGCATCGATTTCCTTCTTCAGCGCGGCGACCGATTTCGGACCGACATCGAGAATCATCGTGTCCGCCGGCACTGCGTTGATGTCGACGGTGCGGCTTGGGCTGCCTTCCTTGAACTCGGCCGCGACCACCGCGTCGACCGGAAGGATCACCGCGCAGCCCTTCTTCTTCGCCGCATCGAGGATCGCGCGCGCCGTGTCCGCAAGATCCTTCTCGCACAGGCTCTTGCCCACGGCGATGCCTTGGGCGTTGAGAAACGTGTTGGCCATGCCGCCGCCGATCACCAGCTTGTCGACCTTGGCCGCAAGGTTGCCGAGCAGATCGAGCTTGGTGGAGATCTTGGCGCCGCCCACCACCGCCATCACCGGCCGCGCCGGCTTCTCCAGCGCCTTCGACAGCGCCTCCAGCTCCTCCTGCATCAGCCGGCCGGCCGCCGCGGGCAGCAGCCTCGCGATCGCCTCGGTCGACGCATGCGCGCGGTGCGCGCAGGAGAACGCGTCGTTGACGTAGAAATCGCCGAGCGCGGCGAGCTGCTTGGCGAAGCCCTGGTCGTTGGCCTCCTCCTCCGCGTGGAAGCGCAGGTTTTCCAGCAGCGCGATTTCGCCGTTCTCCAGGCCCGCGACCGCGGCCTCGGCCTTGGTGCCGACGCAGTCCTGGGCGAAAGCGACGCGCTTGCCGCCCAGGACCTTGCTGAGAGCGGGGGCCAACGGCCCCAGCGACATCGACGGCACCACCTTGCCCTTCGGCCGGTCGAAATGCGAGATCACCACCACCTTGGCGCCCTTCTCCGCCAGCTCGCGGATCGTCGGCGCCAGGCGTTCCACCCGCGTCATGTCGCCGACCTTGCCATCGCGCATCGGCACGTTCAGGTCGGCGCGCAGGATCACACGCTTGCCGGCGACCGGCACGTCGTCGATGGTCTTGAATCCGGGCATGCTCCACTCCTTGGCCGGGCGGCGGCTTGCCATAGGGTTGCAGAAAATGCAACTCGGCGCGGACCGCGCGGCATTGTTCCCGGCGCACGGGCGCGCTAGAAGTGGGCGACGTTCTCAGGGCGGGGCGGAATTCCCCACCGGCGGTAGGCAAGGGCGACCTTGCGAGCCCGCGAGCGCCCGGCGGGCCACCGCCGGGGTCAGCAGAGCCGGTCGAAGTCCGGCGCCGACGGTCACAGTCCGGATGAAAGAGAACGGGCAGCCGCGGGCTGTCGGCCTTGGGTCGATGGCCCTGGGCCGGTGTATCCGCGCATCTTCGCGCGCGGGGCATCGCCCGCTTCCCGTGCGCGCCCTGGTTCTGGCTTCGGCTCTCTTGACGGAGTAGTCCATGAATCAGCGCCGTTCCGAACAGACTCTCTCGAACCACGACGGCAAGCGCATCGCCTTCGTCCAGGCCTGCTGGCACAAGGAGATCGTCGACCAGTGCCGGCGATCCTTCGTGGCCGCGATGGAAGATGCCGGCTATCCGCGATCGAGCATCGACCTATACGAGGTGCCGGGCAGCTTCGAGATCCCGCTGCAGGCGAAGCTGCTGGCGAAGTCCGGCCGCTACGCCGCCGTCGTCGCCTCGGGCCTGGTGGTGGACGGCGGCATCTATCGCCACGAATTCGTGGCGGATGCGGTGATCGGCGGGCTGATGCGGGTGCAGCTCGAGACCGAGGTGCCGGTGATCTCGGCCGTCCTGACCCCGCAGAACTTCCACGAGCATGCCGAGCATCAGCGCTTCTTCCACCAGCACTTCGCGGTGAAAGGCGAGGAGGCGGCGCGGGCCTGCGCGCGCACGATCGAGAACCTGCGCGCGGCGCGGGCGGCGGCATAGCGAAAGTCCCCCGCCGCCTGACCCCCTCCCGCGAGGGGAGACGGAACTCTATGGTGCATATCCCCTCATCTGTCCCCTCCCTCGCGCTGGCGGAGGGGCAGGTCGGCGGTGATCGCTAGGATGGAACGCGCAAGAGCCGGGCATCGATGACCACTTGCTGGGTCCTGACCGACGGTACGATCGGCATGGTGAACCAGGCGCTCGGCTTCGCCGAGGCCATGGGCCTCGAACCGGTGCTGAAGACCTTCCGCGCCCGCGCGCCGTGGCGCTACCTGGCGCCCCAGCTCTGGCTGATGCCGCACTGGGCGGCCACGGCGGACAGCGACCCGATCGGCCCACCCTATCCCGACGTGATCGTAGCCTGCGGGTCGAAGTCGATCGCCCCCGTCCTGCGAGTCCGGCGCAAGTCCAAGGGGCGTACCAAGGTGATCTACGTCCAGGACCCGACGCTCGATCCAAGGCGCTTCGACCTTGTGGTGGCGCCGATGCACGACCGCTTGAGCGGCCCGAACGTGCTCGTGGTGCGCGGCGCGGTCAACCGGGTGACCTCCGCGCGGCTGGAACGCGAGGCGGCAAAGTTCGCGGGCAGGTTCGACCACCTGCCCCGCCCGCGCGTGGCGGTGACGATCGGCGGCAACAGCGCGGCCTATCGCCTGACCCCCGCGGTCGTGCTCAAGCTCGCGGACGACTTGGCGACTTTGTGCCGGCGCGATGGCGCCGGGCTGTTGGTCACGACCTCGCGCCGCACCCGCGCCGAGGCCGAGACAATGCTGCGCGAACGGTTGAAGGACCTGCCCGTCTGGTTCTGGGACGGCACAGGCGACAATCCTTACTTCGCGTTCCTGGCGCTGGCCGACTACGTGATCACGACGGGCGATTCCGTGAACATGGTCAGCGAGGCGCTGGCGACCGGCAAGCCGGTGCTGGTGGTCCACCTGGAGGGCGGTACGCCGAAGTTCCGCCGCTTCCACGAGGACCTGGAACGCGAGGGTCTGACGCGCCCGTTCAAGGGCACGCTGGAACGCTGGACCTACACGCCGCTCGACGACACGCAACGCGCGGCGGCGGAGGCGAGGCGGCGGCTGGGCCTTTAGGCCACCGCTCCTTCCGCCCGCAGCCTGGCGATCTCGGCGGCTCCCAAGCGCAGCACCTCGCGCAATACCTCGTCCGTGTGCTGGCCGAGCGTCGGCGGGGCCACGGGCTCGCGCACCGGCGTGTCGGACAGGTTGATCGGCGAGCCCATGATCCTCATCGTGGCCACCAGCGGATGCGGCACCTCGCGCACCATGCGTCGGGCCCTGGCCTCGGGCGACCCCAGCGCCTCCTGCACGTCGCGCACCGCGCCGCCCGGCACGCCGGACTTCAGCAGGCGGTCGATCCAGAAGACGCGGGGCTGCGCCTTCATTGCGGCGGCGATCGCGGGCACCAGCGCCGCGCGATTCTGGCTGCGCAGGGGATTGGTCGCGAAGCGCGGGTCGGCAGCCAGGTCCGGGCGCCCCAGCACCTCCGCGCAGAACTTGCGGAACTGCGCGTCGTTACCCACGGCCACGACGATGTCGCCATCGGACGCGGCGAAGGTCTGGTAGGGCGCAATGTCGGCGTGCGCGTTGCCATAGCGCTTCGGCACGGTGCCGAGCAGCAGCGCCGATGACGCGACGTTGGCGAGGTTCGCCATGGTGCAGTCGAGCAGCGCCAGGTCGATATGCTGGCCCCTGCCTGTCCTGTCCCGCGCGATCAGCGCGGCCAGGATCGCCTGAACCGCGTACATGCCGGTCATCACGTCGGACAGCGCCACGCCCACCTTCAAGGCCGGCCCGTCGGGCTCGCCGGTGATCGACATCAGGCCCGATTCGCCCTGGATCACCGCGTCGTATCCCGCGCGTGCGGCGGCCGGGCCGGTGCGGCCATAGCCCGAGATCGAGCAATAGACCAGGCGCGGATTGCGCGCGTGGACGGATTCGTAGTCGAGGCCGAATTTCTTCAATCCGCCGAGCTTGAAGTTCTCTACCAGCACGTCGGCGCGCTCGGCGATCCGGCGGACCAGCGCTGCGCCCTCGGGCTTGGCCAGATCGACGGCGATGCCGCGCTTGTTGCGGTTGGTCGACAGGAAATAGGTGCTCTCCAGGCCGACGATGCGCTTGCCCCAGGCACGCGTGTCATCGCCGGCCCCGGGCGGCTCGACCTTGATCACGTCGGCACCCAGGTCGCCCAGCGTCATAGTGCACCACGGGCCGGCAAGAACGCGCGAAAGGTCGAGGACGCGGTACCCCGCGAGCGGCGGCGACGGCATTGGCGCGGACATGGCGGCGGCTCCCGGTCGGATGGCGCAGCGAAGCGGCGCACTTGACCGCATTTCGGATGCGGCTGCAATCCCGCCTCGGCGCATGGCCTAGGCCCCGCGCCGACGCTAGGATGGCGGAATGGCCAATCCCAGCGCCAGGAATCGTCAAAAGGCCGAGGCGCCGATCGCCGAACTCCAGATCCGCATGCTGGAAATCCAGCAGGCCTATCGGCGCGACGGGCGCCGCGCGGTCCTGGTCTTCGAGGGGGTCGACGCGGCCGGCAAGGGCGGCGCGATCCGGCGACTGACCGAACGGCTGGACCCGCGCGGCGTGAAGGTCTGGCCGATCGGCCCGCCCGACGCGCACGACCACGGGCATCACTACCTGCGCCGATTCTGGGCGCGCCTGCCCGAGCCCGGCACGATCGCGATCTTCGACCGCTCGTGGTACGGGCGCGTCCTGGTCGAGCGGATCGACGGGCTGGCCGCCAAGCAGGACTGGCGCCGGGCCTATGGCGAGATCAACCGCTTCGAGAAGATGCTGGTCGACGACGGAATACGTTTGGTCAAGCTGTTCATCGACATCGACAAGAAGGAACAGCTGCGGCGCTTTCGCGAGCGCGCGCTGGTCCCCTACAAGCGCTGGAAGCTGACCGAATCCGACCTGCGCACGCACCGCAATTGGAACGCCTACCAGAAGGCGTTCGGCGACATGCTGAAGCGGTGTTCCACGCGCACTGCGCCGTGGCACGTGGTAAACGGCAACGACAAGACCACAGCCCGGCTGACGGTGCTGCAGATCGCCACCGACTGCCTTGCCAGCAACGTGCCATTGCAGCCACCCGAGCTCGAAGCGGGGCTGCGAAAGGCGCTGGAAGAGCTGCTGGGCGAAAAGCTGGACTAGTGCCCAGAACCCGAAGTTCGCCTTTGGCCGATCGCAATACCGGCGGTGAACTTCGGAATCGGGTCACTAGCCGGCGGTCATCGGCCCAGGAACAGGCGCAATTCTTCGAGGAACCGTGCTGCGGCCGGCTCGCGCTCCAAGAACAGATGGTTGCGCCCGTCCAGGGCCACGAAGCGCGCGCCGGAGATCTTGCTCGCCATGAGCCGGCCCGCCTCGAACGGAACACGGGCGTCGTCGCGCGCATGCATCACCAAAGTCGGGCAGGCGATCCTGCCGAGCAGCGGGCGCACGTCGATATCGCCGGTGACTTCCAGGTAGCGGGCCGCACATTCCGGCGAGGTTGTCGTGCGCTGCAGCTCGTTGAACCAGTCACTCTGCTCCTTGCTGGCGTCGGGGATGAACTGCGAGGTAAAGAGCTGCCAGAAGGAGGCGTTGGGCTTGCCCCAGCCGAGCCGCATCAAGGTCAGCATGGCGGCGCCCTCCTGGCGCTCGGACGCAGTACGTGCCGCCTTGCGCCAACCCAATGCATAGCCGCCGTAGAGGATCAGGTGCGAGATCCGTTCGGGATAGCGGATCGCGAAGGCGATGGAGACGGCGCAGCCCTGCGAAATGCCGAGCAAGGGAAAGCGTCTCACCCCGGCCGCATCGACCACCGTTTTCAAGTCGGCGACCCGGCGGCCGAATGCGATATGGTCGACATCCCAATCGGACATGCCGTTTCCGCGCGCGTCGTAGCGGATCAGCGTATGCTCGCGCGCCAGCCCATGCAGAAAGTGCCGCCAGATCGGGCTTTCCCAGTCGTATTGCAGGTGGTTCAGCCAGTTCGCCGTCTTGACCAGCGGCGGCCCGCTGCCAACCGCCGCAAAGGCAATGCGCACGCCGTCCGAGGCGCGGCAGTAGCGCACTTCTTGGGTCAGCGCCGGCGTGGCCGCCACGGCCGGGCGCGTGGCACCGGTGCCGGTGCGGTCGGCAGCGAACACCTCGACTGGCCGGGCAATGTTCTTCAGCGACTGCGGGCCCAGGCTGCGGAACGCCAGCTTCGACTTGCCGTCGATCAGGTCGAAGGCTTGGCGCGAGAGGCGGATGCCGCCCGGCTCGACGATGGCCTGCAATCGCGCGGCGATGTTGACGCCGTCGCCGAAGATATCGCCTCCCTCCGCCATCACGTCGCCCAGGTGCACGCCGATGCGCATGGCCATGCGGCGATCTTCCGCCAGCGGGGCATCGCGCTCGGCCAACGCCGCCTGGATCTCGGCTGCGCATTCCACCGCCTCGACCACGCCGCCGAACTCGGCCAGAAGGCCGTCACCCATCAGCTTGACGATACGTCCACGATGCCGCGCGATGGCGGGAGCAACGATCGAGGAATGGCGCTCCATTAAATCGGCAAGCGTTCCGCGCTCATCCGCGCCCATCAGCCGGCTGTAGCCGGCGACGTCGGCGGCCATCATCGCCACCAATCGACGTTCCAACCTATCCTCCCGAACGCCGTGTCGCGCAACCGTAGCACCGGCGCCGGGCGACGCACTAGATCGCCATCTCCAGCACGGCGTAGCTCAGCGCTTTGCCGTGTGTGTCGAGCGTCAGCGCCGTCGTCACGCCGCCGGCAAGCGCGCGCTGGCAGACGAACTGCAGCCCGGCCACGTTCGGCAGTTCGAAGCGCTTGATCTCGCCCTCGACGATGCCCTGGAGATGCGCGCGCAACGCATCGGCCGTCACGCGCGCGCGGATCAGGGGATAGTCCACGTCCTTATAGGCGAACAGCGACACGACCAGCGTGTCACCCTTGTCGCCAGTGCGGCAATGCGCGATGTCGTAGAGCCTGGGCATCAGGTCGCGAGGTAGTGCGTCGCGCACGCCACTCGGTCGCGCGGGATCAGGGCTGAGACCACGCCGATCACCTCGCGCGTCGACCGCCTCACGCCGCCGCCCGCCGCCGGTCCGTTGGTGAACAGCGCCTCCACCTCCTCGCCCACCGTCTCTGCCAGCGCCCGCGTCGCCGCGCGCCCCGCCACGCGCAGCCGCACTTCGTATGGCTCGGGCTGGTTGCCGTAAAACCGCCGATGGCCGGAATCGATGCCGATCAGGTCGATGCGCAATTCGTCGACCGTACCGCACAACCGCTCGCGCACTACGTCGCCGGCAAGCCGCGCCCGCGCAGCGGCATTGGGCCCCGCATAGGAGATCTCGCCCTCGCCGATAAACCCGTGGCGATAGCCGACGCTGACCTTGAGCTTCTCCGGCCGGCCGCGCGCGCTGGCACCCGCGACCGCGATACGATCCGGCCCGGTTTCGCGCAGCGTGACGCCGGTGAAATCGGCCGCCACGTCGGGCGTCAGATAGGCATGCGGGTCGGTCACCTCGTAAAAGAGCTGCTCCTTGCAGGTCATGAGGCTGATCGTGCCGCCCGTGCCGGGCACCTTCATCAACTCGGCATTGCCGTCGGCATCCACCACGGCGTAAGGAAAGCCCAGATGCGCCATGTCGGGAACGTCCTTGCGGCCCGGGTCGGCGAAGTAGCCGCCCGTGAGCTGGCCCGCGCATTCCAGCAGGTGCCCGACCGCGGTGCCCCGGGCGAGGCGCGGCCAGTCGTCCAGCGCCCAGCCGAAGGCCGCTACCATCGGCGCCAGAAACAGCGAGGGATCGGCCACGCGCCCTGCCAGGATCACCTGGGCGTCGGACCGCAGCGCCGGCAGCAGCGCCTCGGCGCCGATATAGGCGTTCGCGGACACGATCTCCTTGAGCGAGGCGAGGTCGATCGCGGCCTCCATTGCCGGCTGCCGGCGGTCGAGGCGGTCGAGCACGTCGTCGCCCGTCACCGCCGCTACCTTGACCTTGAGTCCAAGGCGCCGCGCGACCGCGACCGTCGCCTCGGCTGCGCCGACCGAGTTGGCGCCGCCCATGTTCGAAACGATGCGCGTGCCCTTGCGGAGCGCGATCGGCAGGATCGCTTCCATCCGGCGCTCCAACAGCGCGTCGTAGCCGTGACGCGGATCGCCGAGCCGGCGCAGCTGGGCGAAGGCGACCGTGCGCTCGCCCAGGCATTCGAACGCCAGGTAGTCCAGGTCGACGCGATCGGCCAGTGCGACCGCCGCGTCGATCCGGTCGTTGGCGAAGCCCGCGCCGCAGCCGATGCGAAGCCGCCCATCGCGCGTCATGTCAGGGTTTCAGCTTGTAGCCGGTGGCGAACAGCCGGTGCGCCAGCAGCGCCAGAGCCAGGTTCGCCGCGATCATCACGGCAACGCCCGCGGCCAGCGAGCCGTCGGCATGGCCGGTCATGCCGTAGCGGAACCCGTCGATCATGTAGAAGAAGGGGTTGAGATGCGCCACGGTCAGCCACGGCTCGGGCAGGCGCTCCGTCGAATAGAACGTGCCGCTGAGGAACGCCAGCGGCGTGACGACGAAATTGGTCACCGCCGCAAGGTGATCGAACTTCTCGGACCAAAGCCCGCCCAGCACGCCCAGGAGCGACAGCATCAGCGATGCGCCGACCGCGTGGAACAGCATATAGCCCCAGTGGTGGACCCGCAGGTCGACGAAAGGCAGGATGCTGAGCGCCACGGATGCACCCACCACCAGCCCGCGCGTCAGGCCGCCCAGCGCCAGCCCCGCGGTCTGTTCGGCCGGGCTCAAGGGCGGCATCAAGAGGTCGACGATATTGCCCTGCACCTTGGCGATCACGAGCGAAGACGACGTATTGGAGAAGGCATTCTGCGTCATCGCCATGACGATGAGGCCGGGCGCGAGAAACTGGATATAGGCCACGCCCGCCACGGCCTGGCTGCCGCCGCCGAGCGCCAGGGCGAACACGGCCAGGAACAGCAGCGTCGTAATCACTGGCGCGGCCACGGTCTGGGTGGCGACGTTCCAGAACCGGCGGACCTCCTTCACGTACAACGTCCAAAGGCCCAGCCAGTTGACGGAGCCGTAGCGGCGCGGTTGGGGCGGCATGGGTCGCCTCTCCGATCGGCAGGAAGAACGGGCAGGCGTCTTTACGCCCCCGCGTGGCGCCGAGCAAGCCGGCATGGCATCGTCACCGGATGAACCGGCCAACGGATCGGCAAGCGGGACGACGCAAGGCGCCGAAGCCGGCGACCCGGGAGCGCCTGGAGCACGCGGCGCTGGCCTATCTCGAGCGCTACGCCAGTTCGGCGGAGAACCTGCGGCGCGTGCTGATGCGCCGCGTCGACCGCTCGGCGCGGTTCTGCGGCACGGACCGCGCCGAGGGTGCGGGCTGGGTGGACGCGCTGGTCGAACGCTACCGGCGCTCGGGCCTGATCGACGACCGCACCTACGCCGAGGCGGCGACGCGCTCGCTGCGCCGGCGCGGCGGGTCTGCGCGCATGGTCCGGATGAAGCTTGCCGCCAAAGGCGTGGCCCCGGACACGGTGGAAGCCGCGCTCGAAGCCGCCGGGGAGGGCGACGCGGAAAGCGAACTCAAAGCAGCCCAGGCCTATGCCCGCCGGCGGCGTCTCGGTCCGTTCGGTCCGGCTGCGGGACGCGAGGAACGCCGCCTGCGCGACCTCGCGGCCCTGGCACGCGCGGGATTCTCCTACGACATCGCGCGCAAGGTGGTGGATAGGGAACAGGAATGAGCGACGTGCCGGCATCGATTCCCGGCCGTCATGGCCGGGCATGGGGGCAAATGCCGGCATCACACCTTCGGCCCGCCGGCCACCGGGAAACGTTCCTTGATCCGCCGCATCAGCTGGTCGCGCACTTGGCGATAGGCATCCAGGCGCTGCTCGCGGGTGCCCTCGACGATCTGGGGATCGAACGTGTTCCAGAACTCTACCTCGCACGCCATGGTGCGGGTGAGCTCGATCGCGCGGTGCTGGGCCTCCGGCGACAGCGTTATAATCAGGTCGTAGAACCCGTCTTCGAGCTGTTCGAAGCTCTTCGACCTGTGCTTGTGCGCGTCGATACCGATTTCGTCGAGCACTTCCACGGCCATCGGGTCGATCTCGCCCTTCCGCACGCCCACCGAATCGACATAGACGTGCTTGCCGTGCAGGTGCTTCAGGATCGCCTCTGCCATCGGCGAGCGGACCGAGTTCATGGTGCACGCAAAAAGCACGCTGCCCGGCGTGTCGGCCATCGCGCCGTCACCCGCGGATGTGCAGCACGCAGACCAGCGTGAACAGCCGGCGCGCCGTGTCGTGGTCGATCTCGATCTTGTCCTTGAGGCGCTGGCGCAGGAGGTCCGAGCCTTCGTTGTGCAGGCCGCGCCGGCCCATGTCGATCGCCTCGATGCGCGAGGGCGGCGCGGTGCGGATGGCCTGGAAGTAGCTTTCGCAGACCTCGAAGTAGTCCTTGACGATGCGCCGGAAGGGGCTGAGCGGCAACACCACGCGCGACAGTGGCTGTTCGTCTTCGCGCCTGATGTCCATGACCAGGCGGTTGTCGGCGATCGAGAGATGCAGCGCGAACGGGCCCTCGAGGTCGCCGGCCGGGGCGAAGCTGTTTTCCTCGATCAGGTCGAAAATAGCGACCGCACGCTCGTGCTCGATCTCCGGTGCGCGGCGCACCACGCTTCGTTCGTCGAGCGTGATCTTGACGATTCGGTTGGCGCTGCGTGCGGCAGCCGCCCGGCCCGCATCGTCTTTCGAGCCGCTCACGGGCCCTTCTTTCCCTCATCCAGCCGCATCGCGACCGAGAGCGCATGCGCGTCCAGCCCCTCGGCCACGGCGAGCGAGACCGCGGCAGCCCCGATCGCCCGCGCGGAAGCCGCATCGCATGCAACGATCGAGCTTCGTTTCATGAAGTCGAGCACGCCCAGTCCCGAGGCGAAGCGCGCGGCGCGCGAGGTCGGCAGCACGTGGTTCGAGCCCGCCACGTAGTCGCCGATCGCCTCGGGCGTGTGGCGCCCCAGGAAAACCGCGCCGGCATGGCTGATCCGGTCCATCAACGTCTCGGGCTCGGCGACGCACAGCTCGACATGCTCGGGCGCGATGGCGTCGACCAGCGCCGGCGCCTCGGTGCGAACGTCCTGAACCAGGATGACCGCGCCGTGGTCGCGCCAGCTTGCCCCGGCGATCGCCCCGCGCGGCAGGCGCTGCAGCAGTAGGTCGACCACCTGGATCACGCCGTCCGCGAGCGCCGGGTCGTCGGTGATCAGCACGCACTGCGAGGCCGGATCGTGCTCGGCTTGCGAGAGAAGGTCGGCGGCGACCCAGGCGGGGTCGTTGCCGCGGTCCGCCACCACCAGGATCTCCGAGGGACCCGCGATCGAGTCGATCCCGACTAGGCCGAACACCTGGCGCTTGGCCTCCGCGACATAGGCGTTACCCGGGCCCACGATCTTGTCGACCGGCTCGATGGTCTCGGTGCCGAACGCGAGCGCACCCACCGCCTGGGCGCCGCCGATACGCCAGATCTCGTCCACCCCGGCGCGCCTTGCGGCGGCCAGCACCAGCGGGCTAAGCGCGCCATCTGGCGCCGGTACGGCCATGGCGATGCGCCCCACCCCCGCGACCTTGGCCGGGATTGCGTTCATCAGAACCGAACTGGGATAGGCCGCCGTGCCGCCCGGCACATAGAGCCCAACCGAGGAAAGCGGCATCCACCGCCATCCCAGGATCACGCCAGCCTCGTCGCGCCAGCGCTCGTCCTTGGGCAACTGGCGGCGATGGAACGCCTCGATCCGTCCCGCGGCGACGTCGAGCGCCTCCAGCGTTGCCTGGGGCACCGATCGGACCGCTGCATCGATTGCGGCCCTTTCGAGCGCCAGGGCCGCGACCGATGTCGCATCGAACCGGTCGAAGCGCTCCGTCAGCTCCAGTACGGCCCGGTCGCGGCGCGTGCGAACATCGGCCAGAATGGCGGAAACCGCACCCGCGACGTCGGGCGACGGTCCGCGTCGCGCCTGGACGAAGGCGTCGAACCGCGCGCGGAAATCGGGATCGGCGGCGATCAATTTAAGCGGCATCGGCGGCCTCTCGGAATTTTTCGATCCAGCCCATCAGCTCCTCGGGCCGAGTCTTCAAGGCGGCGCGATTGACCGCCAGGCGCGACGTCACGTCCGCGATCCGTTCGACCTCGACCAACCCGTTTGCCTTGAGCGTGCTGCCGGTCTGCACGAGGTCGACGATGCGCTGGCAGAGGCCCAGCGAGGGCGCCAGCTCGATCGCCCCGCTCAGCCTTATGCACTCCGCCTGCACGCCGCGCCGGGCGAAATGACGCTGGGTCAGGGAGGGGTACTTCGTGGCAACCCGCACATGGCTCCAGCGCGAAGGGTCGTCGTCGCGCACCATCGCGGCCGGCTCGGCCACCACCAGCCGGCAATGACCGACCTTCAGGTCCACCGGCGCGTAGATCTCCTGGTAGTCGAACTCCATCAAGACGTCGTTGCCGGCCACGCCGAGCTGCGCCCCGCCGAAGGCGACAAAGGTCGCCACGTCGAAGCTGCGCACCCGCACGATCGAGACATGCGGATGGTTGGTCGCGAAGCGCAGCTTGCGGTCGTCAGGGTCGGCGAAGGACGGCTCGGGTTCGATGCCCGCGCGCCTGAGCAGCGGCGCGACGGCATCGAGGACCCGGCCCTTGGGCAGGGCGAGGACGAGGGGTTCCGGTTGCGACATCGGGAGCGATCATGAGGCCCCGGTGGCGGAATCGTCCAGCTTGTGCCGGGGCCGCCAGGCCGTAGGGTAGGGTTCCTCAACGTCCTCCGCGCGGAGCTGCAGCCGATCCAGATCGACCCGGACCGCCGCCTGGCCGGAAAACACGATCTCGATCGTGGGCATCCCCTGCTTGGTGTCGGACGGCCGGATCGCCAGGACCGACAAGAGATGGCCGGGCCTGCCCTGGTCTATGCCGCGTCGGCGCACCTGCCGCACCCCTTCCATCGCCACGGCGCACAGAACGCGCTCGGCAGGGCCTTCCGCGGCGGGATCCTGGTCCTTTTCCCAGCGGTAGCGATTGACGACCATCACCAGGCGCCGTTCCGCGGGCAAATGGACGATATCGCGCACCGCTACAAGCGCGTCCTGCAGGCAGGCCGAAAGAACCGCGAGGTCCTCCTCGTCCTCGGCGCGCAACCGCAGCCGGTCCTGCTTGGAAGGAGATGTCATCGGGCGGACGGCTCCAGGAGACATGCCGGCGGATAGGTCGTGGACATACTGCAAAGCCGCCCGCGGGAAAAGGTGTTCGCACGCCGCGGGCGCCTGGGCCAAGCGGTAAGTCTTTGTTCACGGAATCGGCGCAAGATTGGCGGTGCGGCGGCAGCAGGACGCGGTCCGTCGCCCCCGCCTCGGCAGGAAATGCAGCCATGGGCCGTTCGGCTCCAACCTCGTCCGTCGCGCCGTCCAGCAGCGCCCGACGCAGCTGGGTGGTGATCCCGCCCCGGGACGCGGCAGGCTGGATCCTGCGCGACAGCATCCACGGCACCGAATGGCATTTCGCCACCCAGCGCGAGGCCCTGCGCTTCGCCCTGTTCCAGGCCACCGACCCCCTGCACGCGTGCGTGGCGACCGCCGGAAGCTGACCGCTACCCCCTGATCCGGTCGATATCGGCCCCGCAAGCCGCCAGCTTCTCCTCGATCCGCTCGTAGCCGCGGTCGAGGTGGTAGATGCGGTTGACGGTGGTCTCGCCCCGCGCCGCAAGGCCGGCCAGGACCAGCGATACCGAGGCGCGCAGGTCGGTCGCCATCACCGGAGCCCCGGTCAAGGAACCGACGCCGCGCACCATCGCCGAGGAGCCATGCACGTTGATGTTGGCGCCCATGCGGCACAGCTCGGGCACGTGCATGAAGCGGTTCTCGAAGATCGTCTCGGTGATCATGGCGGCGCCCTCGGCAACCGTCATCAACGCCATCATCTGGGCCTGCAGGTCGGTGGGAAAGCCGGGGAAAGGCTCGGTCATAACGTCGACCCCGATGGGACGGCGGTTGCCTGCCGCGACGCGGATACCGCGCTCGGTGCCGGACAGGGCGATGCCGGCCTCGCCCAGGGCCTTGGCCGGCGCCTGGATCAGGTCGAGATCCATGCCCAGCAGCTCGATATCGCCCCCGGTGATGGCGGCCGCGATGGCGTAGGTCCCGGCCTCGATCCGGTCAGGGACGATCAGGTGGTCGGCCGCGTGCAGCCGGTCGACCCCGCGGATCGTGAGCTGGTCGGTGCCGATGCCCTCGATCTGTGCCCCCATCGCCACCAGGCAGCGCGCCAAGTCGGCGACTTCGGGCTCGCGCGCCGCGTTGACCAGCACGGTCTCGCCGCGCGCCAAGGTGGCGGCCATCAGCAGGTTCTCGGTCGCGCCGACCGACACCGACGGAAACACGATCCGCGCACCGGTCAGGCCCCCGGGGGCGCGTGCCGTGACATAGCCGCCCTCCAGCACTACCTCGGCGCCTAGCTCCTGCAAGCCTTTCAGATGCAGGTCGATCGGCCGCGTGCCGATCGCGCACCCCCCGGGCAGCGACACGCGCGCCTGGCCGTGCCGCGCCACCAGCGGCCCCAGGACCAGCACCGAGGCGCGCATCTTGCGTACCAGGTCGTAGGGCGCGGTGGTCGAGCCGATGTCGTCGGCCTTCAGCCGCATCGTGACGCCACCGCCGTTGGCGCGGCGGTCGCCGTTGCCGTTCCTGCCGTTGGCGCCCACGAGCGTGATGGTCACCCCGTGCTGGACCAGTAGGTTCGTCATCGTGTCGATGTCGGCCAGCCGCGGGACGTGGCGGAGCGTCATCTCCTCGTCGGTCAGCAGGCTGGCCGCCATCAGCGGCAGGGCCGCGTTCTTCGCCCCGCCGATCGCGATCTCGCCGACCAGCCTCTTGCCGCCCGCGATGCGCAGTTTGTCCATACCGGCTTTCCTCAGCGTCCTATAGTTTCGGCAACGTCACGCCGCGCTGGCCCATGTATTTGCCGCCGCGATCGCGGTAGGAGGTCTCGCAATCGCTGTCGCCCTTGAGAAACAGGAACTGGCAAGCGCCCTCGTTGGCATAGATCTTGGCGGGCAGCGGCGTGGTGTTCGAGAACTCCAAGGTCACGTGGCCTTCCCATTCCGGCTCCAGCGGCGTGACGTTGACGATGATGCCGCAGCGTGCATAGGTCGACTTGCCCAGGCAGATCACCAGGACGTCGCGCGGCACGCGAAAATACTCGACGGTGCGGCCCAGGACGAAACTGTTCGGCGGGATGATGCAGATCTCCTGCTTGCGGTCGACGAAGCTCTGCGCCGAGAACGCCTTGGGATCGACCAACGCATTGTCGACATTGGTGAAGACCTTGAACTCGTCGGCCACGCGCGCGTCGTAGCCATAGGACGACAGCCCGTAGGAGATCACGCCCGCGCGCTTCATGCCGTCGACGAACGGCTCGATCATGCCCTTGGCCTTGGCCTGCGCGCGAATCCAGTGGTCCGGCATGACCGGCATCGTCGGGCGTCCCCAAGCGGATTGGTCGCCCGGGTTGTAGCGGAGGGGGAACGCCGTCTCAAGCACCGCCCCTGTTGATCGATTCGTCCTTGTTTTCCAAGGCCTCAGACGCACCGTCCCCGTCGCCGCCGGCGGCGCCGCGTATTCGGTCCTTAAGCTTGCGGCGGCGCAGATTCGCCCGCAGCGCCCTGGCCTGGCGCAAGCGGCGCTCGTTGGCCTCGCGCCGAGCACGAGGGGTGAGAGCGGGCTGGTTGGGATCGTCCTTGGTCATCGGGTCGATCCTTGCATGGGCTTGCGGCGGCAATAGGGCCGCGGCCGGGCGCGCTTGCGCCCCTTTGGGGCCTATACTATGGTCCGCCCCCGTTCAAGCGGCCGGTTCGGGGCCGCGACGCTCCGCGGCGGCGCCGCCGTAGCTCAGAGGTAGAGCACACCCTTGGTAAGGGTGGGGTCGCGTGTTCAATTCACGCCGGCGGCACCATCATCCGGTTGATCGCGTCCACGGAGTGCGTCCTGCGCCGCTACGCAAACCTGATCCTTCTGGTTGCATCTCTGGCCTTTGGCGTGCTGGCGGCCGAAGGCGGGTACCGTTTATGGCTCGCCTACAAGTTGCGGGCCCTGGCCGGGCCGGTCGCTGAGGATCCGAATCCCAGCTTCGGCGTCTACAACACCGCGCCATGGAGATTCGACCGCGAGGCGGGTTTCGCCTACATCGCCAACCTTCCTTATTGGACAGCCTATATCGACAGGGGCGCTTTTGCCGGTTGCACCCAGCCACAGGTGATGACCAACGCGCAGGGCAATATCGGCCGCATCATCGGGTCGTACGAGCGGGCCGACCTCCGCATCCTGGTGTTCGGCGACAGCTTCGCGACGATGCATTACGACGGCGACACTTGGCCGAATCTGCTGCAGCGCAAGCTGGAGAAGGCCACGGGCCGGTCGGTCCATGTCGTCAATTTCGGGCGCGATTCCTATGGCCTGTTGCAGATGATGGACCTGGCGGCGCGCGAAGTGCCGAATTGGCGGCCGGACTACGTCATCTTTGCTTACATCACCAACGACCTGGTCCGTCCCCGCGCCTGGCGCGTCATCAAGGAGGTGCGCGGCTACTGGCGCTTCATCATGGCGACGGAGCCGGACGAGTCGATCGAGCCAGGCCCCAACACCAGCACCAACGAACAGGGGTTGGTCAATCCCAAGATCACGCGCGCCTGGTGCGACGCCATGATGGCGCACCTGCAGCGCGGCGATGCGGCCGCCAGGCGCGAGGACCCGGTGGTGCGCGAGCTGGTCCGCCAGTACAACACGATCCGCCGCGAGAACGCGCGCCAGGTCATCGACCCGCACGACGTCAACCTGTGGACGCTCCGCGTTTCGTACCTTTACAACCGCATCGTGCATGGCGACACGTTCCTCGGAACCGGGGTGCGGCCGCGACGGGTCGGCTATGCGACGATCGAGCTGGACGACTACGCGCGCGACAGGCGCTTTGTGGAGGCGGCGGCGAAGGTTCTGGCGGCCGGCGCGATCCCGATCCTAATCCACTTCCCCGTGCTGCCGGAGATCGAAGCGGGCAGGCAGTATCTCTGGCGTTTGGCCGGGGCGACCGACGAGCGGCAGGGCAGCGGCCTGGTCAAGAGCCTGGAAAGGATTCTGGGGACGAGATCGGTAAATTTGCTGGACTACCTCCCCATGCCGATCCACGATTTCAAGCCCTATGTCGCCGCGCCGCAGGACTGGCACCCGAACGCCAAGGGCATCGACCTCTATTCCGACGCGGTCCTCAAGGCGCTGCTGGCGCGCGGCGTCGGCGAAGCGCAGGCGCGGCGCGCGGCGATCCAGCCCTAGACAGGCCCCGTCCCTCCCCCCTTTCGGATGTAGTAGACTTCTCCTGGGGCGCGCCCTTGCGCCGAAACGGCCCGCATGCTTCAGGCGGGCGCAGCGCCATGAACGAGGGGGAGAAACGCCATGACGACCTATGTCCTGCTGCTCAATTGGACGGACCAGGGCATCCGCAGCGTGAAAGATTCGCCCAAGCGGTTTGACCAGGCGAAAAAGCTGCTGGGCGAGATGGGCGGCAGCATCAAGACGATGTACATGACGATGGGTGCCTACGACTTGGTTGCCGTCATGGAGGCGCCGGACGACGCCGTGGCCGCACGATTCACGCTCATGCTCGGCCAGGCCGGCAATGTGCGGACGACGACGTTGAAAGCCTATCCCGAGCAAGCCTATCGCGAGATCATAAACTCGCTCTGAAACCGGGGAGCCGGCGGGACGGGCCGCCAGCGCGCCCGGGCTCGGTTGTCGGTCCCGGCGTCCGCGTGTAGCTTCTGCGCATCCTCGACCCCCGGCCCATAGGGGGCGCGGCTGATCGCGCCGGCACGCTGGCCCGCAGCGGCGGCCGTGCAATCTCGGGACAGAATCGCAGTGGAAGGAGCAGATCCAGATGGCAATCCATGTGACGAGACGCAGTTTGACCGCCCTTGCCGTCGGTGTCGCCGCCGTCGCGGCGTGGTCCGGCGCTTCGTGGGCGCAGCAGAAGTTTTTCCGCATCGGCACCGGCGGGACGGCCGGCACCTACTACCCGGTCGGCGGCATGATCGCCAATGCCATCTCTTCCGACAAGATTTCGGCCAGCGCCGTGGCATCGAACGGCTCGGTCGCCAACGTCAATGCGATCGTCGGCGGCCAGGCCGAGTCGGGCTTCGCCCAGGCCGATGTCGCCACCTGGGCCTACACCGGCACAGGCGTGTACGAGGGCAAGGGCAAGGTCGAGGAGTTGCGCGCCATCGCCAACCTCTATCCCGAGAGCGTGCACTTGGTCGCGCGCAAGGGGCTGGGCGTGAAGTCGCCTGCCGACCTTAAGGGCAAGCGCGTGTCGCTGGACGAGCCGGGCTCGGGCACCCTCATCAACGCCCGCACCATTCTGGCCGCCTACGGTATCGCCGAGAAGGACATCAAGCCCGAGTATCTGAAGCCGAACCAAGCGGGCGAGAAGCTGAAAGACGGGTCGGTCGACGCTTTCTTCTTCACCGGCGGGTATCCGGCCGGCGCGATCGCCGAGCTGGCGGCGACGGGCAGCGGCATCGAACTGGTGCCGATCGCCGGCGCCGAGGCCGACAAGCTGCGCGCGACGGCGAAGTTCTTCGCACCGGACGAGATTCCGGCCGGAACCTACAAGGACATCGGCGCGGTAAAAACACTCGCCGTCGGCGCGCAATGGGTCACCTCGGCCAAGATCGACGCCGATCTGGTCTATGAGGTGACCAAGGCGACGTGGAGCGACAAGACGCGCGCGGTGCTCGACGCGGGCCACGCCAAGGGGAAGTCGATCCGCAAGGAGACGGCGCTGCTGGGCCTGGGGATTCCGCTGCATCCCGGCGCCGAGAAGTTCTACAAGGAAGTCGGCCTCCTCAAGTAACGCTCGTTGCCGACTTGGCAGGTGCCGCGAGCCGCTTCCGACCGAAGCGGCTCGCCGCGTTTTCGCGTCCGGGGACAGCGCATGATCGACGCCAGGCTCGAGTTCAAGGGCGATCCCCGCAAACTCGAGGAGGAGCTGGACAGCGAGATCCGCTTCCGTCCGCTGCTGCCTGCGGCCGGCATGGTCGTCACGTCGCTGCTGCTGGCGCTGTCCTTCTTCCACTACTACACCGCCGGTTTCGGCCTGCTGCGCGAGACGACGCATCGCGGCGTGCACATGGCCTTCGTGCTGGGCCTGATCTTCCTGGTCTTTCCGCTGCTGAAGGTCAACAATCGCAGGAAGCCGCGCGCGACTTGGCTGAAACCGCTGGGAGTTTCTTGGCTCGACTGGGCGGCCGCGCTGGCCGCGGCGGCGGCCAGTCTCTACGTCCCCTACATTTTCGACGACCTGGCGTTTCGCGTCGGCAATCCGCTGCCTATGGACGTACTCATGGGCAGCCTGCTGATCGTCGTGCTGCTGGAAGCGACGCGGCGCAGCGTCGGCTGGCCGCTGCCGGCGATCACGGTCCTGATGATCCTTTACGCGCTCTACGGGCGTTCCTTCCCCGGCATCCTGGCCCATGCCGGCGCAACCTGGTCGGGCGTGGTCAACCATCTCTATCTGACCAGCCAAGGCATCTACGGCATCGCGCTCGGCGTGGTCGCGACCTACGTGTTCCACTACGTGCTGTTCGGCGTGCTGGCGACGCGCGTGGGGCTGGGCAAGTTCTTCATCGACCTGGCATCGGCGCTCGCCGGGCGCTATGCCGGCGGGCCGGCGAAGGTTTCGATTCTGGGCTCCGCCCTGTTCGGCATGATCTCGGGCTCGTCGATCGCGAACACCGTCACGGTGGGATCGCTGACCATACCGGCGATGATCCGGCTCGGCTACCAGCGCCATTTCGCCGCCGCGGTGGAGAGCACCGCCTCGACCGGCGGCCAGATCACGCCGCCGATCATGGGCGCAGCGGCGTTCCTGATGGTCGAGTTCCTCAACACGCCCTACCAGACAATCATCCTGGCCGCGGCCGTGCCGGCCTTCATGCATTTCTTCGGCGTGTTCTGGCAGGTGCATTTCGAGGCCAAGAAGCACGGGCTTCGCGGCATGACCAGGGCCGAGCTGCCCGATGTACGCGACGTCCTGCGGCGCGACTGGCCTACATCGATCCCGCTGTTCGTGCTGCTGATCGTGCTGTTCTCGGGCTTCACGCCGTACCTGGCCGCGTTCTGGGGCATCACCGCCTGCATGCTGGTGGGGTTGACGGGTCGCGACGGCCGCGTGGCGCTCGGGTTGCTGGCGGTTGTGGCTGGCTTGGTTTCTGCCGGCATCTTCCAGCGCGGCGACGTGACGGTCGGCCTGCTGGTGGTCTGTGCCGCGGTGTCGGCCGGCTTCCTCGCGCGCGATCCGGAGGCCCGGCGCAAGATCGCCGACATGGTCGACAGTTTCGTGGTGGGCGCGAAATACGCCATCGCCGTCGGCGCGGCCGCCGCGACCGTCGGCATCATCGTCGGCGTCGTCACCCTGACCGGCGTGGGTTTCAAGATCTCCAGCATCGTAACCAGTTTCGCGGGCAATCTGGCCGGCTTCACCGGCGGACTGCTGCCGGCCGCACTGTTCGAGCTGAAGGACTGGACGCTGTTCTACACATTGGTGATGACGGCCGTGGTGTGCATCCTGCTCGGCTGCGGGGTGCCCACCACTGCCAACTACATCATCATGGTCACGATCGCCGCGCCTGCGCTCGGCCTGCTGGGCGTCGCGCCGATCGTCGCGCATTTCTTCGTCTTCTACTATGGCGTCCTCGCCGACATAACGCCGCCGGTCGCGCTGGCCGCCTATGCCGGCGCCAGCATGGCCGGCGCCGATCCGTTCAAGACCGGCAACACCGCGTTCCGGCTGGGCATGGCCAAAGCCCTGGTGCCGTTCGTGTTCGTCTACGCGCCGTCGATGCTGATCGTGACCAAGGGCTTTACCTGGTTCGCCTTTGTCGAGACGGTCGTGGGCTGCCTGATCGGCATCGTGTTCCTGGCGGCGGCGTTGACCGGCTATGTCCGCGCGCCGTTCAGGCATTGGGAGCGCGCGCTGGTCGGGCTGGGCGGGCTGCTGTTGATGGCGCCGGGATGGCAGACCGGGCTTCTGGGCGTCGCGATCGCGGCCCCTTGCCTGTGGCGGCAGGCCGCGGCCAAGCCATGAGAAACGCGTTTGCCTAGCGCCGACGCAGGCCTTATACCCCGGCCCATGGCGATGCTCGATCTGGATGCCCTTGCGCGCGCGCCCCTGATCCGCGAACCGTTCGATTTCGCGGTGGTTCCGGGGTTCCTTCGGCCCGAAGCCGCGGCGGCGGTCGAGCATGACTTCCCGATCATCACGGGTCCCGGCAGCTTCCCGCCCTCGACCTTGCGCTGCGGCCCGGCCTTTCGCGCGCTGATCGACGAGATGCGCGGGCCGGCGCTCGCCCGCGCCATGGGCCGCAAGCTCGATCTTCCGCTCGAGACCCTGCCCACCATGCTGACGGTGCGCGGCCATACGGGGGCGCATGACGGGCGCATTCACTACGACCGCCGCGGCAAGGTGGTGACGGCACTGCTTTACCTGAATCGCGACTGGCGCGAGAAGGCTGGCTGGCTGCGCATGCTGCGCTCGTCCGATGATCTCGAGGACTATGCGGCGGAGGTGCCGCCCGAGATGGGCACACTGCTGGTATTCCGCTGCACCCCCAATGCCTGGCACGGGCACAGACCCTTCGTCGGCCAGCGCCGCGCAATCCAGCTCAATTGGGTCAGCAGCCGCCTGATGTGCTGGTTCGAGCAGGGCCGCCACTGGCAGTCCGCCGTGACCAAGCCGATCAGGCGCTTCTTCGCCGACCGGCCCGCGGCCTGAACGCCATGGCGCTGCGCATCGACACGTTCAGCAATCAGACCGGCGGCAACGCGCTGTTCAAGGCGCTGGGCCATCCGCTGGGCGCCGAGCGCCTGGCGGCGTTGATTGCCAGACTCGCCAAGGCAGGCCCGATCGCGATCTACGATCCGCTTGGCTTTCTGTCCACCGTCGCGAGCCTGCACGATCTGTCGTCCCTGCGTGTTGCCGGCGTCTACGTGCAGGATCTGAGCGATCTGGGCCAGTCGCGTGTCGGCCACGTCACCCAGCCGGTGACGGATCTGCGCGGATCGTCAGCGCGCGCCGTGCTGGTGGCCGCCTTCGATGCGTCGCGCTTTGTCGATCACATCCGCCATCTGCTGCCGCCGGGTGCGGCGGTCGTCACGCTGGACGAGGCGC
The DNA here is from genome assembly GCA_964393375.1 of uncultured Rhodospirillaceae bacterium. Taxonomy (GTDB): domain Bacteria; phylum Pseudomonadota; class Alphaproteobacteria; order JAEULC01; family JAEULC01; genus JAEULC01. Next base: position 26,885 of record CAYMTM010000021.1, read on the forward strand.
GCCTGCCGGACGAATTGCTTACCAACCGCCAGCGCTACCTCGATCCGCTGAACTTCGCGACCAACTTCGCCTTCTTCCGCGACCAGGACGGGCTGCATACGCGGCTGGTGACTGCGAACTACTGGTCGGGCTACGGAGCCAAGGACGTGTCGCTTTGGCTGGCGTTGTTCGACGAAGTGGGCAGGCGCATCGCCACCTGGCAGCAGCACGTGCCGGACGGCATCGCCGGTGTGGCCATCGACAGCGCCGAGGTGCGCCGCCGCTTCGACCTGCCGGCGTTCACCGGCCAGGTGCTGGTGCACATCGTGAACGGACGCGGGCACGACGTGGTGAAGTACGCGCTCGACACCTACAGCGACGCATCGCTGGCGAACGGCGCAGCGAGCCTGTCCTGCACGCATGACGCCAATGCCTGGCCGTCGAACCTCTATGCCGGCCTGCCGGCGCCGCGCGCGGGCGAGCGTGTCGTGCTGTGGGTGCAGAACAGCCATTGCTGCCCGATTCCCAACGGGGGCGTCGGCCTGAACCTGATGGGCGACGATGCGGTCGCCTGGCTGGACCGCGAAGTGCCGGCGTTCGGCACCTATGCGCTCGATGTGGCGGAACTCCTGCCGGCGGCGCGCTGGCCGCAGCAGATCGAGATCCAGGCCGGCAAGCATTTCGTGCGGCCGCGCTACGAGGTGATCGAGACCGAGCAGCCGCATCGGGGGCGCCGACGCATCGCCCATCCCAATGTCGAGCGCGAGGATCTGAAGTCCGATCCCCGTATCGCCGAACTCGGCAACCTGATGGGCAAGGGCTACCTGTTGCCGGCGCCTGTCTTGCCGGTGTCCCGCTTCCGCTCCATCGCGCTGCCGACGCCAATGGCGACCTGCCAGCGCGAACTGCCGATCGCCGCCATCATCTACGACAAGGAAGGACACGAACGCGCGCGCCATCGCTTCGGCCGGCTCAAGCGCAAGGACAGCGTGGCGATCGACGCCGAGGAGGTGTTGAACGGCGCCGCGCTGGGCAATCCGGGCGCGGACTGGGGCCATTTGGAACTGGTCTACGACCTTGCCGAGGGGGGCGAAGCCGACGGCTGGCTGCATGGGCTTTTCCGCTACGAATCGAAGGCGGATGGCCATGTCGCCGAGACGAGCTTCGGCGCCCATATCTTCAACACGGTCCTGACCTATCGCAACGAGCCGCAATCCTACGCCGGCCGCGCGCCCGGCTTGAGCACGCGGTTGTTCCTGCGCCTCGGGCCCGACCCGCTCGATACGCTCTGCCATCTGATCTATCCCGCCTCCACGCCCTGGCACGGGCACTCGTCGACAGACCTCGTCCTGCACGACGGGACGGGCAGGGAAGTGGCGCGCCGGCAAGTGCGAATCCCTTGCGGCGGGTCTCTGCTGTGGCGGTACAGCGAGCGCTTCGACCCGTCGCAGCGCGCACGCGCCGGTGCGGGCGGTTACGTGGTCGTCCGCGATACGACCTGCCGCCTGTTCGGCTATCACGGCCTTGTCGACGGCCAAGGCCGGTTCAGCCTGGACCACATGTTCGGATTCTGACGCCCGACGTTCCGCTGTTACCGGCGGGGCGCATGCTTCGTGGCGCCGTGATACCCCAGGCGCATGCCTTGTAACCGCCATGATCGCCGCCCTATTATGGGGGAACGACGGCGCATGGCTCTCCTGCCCCAAGGTCTAGCGATGGGCGCGACTCACCACAGCAAAGTATTGATCCTCGGCGGCGGCCCGGCCGGTTTCACGGCTGCGATCTATGCGGCGCGCGCAAACCTCAAGCCGACGCTGGTGTTGGGCATGCAGCCGGGCGGCCAGCTGACGATCACGACGGATGTCGAGAACTATCCGGGCTTTGCCGAGACCGTCCAGGGTCCGTGGCTGATGGAGCAGTTCCAAAAGCAGGCCGAGCATGTCGGCACCAAGCTGGTCCATGACACGATCGTCTCCTGCGACCTGAAGCGCCGGCCGTTTGCCTGCCTGGGCGACAGCGGCGAAACCTATACCGGCGACACGCTCATTATCTGCACCGGCGCGCAGGCGCGTTGGCTGGGCCTGCCGAGTGAGGCCCGCCTGCGCGGCCATGGCGTCTCCGCCTGCGCCACCTGCGATGGGTTCTTCTTCCGCGGCAAGAAGGTGGCGGTGATCGGCGGCGGCAATTCGGCCGTCGAGGAAGCGCTGTTCCTAACCCATTTCGCGACCGAGGTGACGGTAATCCATCGGCGCGACCGGTTTCGCGCCGAGCGCATCAGCCAGGATCGCCTGTTCGCGAACCCGAAGATCAGGGTGGTGTGGGACAGCGTGGTGGACGAAATCCTGGGCCAGGAAGGCGCCGATGGCGCGCCGCCAACGGTCGCCGGAATCCGCATCCGCAACGTCAAGACCGGGGCAGCGAGCGAGTTGGCGGTCGACGGCGTCTTTATCGCGATCGGCCACGACCCGGTCACCGGCCTGTTCAAGGGCCAGCTCAAGATGGATGCGGAAGGGTATCTGCTGACCGCGCCCGACTCGACCGCGACGTCGGTCCCCGGCGTGTTCGCCGCCGGCGACGTGAAGGACAAGGTTTTCCGCCAGGCCGTTACCGCGGCCGGCATGGGCTGCATGGCCGCGCTGGAGGCCGATCGCCATTTGGCGACCTACGCGCAGGCGGCCGCCCAGGCCGCCCAATAGGCCGGGCAGAGGGGGGCCCAAGCCATGCCGCAATCCGGGACGCGACCGCCCGGCTCGCCGAACCGCCCATTGATGGACTGGGACAAGCTGCGCGTCTTCCACGCCGTGGCCGAGGCCGGCAGCTTCACCCATGCCGGGGAGGTGCTGAACCTCAGCCAGTCGGCGGTGAGCCGACAGATCGGTGCGCTGGAGGAGAGCCTGAAGGTGCCGCTGTTCCATCGCCATGCACGCGGCCTGATCCTGACCGAGCAGGGCGAGCTGCTGTACGATACCGCGCGCGACGTCGTGCACAAGCTGGCCATGGCGGAGGCGATGCTCAGCGAAAGCAAGGACCGTCCGCGCGGCCCCCTTACCGTCACCACCACCGTCGCCTTCGGCTCGGCTTGGCTGACGCCGCGGATGAAGGAATTTCTCGAGCTCTACCCCGAGATCGACCTCACGCTCCTGCTCGATGACGCCGAGCTGGATCTCGGCATGCGCGAAGCCGATGTGGCTATCCGCATGTCGCCGCCGCGCCAGGCCGATCTGATCCAGCGCCCGCTCTTGACGATGCGCTCCGAGGTTTTCGCGTCGAAAGACTACATCCAGAAGCACGGCAAGCCGGAAAGGGCCGAAGACCTCGACCATCACCGTATCGTCGTCTACGGCGATACCGGCAATCTGCCGGTGCCGCACGTGAACTGGCTGCTCGAGATCGGCGCCAGTCCGGAGCGCCCGCGTCGGCCGGTACTACGCGTGAACAACGTCTACGGCATCTACCGGGCGGTGCGCAGCGGCCTCGGCATCGGCTCGCTCGGCGGCTACATGGTGCCGCCCGACGCGCCGATCGTGCGCATTCTGCCCGACCTCACGGGCCCGCAGGTGCAAGCCTACTTCGTCTATCCCGAGGAACTTCGGCACTCCAAGCGCATTGCCGTGTTGCGCGATTTTCTCGTCCGCCAGGTTGCCGAAGGAGGCGCGCGCTAACGGCTTGCCGTTGGCGGCGCGCACATCCAGGCGCTTTCAACAGCACGCCGTATCGGCTGCCTTTTGGCGGTGCAACGCCGTGAAATGCGTGCCTCCTGCCGATACAGCCATGCAGTAGCGGCATGAGAGGACTGACGATTTTCTGGTGGGAACCAAATAGTCCGCCGCCTATTTATACATCGTTGTTGCGGCGCGGCATGCGCCAAGACGGTACGGATTTCCAGAGATTCCGAGCCCGCACGGGTTCGGGATGGGGTCTTCGGACCCTACGTCTCCCAGACGTGAAGCCTCCCTGTTCACCTAGCCCCGCCCTCGTGGCGGGGCTTTTTTTG